>NZ_RAWK01000248.1 GCF_003612165.1 Corallococcus aberystwythensis | reverse complement strand
CCCAGCAGCTGCTTCTCCACCCGGACGCCCTCGATGCCGGAGAAGCCCCGCGCCCCTTCCCGCCACGCGTTCCACACCGGAAGGCTCACACGGGTGCGGTCCTTGTGGGGTCCCGCCCCCGCGCCGGGGACCGTCGTCTGGAAGAGGCGGACCAGCTGCTCCGGCTCCGGGTACGGCAGGGGCTGCCAGAGCACCGGATACACGATGCTGAAGACCGCCGTGGTCGCGCCAATGGTGAGCGCGAGCGTCGTGACGACGACCGCGGTGAAGAGCTTCTCCCGGGCCATCGAGCGCAACGCGCGCCGGACTTCGTGCAAGAGCATGGACCTGTCAGGGGTGGGGGGACGAAGGCACCCGTAAAGCAATGAGGATGCCACGCGCGGCCTTCCCCTGCCGGGCGGGGCGCGCCGCCCGGAGGCCTGACCGGAACTGGGAACGGCCGTCCCACTTCTGGAAACGGCCTACTTCACCAGCTGCCGCAGCGTCGCCTCGGTGACGACGCCGAACAGCGCCGTCTGCGCGAACAGCCAGACATGCTCCGCGCGCGACCAGGTGTTCGCCAGCGCCGTCGCCTTGAAGAGGGGGAAGGCCATCCGCTCGAACGCCAGCACGCCCAGGCCCAGCAGGACGCCGCTGCCCACCAGGGGCCACTTCGACGTGCGCATCCGCACCAGGCCCCAGCCCATCCCCAGCAGGGGGCCGTAGCCCGCGCGCAGCGCGAAGGCCCAGCGCGACGCCTCCCGCCGGGACATCCACCGGCCGAACAGCCGGCTCAGCACCTGCCGGGCGATGTGGCGCGCGGCGTAGGGCGGCGGGTGGCCCAGCGTGGCGTTGCGCACGCTGACCAGGATTCCCAGGGCGCCGGTGCCCACGGCCCCGGCGACATACGCGGCGGCGTACGGGTTCCTCATCGCTCATCCCTTCATCAGGTTGCGCATCACGAACCACAGGTTGGCCGGACGCTCCGCCAGCCTGCGCATGAAATACGGATACCAGTGCTTCCCATACGGGACATAGACACGCACCGGATGGCCTTCCTTCGCCAGCCGCTCCTGCAGGTCGCGCCGGATGCCATACAGCATCTGGAATTCGAAGGCGCCCTTGGGCAGATGCTGGCGCGCGGCGTACTCCAGCGTGGCGTCCACCATCCGCTCATCATGCGTGGCGATGCCGTGATACACGCCGCTGTCCAACAGGATGTGCATGCAGCGCACGAAGTTCGCGTCCACGTCCTTCTTGTCCGGGAAGGCCACGTCCGGACCCTCCAGGTAGGCCCCCTTGCACAGCCGGATGCGGACGCGCTCGGCGCACAGGGCCTTCGCGTCCTCCTCCGTGCGCTTCAAGTAGCTCTGGAGCACCGCGCCCACGTGCGTCTCACCGAACTCCGAGTGCAAATCCCGCACGATGTCCAGGGTCACCTGCGTGACGGCGCTCTCCTCCATGTCCACGCGCACGAAGGAGTCCCGCGCCGCCGCGTCCGCCACCACCGCCCGCGCGTTCTGCAGGGCCAGGTTCCGGTCGAACAACACACCGCACTGCGTGAGCTTCAGCGACACGTTGGCCTTCACGCCCACCTGGTCGATGCGCGCGAGCAGCCGCTGATACTGCCGCACCTCGTCGCGCGTCTCCTGGGGCGTCCGCACCGCTTCGTTGAGATGGTCGAAGCTGGCCGTCAATCCCTTCGCGGTGAGGGCCTTCACCGCCTCCACCGCCTCCTCCAGCGTCTCCCCCGCGATGAAGCGGGACGCCAGCTGGCGAAAGGGTTTGAGCCGCGTGGCCACGTCCTTGAGGTTGGACTGACGCGACAGGAACAGCAGCGCGGAACGGGACAGCTGATCGGCGGCGGTCGTCATACGATTGTGTTCCCCCGACGATAGAAATAGCGACTGTTCAGTCAGGGTGCCGCGACAGGAAGTCGGACACGCGTTCATTGAACGCTTCCGGGTGGCTCATGTACGGCAGGTGACTGGCCGCCTCCAGGAACTCCAGCCGGGCGCCCGGCACGTGCTCCGCCACGTCGCGCGCGGCCGCGGGCGGCACCAGCAGGTCGCGGCCTCCCTCGATGATGAGCGTGGGCACGCGCAGCTCCCGCAGCCGGTGCAGGAAGTCCGCGGCCAGGATGTCGCGCAGCCGCCGCATCAGCTCCAGCGACGACAGGCGCCGGGCCTCGCGGACAATCTCCGCCCGCCCCTCCGGCGGCAGCCACCGGCCCCCCAGGATGCGGGCCACCGTGGGCGCGAACACATACGCCAGCGGCCCGGGCGCCCGCACCAGCGTGGACAGCGTCAACGCCAGCCGCCGCACCTTGCGCACGCTGGCCACCGGCGACACCAGCACCAGCGCCTTCACCCGCTCCGGGTGCTCCAACGCATACGCGATGGACACCAGGCTTCCATAGGAAGACCCCATCAACGCGAAGCGCTCCGGAAGCCGCGCCTCCGGGTGGTTGAGCACCGACAGGTTCCACTGCAACGGCGTATGCGTCGCGGGCGTCTTCAGGGGCGGCGTCCACAACAGGAGGTTCCACGCCTGGGCCAGCGGCTCCATGGGCGCGAAGGAGCGGCCACTGGCGCCCAGCCCCGGAAGACAGAGCACCGTGCGTGATACATCCCTGTTGCCCTTGGGAAAGGTGAACAGCCGCACCGGCGTGCCCCGGACGACGCGCTCCTCGCACTCCAGCTGTTCATAGCCCTGCTGGATGTCTTCCACGTCCGGGACCAGCGGCGGTACCCGGGGCTTGGGCGCAACGGCATGGCTGGCGGGGGCGTCAAGCATGGCAGGCCCTCAGGAGCAGGCGCCGGACGCTGGCGGCCACGCGGTCGCGGAAGGCCCGCACGCGCGACTCCGACGCACCCGACGGCGGCGGTTCATGGGGTTCACCCACGGCGAAGGTGAGCTGGACCGGCAGCGGAAGTGGACCCAATCCCATCACCAGGGGCATGCGGTATTTATCCTCCGCGGCCAGGCGCAGGCACCAGCGGTCCTCGTCCGGAGGCCAGAAGAAGGTGTCATCCACCCCAAAACCCGCGAAGGGCACCACCGGCACCCCGGCCTGCATGGCCAGCCGGACAAAGCCCAGCGCACGCTCCCACCGCAGGCGGTAGCGGCCCTGGCTGCGTTTGAAGGTCTCCCGCGCGCCGCCCGGATAACAGACGACGAGCTGTCCCTCCTGGAGCGACCGGAGCGCGTTCTCCTTCGTCCCCTCCACGCCGCCCAGCCAGGGCAACACCGTGCGCACGAGGGGAATCTTGAAGAATCCCCGCTCCGCGAGCCCCAGCGGATAGCGCCCCGTGGCCTGGTGCAGCAGGTGGAAGAAGGCGGGGGTCTCGTATCCCCAGACACCGTGGTTCCCTACGAGCAGCAACGGCCCCTGCCTGGGCAGATGTTCAGCACCCATCAGCCGGGCGCGGTGATAACGCGCGGACAGGGCGGCACCGCGCTCCGCGAAACGGAAGACGGTCTGTCGGACGCTGGCGAATGGGTTTTCCACGGTGGAGCCAAGATGCAGCCGCCCTCGTGGGCTGGCACCCTGGTAGCAGGCGGGCGGGCAGGGGCTCCACCGCCGCCATCACCGGAAAAGGGCATGCACGCCAGCAGGCTGGCTTTCACGGCGGCGGGACGGGTGCGGTTGTCTGCCCCCGGGGCCGTGCTGATGCTTGGGTGCATGGCCGGCCCGTTCGAAATCCTCCTGCAACAACACCATGAACTGGAGGAACTGCTGGAGCGGCTGGCTTCGGAGTCAGACGTGGAGGACCTGGCGGACGGTCAGGAGACCCTCTCCCGCCTCCTGCGCCTGCACTCCCGTCTGGAGGAGCGCTGTCTCCAGCCGCTGCTGACCCGCGTGGAGGGCCGCACCCGCGCCCGCGAGGAGGCGGAGGACCACCTCACCCTGCGCGAGCTGATGGAGGAATTGCAGGAGCTGACACCTCGCGGCGTCGAGTGGCAGGCACGCCTCTTCACGCTGGAGGACAGGGTCGTGGCGCATGTGCAAGCCACGGAACACGAGGTGCTTCCACGGCTGTCCGCATCCCTGGACGCGGAGGAATTGGCGGAACTGGGACACGACCTCGCACTGACGTACGAGGAACTGCTGGATCGCTCGCAGCACCCCCCTGCCTCCAGTCGCGGAACGTTGTTGGAACCCCTGCATTGGGATGCGTGAGAAGCGCCTGAAAGCGCCGCCGAGCCCCATTTCCCGGGCCTTTCTCACCTGCTGATACGCAGTGGCGTCACAACTTTTTATCGCTTCCTTCGACAATTGCCTTTCTGGGAGGTATTGGTAGTCCCGCGTGCCGGTTCACGCCAATGCAATGCTCCCCCCTTAAACCGAGGATTGTTCGAAATGTCAGTTGACAAGGCGTTCCGCGAGATGATTCGCAACGAAATTGAAGTGCAGCTCAAGCCCCTGCGCGACGTGGTGTCTCGTCTGGAGGCGGGCACGGCGGACCTGGATGCGCTGCGCAATGTGGCCGAGCGTCTGGCGCCCCTGGCTCAGGTGGTGGGCCCCCTCTTCGGCGCGAACGCGCCCGCGGCGGGCAAGCCGGGCCGTCGTCCCGTGGGCCGTCCGGCGGGTCGCGCCGCGGTGAGCGCTCCGGTGGCGGCGTCGGGTGGCAAGCGCCGGGGCCGCAAGCCGGCGGCGGCGGAAGGCGGCGCCCGTGAGTGCGCCATCAATGGCTGCGGCAAGCCCAGCCGCACCAAGGGCTACTGCGCCGCGCACTACCAGAAGCTGCGCATGCTGGAGAAGACCAACCGCCGTCCCTCCGCGTGGTCCGACTACGCCGAGCCCAACAGCGTGGAGGACATCAAGCTGCCCCGTGGCCGCGCCGCCTCCAAGGCGCTCGCGGAAGCCGCTCAGAAGAACGCTTAAGCAGTACAGTTGCCCCGGCCCGGGCAGAGGTGGTGGACCGCGTCCTTCCGTCAGGAAGCACGTGGCAGGATTGACCGCGCGGAGGATGTGCTTGCGCCGCGAGGGGGTTGGTGTGCATGAGTGCCCGGGCCATGAACAAACGCGACCTGGAGCCTGGAATCGTCACGGACCTCGCGGGCCGGACGACCTATGGTGATTACCTGCAACTGGACCGGCTGTTGTCCGCGCAGGTGCCCCGTTCCCAGCCTCCCCATCACGACGAGTTGTTGTTCATCGTCCAGCATCAGACGAGCGAGCTGTGGATGAAGCTGCTCATCCACGAGCTGTCCGCCTGCATCCGCTACATCCAGGCGGACCGGCTGGAGCCGTCCTTCAAGATCTTCGCGCGCGTCGCGCACATCCAGCGGATGCTCTTCGAGCAGTGGAGCGTGCTGGAGACGCTCACGCCCAACGAGTACCTGGAGTTCCGCGACACGCTGGGCCACGCGTCAGGCTTCCAGAGCTTCCAGTACCGGGCGCTGGAGTTCCTGTTGGGCAACAAGGACGAGGCGGCCACGGGCCCCTTCAAGCACGTGCCAGGCGTGCACGCGGAGCTGGACCGCCTGCTGGAGTCGCCAGGCATCTACGACGAATTCCTGCGCCACCTGTCGCGCATGGGCCACGACATTCCCAGAAGCCACGTGGAGCGCGACTGGCGTCAGCCGTATGAGAAGAGCGCCCAGGTGATGGAGGTGTTCCGGCGCATCTACTCGGACGCCGAGAAGCACTGGGATGCGTATGAGATGTGCGAGAAGCTGGTGGACACGGAGGAGCGGTTCCAGCTCTGGCGCTACCGGCACATGATGACGGTGATGCGCATCATCGGCTTCAAGCAGGGCACGGGCGGCTCGTCCGGCGTGGGCTTCCTGCGCAAGGCGCTGGACCTGCGCTTCTTCCCGGAGCTGTGGGACGTGCGCACGTCGCTGACGCCGCCCGCGAAGCCCCGGGGCACCTGAGGCGCGCCGCTCGTGCGCCCGCATGCTCCGCGGGCGGGAGGGAGCGGGGTGCACGCGGGGGCGCGGGCTCCCTAGCTTGGGAGAGGCCAAACCCTCTCAACGCGCGAAGGAGCCACCATGGGTGAGCACGAAAGCCCCCGGAAGGAACCGCAGCTTCCAGAAGACGAACAGAAGAACAAGCGTCAGGCGGGGGACCGTCCGGTGCCCACGCCGGGCCACATGGGCAACCTGCCGGACAACGGCCCGGGCCCCGGTGGCATTGGCATCAAGCTGCCCGAGGGCGGCGGCGACTGAGTGAAACATCCGGCGGTGTTTCAGGCCGGAGGGCCCTTCCGGGGCTCCCGGCCGCCGGGGACGCTGTAGGTTGCCCGTGAGGTTTCCTACCTGATAGGTTATAAGGCCCGGTCATGGAGCCGACCGCCAGAGCCGAAGCGTTTCCATCGAGCAGCGAGGGAGAGGTTGTCGCTGGGAAGTCCTACGTGAGTCCCAGGCCCGCGGCTCCCCAGGCGCTGGCGAAGTCCGTGCTGGCGGGGGAGCTCATGAGCGCCTTCGGGCGGACGGGCCGAAGGTCCGGGGATTGGATCTTTCTCATCGAACCCAGGCTGCACCTGGGAGCCGACGTCCTGGTGCCGGACCTGACAGGTTGGCGCCGAGAGCGCATGCAGAAACTGCCTTCCGTTGCCGCCCTCACGCTCGCACCCGAGTGGGTGTGTGAGGTGCTCTCGCCGGAAACCCACAACCTCGACCGGGGCCGGAAACTGGCGGCCTATGCTCGTGCCGGAGTGAGGCACGTGTGGTTGGTGGATCCGGCGCCTCATATGCGTACCCTGGAGGTCTTCCGTCTTCAGGGGCCGTACTACGCCTATCTGGCGGGCTACGAGGACGGGCGAATCGTCCACGCGGAGCCATTCGAGGCGCTTCCCCTGGAACTCAAGGTCCTGTGGGAGGACGTCGAGTAGTCTTCCGCGCACCATGTCCGTGTCCGCGGAAATGACGCTGCTCTTCGAACAGGCCCACATCCTCTGCTACCGCACGTTCGACATCGCGGAGGAGATCGACCTGGAGCGCGCGCGCAAGGCGCTGTCGGAGGACTCGCGCCGCTTGAAGCTGTCGCGCGAGAACAGCCAGTACATCCAACTGCCCAACCCTCCCGTGGCCTATGAGCTGGGCCGCAGGGCGCTCGCGCTGCGCGGCGGTCCCGTCACGGTGGACGCCACCGCGCGCCTGTTCGACCACGGCGCCGCGTCCATCATCCTTCGCGTCCCCGTCGCTCCCGGCACCACCTGGGAAACCCTCACCCATGTCGCGGACGAGCTCTACGACAGCCAGGCCCTGGACGACCTGGCGCAAGAGCTGGTGGAGGGCGTGCGCCGCACCATCGCCACCGCCGTGCAGGGGCCGCACCTCTGGGACCAGAGCGAGAGCTACACCGTCATCTTCGCCGAGCGCATCCAGGGCAATCCCTCCGCGGAGGAGCTGTTCCAGCGCGCGGACATCGCACGGCTGTTGTTGGGGGAGAGCACCGCCGCGCCGCTGGCGCCGCGCGAGCGCGAGGCCGTCACCCAGGTGCGCTTCAGCTACACCGCCCATGACCTGGTCGTCGTGGATTGGAACAGCGCGTTCGTCTACGAGCCGTCCGGCTCACGAGACATCCCGGACCTGTTGGAGATCGCCAACGCGCAGCTGTTGGAGTTCCGTTACTACGACGAGCGGTTGGACAAGCACATCGCGCGCATCCATGACGAGGTGCAGGCGCGCAAGCCCGGCTGGCTCACGCTGTTCCGCAGCCCATACCGCAACCTCGCGCGCGAGACGCTGGGCACGCTCGTGGACCTCAACGAGTTCGTGGAGCGCGTGGAGAACAGCCTCAAGATCATCGGCGACTTCTATCTGGCCAAGGTCTACGAGGGCGCCGTGCGCCGCCTGCGCATCCCCGCGTGGCAGGCCTCCGTCACGCGCAAGCAGCAGCTGCTCGCGCAGACGTATGGGCTGCTCAAGGGCGAGGTGGACATCGACCGCTCCCACGTCCTGGAGGTGATGATCGTCGCGTTGATCATCCTGGAGATCGTCCTCGCCTTCGGCCGCGTGTTCCAACACTGACGGTGCGTTTTTTCAGGAAATGAGAGCCTGACGGAACTTCCGGGCCGGTCCTCCCGATACCTCCTGTTCAGAGGCACTTCGACAGCGGGAGCGGGACATGGCGGTCAACGGCTCGGGCAACTCCACGGCGTCCAACGCGGCGGCGGAGGCGGCACGCAGGGCGGCGGAGGCGGCGGCGAAGGCAGCCGCGGAGGCTGCTCGCAAGGCAGCGGAGGCCGCGGCGAAGGCGGCGGCCAACACCGTGAAGCACGCCACCCCGGGCGCCTCGAGCTTCGACGCGCCGAAGGCGGACGCGCGCAAGCCCCGGCTGGATGCCGGCCCCGGCACGGCGCCCGCGACGTCGCTGCTGAACGAAGACACCCGGGATGGCAGCGTCAACTGCCTGGACCGCGCGGCGGATTGGGTGGAGACGGCCAGCCCGCAGCTGCGTGCGCGCAGTGAGCTGGTGTTCCTGAAGGACGCGCGTCCCGGCGCGGAAGGACAGACGGGGCACGTGGTGGTGCGCCAGGGCGAGCGTGTCTTCGACCCGGCCTCCCAGCAGAGCTACGCCTCGCTGGCGGACTACCAGCGCGCGCAGCCGCAGTACCAGCAGGTGGGCTCGCTGCCCGCGACGCAGGCGGCGCGCATCTTCTCCACGCCCCCGGGCTCCGCGGAGCGGCAGGCCGCGCTCGCCCAGGCGAAGGTGTCGCCTTCGCTCCAGCAGATGCTGGTGGCGGACGCGCCCGTGGAGGGCGCCAACACCTCCGCCACGGCGGCCACCGAAGCACCGCGTGAGCTGAACCCGGAGTCCGTCGCGCAGGCGGAGGCCTGCTACGCGCAGCTCCAGCAGGCGCATTACCTGAGCCAGCCCACCCTCGCCGCGGACATGCTCCAGCAGCACGCGAACGATCCGGACTTCCAGGCGGCCCTCATCGGCCTGATGGCGGAGGGCGGCTCGGAGGGCATGCTCCAGAACGTGGTCACGGGCATGGAGGGGCTCTTCATCAACATCAACGGCGAGTTCCGGGGCACCGCCGAACAGCGTGAGGCCCTCACGAACGGCCTCCAGGCGGCGCTCGACGCGGGCACGCTCACCCAGGCCGGCCTCCAGGCCATGAGCCAGGCCTCGCCATACGTTTGGGAGCCCGTGCTGGCGGCGCTGGACGTGACGCCCGCGCAGCGTCCGGAGGGCGCGGACGCGGCGCTCGCGGAGGTGGAGGGCGCCACCTCCGAATACGAGGACGCGCTGGAGGAGGCTCGCAAGAAGGACGAGTTCCTCGCCCAGCAGCTCGCGGGCCTGGGGGACACGCTCACCCCCGAGCAGAAGCAGGCGTACATCGACGCGTTCCGCAACGACCCGGAGAACAAGGGCGCCTACGACACGCTGGAGGCCACGGCCGCGAAGCTCGCCCAGGCCATCGAGGACAACGCGGGCGTGCTGGAGGCCGCCGCGTACGCGAACCCCGAAGAGGACGGGGCCGTGCTGCGCAAGGGGCTGGAGCTGCTCGCGGACTCGCCCCACGCCGCGCTGGCCGTGGAGCTGGGCGCGAAGTACCTGGCGGATCCGTCCAGTCCCATGGGCCAGGTGGCCGCGGGCTGGGGCGAGGACTTCGCGAAGAAGATATTGGAGACGGGCGTCCCCAACGCGGCCTCGCAGCTGCTGGCGACGCAGGACCCGGACGCGGCGCTCGCGCAGCTGGAGGCGCTGCTCGACCCGTTGAAGAAGGCGGGCGGGGCGGGGGCCTCCGCGTTCTCCGACATCAAGGACGGCCTGGAGGCCATCAAGCTCGCGCGGGCTGGCAACTTCGACCGGCTCCAGCAGCTGGCGGGCAAGTGGGACCAGGCGAGCCCGCTCCTCAAGGGCCTGACGGCCGCGGGCATCGCCTTCGGCGCGGTGGGCGCCATCCAGGCCGGCAAGGAGGGCGACTTCCTGGGCGTGGTGAAGAACCTGGCGAGCGCGGGCGAGAGCGGCGCGCGGCTGACCGCCAGCGTCCTCCAGTCCATGGCCATCGCGGGGGACGTGGCGCAGGGCGCGTCCTTCGCGGCGAAGCTGGCGCCGGCGCTGGGGCTGGTGGCCAACGCGGCGTCACTGGGCCTGCACTTGAACCAGTTCGTCCAGGACAACAACCCGGGCTACCTCGTCGCCGCGCTGGGTGACGCGGTGAGCGCGCTGGGAAGCGCCATCGAGCTGACGCCGGGGGCCCCCGTGGGCCTGCTCATCAACGGCATCGGCGCGGCCATCACCGTCATCGGCGAGCTGACCGCGGGCTTCATCGAAGCGGGCAAGCTGGACGACGCGCGCGAGAAGTACCTGGAGGCCATCGGCATCGACCCCGCGCTCAACGAGACGCTGCGCGACGCGGACGGCGAGCGCATCCAGGAGCTCACGCAGGAGCTGGGCATCCCGGCGGAGGACGTGCAGAAGCTGGCCCAGCAGTACCCGTGGCTCTTGACGGACGGCTCCGGCAACGGGCTGAACCTGGACGCGACGGTGAAGATGCTCCAGGCCTACGGCATCTCGGGGCACGAGGCCTACGAGCTGCTGTCCACGATGGGCGCGGGCGCGGAGGATCCCGCCCACAGCACCTACGTGGCGCTGGTGAACCTGTCGCGCGAGGCGAGCTGGGCGGAGACGCCGGAGGACTTCGACCGCATCCTCAACAACCTCAAGCAGTCGTTCCCGGAGGAGTTCACGTCCACTTTCGACGCGCTGCTGCAAGCGGGCCAGGCGCACCGCGAGGGGTAGTGCGCGGGCCCTGGGAAACGTCCCTGTCCGGGGGGAGGGGTTCGCGGCGCCCGGGGTTGCGCTACGCTCCGGGGCAGGGTGTGCGCCGGGCCACCCGTGTTTCGCTCCCGGTCCAGTAGTCGCCAGGGGGACGGAGATTGCCGCGTGAGTGCTTCGAACCCCCTCTTCGGTGACCTGTTGCTCAAGCTGGGAATCGTCACGCCGGGGCAGGTGCAGGAAGCGCTCGCGCTGCAGGCCCTCACCGGGCAGCGCGTGGGCGAGGCGCTCATCTCCCTGGGCTACGTGTCACGCGAGCAGATTCAAGACGCGCTGGGAGAGGCCCTGGGCCTGAACCAGGAGAAGGGGCCCGCGCAGCCGCCGCTGGGTGAGCTGCTGGTGGGGCTCAAGTACGTGACGCTCGCGCAGCTGGACGAGGCCCTGGCGCGGCAGCGGCGCGACGGGCGGCGGCTGGGGGAGATCCTCGTCGAGCTGGGCCACTGCACGTACAAGCAGATCTACGAAGCGCTGGGCGTGCAGAACCGCATCGTCGGCCGGCAGGACATGCCGCGCCCCGCGACGGAGGGGCGCCGCCGCGTGGTGGTGGTGGACGACAGCCCCCTGGCGTGCGCGTTCGTGCAGGAGGGGCTGGTGGCGCTGGGCTACGAGGTCCTCTGCTTCCAGGACCCGTACGAGGCGCTGGAGGGCATGGGGCGGCTGCAGGCGGCCATCGTGCTGAGCGACCTGGAGATGCCGGGGCTGGACGGCGTGGAGCTGTGCCGGCGGCTGAAGGAGGGCCCGCGCAGCACCATCCCCGTCATCATGCTCACCGCCAATGACCGCGAGGCGGAGCGCGTGCGCGGCCTGCGCGCGGGCGCGGACGACTACGTGAACAAGTCCGCGTCCATGGACGAACTGGCGGCGCGCATCGAGAGCGTGGTGCGCCGCACGGACGAGACGGAGCGCATGCGCAAGCTGTTCGCGCGCTACACGTCCGACGCGGTGGTGGAGGAGATCCTCAAGAGCGCGGACGCGGCGGTGCTCGCCGGCGAGAAGCGCGAGGTGACGGTGCTGTTCTCGGACATCCGCAACTTCACCGGCCTGGCGGAGAGTCTTCCCCCCGAGCAGGTGGTGGCGGTGCTCAACCAGGTGCTGGGCCGGCTGTCGGACGCGGTGCTCACCTGCGGCGGCACGCTGGACAAGTTCCTGGGGGACGGGCTGATGGCCGTCTTCGGCGCGCCGGTGGGCCGCCCGGACGACGCGCTCCGGGGCCTCCAGTGCGCGAAGATGATGATGGAGGCCGTGGCGGAGCTGCGCGCCATCGCGGAGGCCGAGTGGGTCGCCCACGGCCGCGAGGGCCGGCCCCTGGTGCTGGAGCTGGGCGTGGGGCTGAACTCGGGCGTGGTGGTGTCCGGGAACATCGGCAGCGCGCTCCGGGCCGAGTACACCTGCATCGGCGACGCGGTGAACGTGGCCGCGCGGCTGTGCGCGCTGGCCGGACCGGGGGAGATCCTGGTGGGCGAGCGCACGCGCGAACTGGTGGACGCGAACGAGACCGCCTTCGAGGACCTGCCGCCGGTGCGCCTGAAGGGCAAGCAGCAGCCGGTGCCGCTTTACCGCGCCCTCTGACGCGCCAGGCGGTAGGTTGGAGGTGCCATGGCCGCCACCTCTCCCTCGTCCGCCGCCCCCGGGAAGTCCCGCCGTTCCCCGCTGCCCTGGGTGGCGGTGGTGTTCGCGGTGGCGCTCGTCGTGGCCCTGGTGCTCACCGCCTTCCGCCGCCGCGACCCTGAGCAGGCGAAGCACATCCACGCCGACTTCACCGTCATCCTGGGCGCGCTGGAGCGCTACCGGGCGGACCACGGCGGGCAGCTGCCGGAGGAGGGAGACCTGGACGCGATGCTGGTGCCCAAGTACCTCAACGCCATGCCCCTGGACCCCTGGAACCGGCCGTACCACTACGCGAGCAACGGGCAGGAGGTGTTCCTGTCCAGCTTCGGCCGGGAGAACCAGCGCGGCGGCGCGGGCGAGAACCAGGACCACACCAACCACGACGGCCACCAGGAACTGCTGCACTAGGGCTGCGCCAGGGCCCCGGCTGCCCGGGCGCCCCGCCCTGAGGGGCAGGCAGGCCGCCACGGACGCCGTCACGCCACCGCGTGTCTGGCGTGCGCATCCTTCTCCCGTGAGGGGAGGCTCCAGCGGGCATCGCCTCCTCCGGGGGGCCCCGCCATGGCCATCATCTGCGCAACCAACCTGTCCGCCGACGCCGCGCACGCGGCCACCGTCGCGGCGACGCTCGCCGGCCGGCTGGGAGAGCCCCTGCTGCTGCTGGGCGTGGACGACGAGGTCCCGGACGCGGAGGCCCCGGACGCCCTGTCCGCCGCGGAAGGGGGCCTGGCCGCGGAGGCCGCGCGCCTGAGGCCGCTGGCCGGCACGGTGGAGCCGCGCATGCAGCGGGGCGCCTCCGTGGAGACGCTGCTGGGGGACGAGGAGTGCCGCAGCGCCCGGCTGGTGGTGGTGGCCGCGGAGGGCTGGCGCACGTCCCCCTGGCGCAAGACGTCCCTGGCGGAGCGCCTGGCCCGCCACGGCTGCGCCCCGGTGCTGGCCGTGCGCCGGGACACGGCGCTCCTGGACTGGGCGCGCGGCAGGCGCCGGCTGCTGGCGATGGTGGGGGTGGACCCCCGGTCCTCCACGTCCGACGCGGCCATCGCCTTCCTGCGGGAGCTGCGGCGCGTGGGCGGGTGCGACGTGCTGGCCACGTACGTGTGCTCGCCCCTGGAGGAGCGCGAGCGGCTGGGCATCCGCACCCCCGTGCACGTGGAGCGGCTGGACGCGCGCGAGCGCACCATGGAGGGGTTGGATCCACTGGTGGAGCGCGTGCTGCACCGCGAGGTGCGCGAGCGCCTGGGCGACCTGGAGGGGGAGGGCCGCGTGGAGGTGGTGCTGGAGCCCGGCTATGGCCGCCCGGCGGACCACCTGCTGCACGTGGCCCACGCGCGCAGCGCGGAGCTGACGGTGGTGGGCATGCACCTGCGCGGCGGCGTGCAGCGGCTGTGGCACGGGTCCGTGTCGGAAGGGGTCTTGCGCCACGCGGAGCGCTCCGTGGCGTGCATCCCGCCCGGAGTCCGCGAGCCGCGACGCCTGCCGCCGCCCCGGAGCGCGCTGGTGCCGGTGGACTTCACCGTCGCGTCCGGCCAGGCCATCGCGCAGGCGTGCTCGCTGGTGGGCCCGGGCGGCCGCGTGCACCTGCTGCACGTGCACCGGCTGCGGGGCCGCGAGCGGGGCCCCCGGGACTTCCTCGGCGTGCTCCCGGAGCCCGACGGCGAGCGGGACATCGTGCTGAAGCGGCTCTGGGAGCAGGTGCCCCGGGACATGGTCGCGCAGGCGGTGCACTGGAGCGTGGAGGGCGTCAGCGGAGACGACGTCGCCGTCGCCATCTGCCAGGCCACGGAGCGCGAGGGCGTGGACCTGGTGTGCGTGGGCACCTCCGCCCGTCATGAGCCCGTGCCGGACGTGCTGGAGGAGGCGGTGGCGCGCGAGCTGGTGCTGCGCTGCCGCCGGCCCGTGATGGTGGTGCCCTCGGCCTGACCCGGGAACGGGCGTCCAGTGCTCCGCCTTCTCATAAAACGGGGCCCTGTTTTTTTCTCGCACGTAAGGGATTGAACAGGCGACCCGTTAGGGCGTTAGACTTTGGGAGGACCCGCTTTCCCAGAAGGGTAGGGCATCCCGTGGCTCTTCGCGGTTATCGAGAAGAGGACCTCGTCTCCAACCGTGCATCGCTGCTCATCCACGGCGGCACCGAGGACGAGCGCAGGGCCTGGGCGGAGGAAGCCGCACGCAACTTCGGCGTCCCGCTCACGGAGGTGCGCCAGGCGCAGGAACTGGCCGGGGCGCTGCGGCAGCCCAACGGCGTGCTGTTCATCGCGGACGTGGCGAAGCTGCCGCTCGACGCCCAGGGCCTCATCCTGCGCTGCCTCCAGATGCAGGAGGAGCGGCCCAAGGTGGTGGTGGGCGTCTCCGGCACGGCGATGGCCGCCCTCACCCGGGGCACGCTGCGCGAGGACCTGCACTACCGGCTGAACCAGGCGCAGGTGGACCTGCAGACGGACGGCCTCAGGGACGTGCTGAAGCGCCGCTGGGCGCAGCAGGCGGAGCAGCTGGCCGTGCGCGCCGCCGCGCTGAAGGCCGCCGAGGAGAAGGAGCGCGCCGCCGCCGTCGCCCGCCGCCCCGGCTCCGTCACCCGCATCCTGCCCAAGCGCAAGGCCCCGGCCCCCAGCCGCAAGGGCGCGCCCCGCAACGCGGTCCGCTGAAACCCACCCCCTGGGACCCCCGGAC
>NZ_RAWK01000247.1 GCF_003612165.1 Corallococcus aberystwythensis | reverse complement strand
GGTCCATGTCCGTGTCCACGGTGCGGCCCAGCGGGTCCTCTCCCGGCCAGAAGCGGCGCGCCGCCTCCGCGTTGATCAACACCGCGCGCCCTCCCGCGCCCCGGTCCTCCGGCAGGAGCCCCCGTCCGCGCAGCACCGGCACGCGCATCGCCTCCAGCGCCCCGGGCGTGACGATGCGGATGCTGGCCTGCCAGGGCTCCGTGCCCGGCGGCACCGGACGCCGTGGGTCACGCACCGCCAGCGTCCAGCGCCTGCCCTCCATGGGCACCGCATTCACCGCGCCCGCCGCCTCCACGCCGGGCAGGGTCCGCAGCCGCTCCAGGAGCCCGTCGTAGAACGCCGCCGGTGCCGCGCTGCCAAAGGCGTAGCGGAAGGGCGGCAGGTCGAGCTTCACCGTCAGCACGCCGTCCGTCTGGAAGCCCGGGTCGATCCGCCGCAGGTGCACGAAGCTGCGCAGGAGCAGCCCCGCGCTCACCAGCAGCAGCACCGCCAGCGCCGTCTCCGCCATGATGAGCGCCGCGCGCGTGCGGTGGTGGTGCGCGGCGCCTCCCGCTCCCTCACCCGTGGTCCGCAGCACGCGCGCCAGCTCCACCCGCGACGTCTGCCACGCGGGCACCAGCCCGAAGAGGAGCGTGGTGAACACCGACAGGCCCGCCGTGAACGCCAGCACCGTGCCGTCGAGCGACACCTCGTCGATGCGCGGAATGTCCCGGGGCCCGAACGCCGCCAGCGCATCCAGCGCCCACATGGCCGCGAGCAGCCCCGCCACACCGCCCAGCACCGACAGGAGCGCGCTCTCCACCAGCAGCTCCCGCGCGATGCGTCCCCGGCTGGCGCCCAGCGCGAGCCGCACGGACGTCTCCCCCTCGCGCGACGCGGCCCGCGCCAGCAGCAGGTGCATGAGGTTGGCGCACGCGATGAGCAGCACCAGTCCCACCGCGCCCAGCATCAGCAGCAACGAGGGACGCACCTGGCCCAGCAGCACGTCACGCAGCGGCTCCAGGCTCGCGCCCATGTCCGCGTTCGTCGCCGGGTACCGCGCCGCCAGGCTCTTCGCGACCGCCGAAGCCTCCGCCCGCGCCCGGGCCAGGTCCACGCCCGGCGCCAGCCGTCCATACACCTCCAGCCAGTGCGCGCCGCGCGCCTCCGGCTTCGTCATGGACGCGTCCTGGACCAGGGGCGTCCACACCTCCGCGCGCGAGGGGAAGTCGAACCCCGGCGCCATCACGCCCACCACCGTCCACGGCAGGGGTCCGCCGAGGTTCAGCGAGCGGCCCAGCACGTCGGCGCTGCCACCCAAGCGGCGCTGCCAGAGCGCGTGCGACACCACCGCGACCTGGGGCGCCCCCGGTGCGTCATCCCCGGCCTGAAGCGCGCGGCCCAGTTGCACGCGCGGGCCCAGCACCTGGAAGAACCCGGCTGTCACCATCGCGGCCTGCACCTTCATGGGCGAGGCCTCCGTGCGGTCCGCCCCGAGCGTCACCATCGCGGGCGCCACGGCGGCCAGTCCCTCGAACGCCCGCGTCTCTTCGCGCAGGTCCGCCAGGTCTGGCGGCGACGTTGGCCCCGGGCCCTGCCGGCCCACGCTGAACAGCCGCACGAGCCGCGCGTCGTCATGCATGGGCAACGGCCGCAGCAGCACCGCGTGCACCACGCTGAAGATGGCGACGTTGGCGCCAATGCCCAGCGCCAGCGTGGCCACCGCCACGACGGTGAAGGTGGGGCTGCGACGCAGCCGCCGCAGCGCGAGCCGGAGGTCCTGGAGGAGGGTGGCCATGGCGGACGCGCTTGAGCATGGCGCATGCCACGGGGCCGGGACAGCCACCCCCGGGCAATGGCGGCGATGCACGCGTCAATCCGCTGACCGGCGCTGGGAATCCGCATCCCGTTTCCGGACACGCACACGGACCTGGACGCGGTACCGGCAAGAAAACGGGAGGGCGTCCAAGCAGGGCGCCCTCCCGTTCATGCTTCAGCGGTGGCTCATTCCGCGCGCGAGCGCTTGCGCCGGGTGGCCAGCGCGACGAGCGCCAGCCACGCGAGCGGGGCCACCGGGGCCGCGCCACAGCCGCAGCCGGAGTCCTCCTCGGGCGGGGGCATGCTCGTGCCCGCGTCCGGCGTCCCCGTGCCCGCGTCCGGCTGCCCGGCTTCGCAGCTTCCGTCCCCGACACAGACCGTCACCGTGGCTTCAGAGGTCGCTCCCTGCGTGTCCACCACCACGAAGCGCACGGTGTGCGGGCCCGGCGTCAGGCCCGTGGTGTCCCATCGGTTGTGCTCGCCACCGAAGTGGAAGTGGTTGTCCGTCCGGACGTCCGTGTGTTCCAGCGTGCCGTCCACGTAGAACTCGGCGCGGGTGCAGCCCACGTCGTCCACGCAGTCGCCGAAGAACTCCCCCATGGCGCCGGACACGCGCTCGCCCTGGGTGGGACGGGTGAGGACGGCGCGCGGCGCCTCATCCGCCTTCGTGGTGACGGTGAAGGTCTGCTCCCCGTCCGGCGGTACGCCATTGGCCGCCCGCACGCGCACGTCCACGGTGCCCACCGCGGAGGGCGTCCAGGTGATGAGGCCGGTGGCCGCGTCGATGCTCATGCCCTGCGGCACCGTCCCCTCCAGCGAATAAGTGGGCACAGGCCGGCCCACCGCCTCCACGTCGTAGCGCCAGGCAGCGCCCACCACTGCGGCGGTGACGGGCTTGGAGGAGATGGCGGGGGACAGCGGTTCGTCATCCGCCTCCACGGCCTCCAGCGTGCGCGCGTCCAGACCCGGCATGGCGACCGTGATGGTGGCCATGCCGTCCACGTTGTCCGCGTCCTGCGCGGCCTGGAGCGTGACCGTCTTGGGCGTGTTCCAGTTGGACGTCGTGAACGCGAGCGTGGCCCCGGACGCCACGGTGAGGTCCGCATCCCCCTGGGTGAGCGCGACGGTGACGGTGACGTTCGACGTGGGCCGCAGGGAGAGGGACACGTCGAAGGTGGCGGTGCCGCCCTCGGGCACGGAGAGCCGGGCGGTGGACAGCACCAGCCGGGGCGAGTTGTTGTCGATGGTGGTGGCCACCACCGCCTCGTCCGTCAGGCCCTCCGACGTGACGCTGAAGGTGGCGGTGTCCGCGACCGCGTCCGCGTCCTCCACCGCCTCCAGCATGACGGCCTGGGGCACGCTCCAGTCCTGCGGAGAGAAGGTGAGGGTGCCGCCGCCCATGACGCTCAGGTCCTCGGAGCCGCCCAGGGCCCGCGTCACCCGCACCGTCACGGGCGCGGTGGGCGCCTGGGCCAGCCGCACGGTGAAGACCGCGCGGCCCCCCTCCATCAGGCGCAGGTTGAGGCCGGACACGACCAGCTTCTGCCCGGAGGCCGCCGGGGTCACCCGCCGCACGACGCTGGCGGTATGGCCAATGGCGTAGAGCGCGCCGTCCGGGCCTACGGCCATGTCCACGCTGGAGGAGAACCCCGTCCCCCACGCGTCCACCGTCGCCACCGAGTCGTCCGCCGCCAGCGTGGCGCGCGTCACCTGCCCGCTGTTGTAGTCACCGAAGAAGTAGTTGCCGCGGTACTCCGGCGGAAAGAGCGTGGCGTCGTAGAAGGTGCCGCCGGTGATGGAGCCGCCCAGCGCCTGCGTGTTCGCGCTGCCCCCGCCGCTCGTCGCGTCCGGCAGCCCCGGCTGGGCCACGGTGAAGGTGGTCGTCGTGGGCGCGTTGTTGGCGCTGGCGACGTAGAAGTCGCCGTTGAAGCTCGTGTCCCCCACGCCCTCGATGGAGAGCTTCTCCCCCTTGCGGAAGCGGTGCGCCGCCGTGGTGGTGAAGGTGGTGACGCCCCCGCTGCGCACCGCGCCCGTGGCGGTGAAGGTGCGCTGGTCCGTGGAGTTGGTGCGGTACTTGATGACGGGGGTGATGTAGTCGTTCCCGGCGGGCTGGTTGTTCTCGTAGTCGTTGTAGCCGGCGTGGGAACTCCGGGTCACGACGAAGACCTGCTCGTAGCCGTCGCCCACGCCGTTGACCCACAGCTGGCCGGTGGTGGGCTGGAACGTGAGGGTGAACGGGTTACGCAGGCCGCGCGCCCAGATGTATTCGTTGTTGGGGCCCACGCCGTCGTTGAACGGGTTGTCATTGGCGGGCGTGCCGTCCAGGTTGGCGCGGCTCACCTTGGCCGCCATGGACGTCAGGTCCGCGTCCACGCCGGAGCCGTTGCCCAGGTCGCCAATGGCCCAGTAGAGCTTCCCGTCCGGACCGAAGCCCAGCCCGCCGCCGTCGTGGTTCTGGCCCTGCGTGGGCAGCCGCGTGACGACCTCCGTGCGCGCGACGCCGGTGCCGTTGGAGTCCGTGTAGCGCACGATGCGCTGCTCGGAAGCGGAGACGGTGACGAAGAAGTAGACGTACCGGTTGACCACGTAGTTCGGGTCGAACGCGATGCCGATGAGGCCGCACTCGCTGTTGGTGTGGACCGCCGGCTCCGTGGCGAACGTGCGCGTCACCAGCGTGGAGGTGCCCGGCTGCGTCTCCAGGGCCCCGTCCTTCAGGGCCACCGTCCGAACGACGCCGTTCTTGAGCGTGATGAACAGCCGCCCCGAACCATCCGGCGCCCACGCCATGCCGGTGGCCGAGCCCAGGCTGGTGGACGAATAGTTCGTTTCCACGAAGCCGGCGGGCACGGCGGCCCGGGCTGGCGAGGACATCATCAAGAACAGCAGTGAGGCCATGAGGGGGGTACGCATGGCCCCGAACCTACCGCACCCCGAGTGGGGCCAGCCCTCTACCTGGAGGAGTCCCTACCGGGTCGCGGTGAAGTTCCGCTTGATGCGGCAGCTCACGCCGTCCGGGCCGGAGGAGGCGCCATTCAGCTCGTACGTGCCCTCGATCTTCGAGCCATCGCTGGCGGAGCGGGGCGCGGGCGCGACCACCGTTGACTGCAGCCGGAGGCTGTACGCGGTCGTCTCCGTGAGTTGCCGCGTGCCCAGCAGGTCCAGGTCCCGCAAGGGCTCGCCGGTGTAGTGGGCCTCCAGGTCCGCGCCATCCAACGTGGCCGTGGCGAAGATGTCCCTCAACTCCAACACGAGCGGTCCCTTGGGCAGGCCCAGCCCCAGCTTCTGGCAGGCCTCATCCACGGGCGAGGTGTCCGCGAACTGGAACGTATAGCTGCCCGCGATGGCGCAGCCGCCTTCACAGACGAAAGGCGAGTCGCCGCCTCCGGAGGAACTGCTGCCACAGCCCGGGTTCCCCATGCCGCTGCCCATCGTCATCATGCCCACGGCCAGCAGCACGGGGATGCGCAGGAACGTCACGGCCTTCGGGGAACGGGCGCTGCGGGGGGATTCAACATGCATGGAAGACTCCAGGTGGAACGGGAGGCGCGCAGGATAGCCAACGCCTGCCCTCTTTCACACCTGGGGTCCGTGGTGCTTCACGCCGCAACGTTGTGCGTCACAGCGTGACGTTGCCCGACACCACCGCGGTGAAGTTGCAGGGGATGTCGCTGGACAGCGTGGCGCAACTGGACGGCTGCGCCGGGGTCCACGTGGTGGCGTTCAGCTTGATGGCCGCCTGCGCGCGCTGGCGGTAGACACCGGCGGCGTAGGGCGTGGGGTTCGCCGTCTGGCCACCGAAGTCCGTGTTGGTCTCCGGCCAGCAGCTGCGGCTGCCCGGGATGGCCGTCCAGGTGACGGTGCCCGTGCTGCTCACCGACCGCTTCTCCACGGTGGAGCAGATGTAGATGATGGGGTAGTCCTGGTCGCAATCCCAGGCGGACGCCTGCGCGCTGATGGGGCCCCCGATGTCATACGTGTAGGGCTTCGTCGCTTCGACCACGCACGTGGTGCCCGGGATGGCTTTCGTCACTTCGGACTGGACCTGCGCGATGCCGCTGGGGGTCTTCTCCGTTGCTTCCGGCGCGGGACCACAGGCGCTGAAGGCAAGGACCGCCACGGCGAGGCTGCACGTCTTGAACTTGAGCATGGGGGAGTGTCTCAGGGGGAAGGGGCTTGCTGGCGCTGTCGCCGCCCATCGTCTGAATCCCATGCATGTCCATGGTTTCCAGGTGAGAGGCGACTAGCGCGTCAGCAAGGTAAAGCCCTTCATGCCCTGTCGTCCACCCACGCGGGGTGCAGGGGCGTGGGTGCACGCCCCGTGCGGTTACGGCTGGCGGGACGCCACGCTGGGCGCGGCGACCATTGCCTGGCTGAACTTGCGGGCGCCGTCCGAGAAGGCGCCCCGTGCGACCTCCTGCCCGGAGGTGCTGAGTACCTGGGCGAACACGCGGTCGAAGCCCTTCTCCAGGCCCATGGACTTGTGGGGCTCGCCCTTGGAGTCCGCGACCATGTAGAGCGACGTGTCCAGCTCCGGCGGAGGCGTTTCGCCCTTCTGGCGGAAGAGGTCCTTCATGGCGGTGAGCGACTCGTTGTGGCTCTTGCGGATCTCCCCGCGGGCCATGCCCTTGAAGAGGCCCGAGACGTCGCGCAGGTCCACGTGGATGACGACGATGGGCTTCTTCTCACGCACGTCGTAGAGGAACTGGGAGGCGTGCTGGCGCAGCTCGTCCCGGGTGCCCTTGTTCGCGTACAGCACCAGGGTGGGGCGGCCCTGTCCGATGGGGACCTCCTTGCCGAACACGTCCTTGAGTTCGGAAGCGGCGGCCGGAAGGGCTCCCAGCAATCCGAGCAGGCAGGTCAGCAGTGCGGTCTTCTTCATGCAGTGGCTCCGAAAGGTGAACAGACGCATGGGTCCACCAACAGCGCCATGTCCACCCTGAATCCCCAGCGGTGAATTGAATCTGTGCCGCCTGCTCATGAGGGGCCAGGAGGCCGGGTGACAGCAGGGCCGCCCCCCGGTGTTCAACCCGCCAGCAGTCACTTCGCTGGAGGCCAGAGACCATGGGCATCACACTGGACCGTCGCTCCCTCATCCAAGCCAGCCTGGGGCTGACCGGAGGGCTCACGCTCCTCCGGGGCGCTCCCGCCGTGGCGGCCGGAAGCCCTTCCACGCCCTCCGCCGAGGAGCCCCGGCCCTGGTGGGAGCTGGGGTTGATGGCGGACCCCATCATGGAGAGCCAGCTGCTGCACTTCCTGGCGGCGACCTACAGCGCCCAGTCCGACATCAGCGAGGTGCTGGACACGGCGACCCGCATTGTCCCGGGGGATGACTGGAGCTGGCCCACTGAGTGGGTGAACACCGCGGACCGCATCCGCGCCATGGGCGACGTGAGCCTTTCGCGCCGCCATCCCATCAGCGCGGGCAATGCCTATCTGCGCGCCGCCAACTACTACCGCGCCGCGCTCATCCACCACCCCGAGCCCACGCACCCGAGCGTGGTGGCCACCGGGCGCAAGGCCGTGGCCGCCTACGACAAGGCGCTCCACCTGTTGAAGCTTCCGGGCACCCCCGTGCGCATCCCGTACGAGGGCACCACGCTGCCCGGCTACTTCTTCCGCGCCCCGAGCGCCCGGAGCATCGCGCCGCTGCTCATCTTCCAGCAGGGCCGCGACGCGTGGCCGGAGGAGTCCAAGTACGTCATCGACGCGGCGCTCGCGCGCGGCTACCACTGCCTCATCGTGCACGCGCCCGGTCAGGGCATGGCCATCCGCGAGCAGGGGCTGCCCTTCCGCCATGACTGGGAGCACGTCATCCGGCCGGTGGTGGACTTCGCCCTGTGCATCGCGGGCGTGGATTCGCGGCGCATCGCGCTGCTGGGGTGGAGCATGGGAGGAGCGCTGGTGCCGCGCGCCGCCGCGTTCGAGCGGCGCATCAAGCTGCTCATCCCGAACCCCGGCGTCCTCAACTGGGGCGAGTCCTCCTTCGAGCAGTTCAACACCTACTTCCCGGACGTGATGCCGCTGCTCGACAGCGACCCGCAGGCCTTCGACGCGGCCATGGCCCGCCTGATGGACCAGGTGTTCCTGTACCGCTGGTACATGAAGGACGCGATGTTCAAGCACGGCGTCAGCACGCCGTCCGCGCTGCTCTTCGAGTTGCGCCGGTACAACAACGAGCCCGTCGTCCACCGCATCCGCTGCCGCACGCTGGTGATGGACGGCACCGGCGAGGCGTTCTCCCAAGGGCAGGCCCGGCTGCTCTTCGACGCGCTGGAGTGCCCCAAGGACTACATGCTCTTCACCGCTGGGGACACGGGGCTCCTGCACTGCCAGGAGGGCGCGCAGGCCGTGGCCAATCACCGCATGTTCGACTGGTTGGACGAGTACCTTTGAGGCTCAGTCCAGCACGCCGCTGGGCTCTCCGCTGAACAACACGAACTCCGCCTCTTCCAGGGTGGAGAACGCCCGGCCATGGCGCTTCAGGTAGTGGGGGAGGCGCATGGCGAGGCCATTACCCAGCTGCATGACGTCCCGCACGAGCGCGCCATTGCCGGGCATGCGCGTCCAGTGCTGAAGCTCGCCGGCCACCAACGCAAAGGCGCCTCCGAGCCGCGCTTCGTGTTCGAGGATGCGCTTCACCTCCGCGGCCTCGCGCTGCCAGGCCTGCGTCTCCCGTGCGTGGTGCCTGCGCTCCGCTCGCTGCTGGGCGCGCTGCCTCGGGCGAGGCCGGGAGGGACTCGAAGGCCGCCACGTCATCGCAGGCTGCTGCCCAGCACGGCGCGGAAGACGGCCTCCACCTCCTGCGCATCCGCGCCCAGCTCCCGGGCCCACGCCCGGCGCACGGCGAGCAGCGTCTCCGTTCGCGCGGGCTCGTTCCCCTGCGCCCGGGCGCGGCGCTGGCGGCGGACCAGCTCCTCGCGGCGGGCGAGCAGTACCACCAGCTCCCGGTCGAGCTCATCGATGTGCTCGCGCGGTTCGCGGGGCGCGGGTGTCGCCGGCTCCAGCCCGGGCACGGCGAGGCTCGCCGCTGCGCGCGCCTGGGCCACGGTGGGGGCCGCGTCCAGGTCGCGGTGGATGCCCTGGAGCGCCGCGAGCAGCCGCCCTCGCGCCTCGGTGGCGAAGGGGTTCTCCTGCTGGATGGCGTTGAAGAGGTGGCCCGCGTCCGCGCGCACGGTTTCGATGGTGCGCGACAGCGCCTTGAAGCTGGCCGGCGCGAAGGGCACCTCCGCCGCCGCTCCCGAGTCCACCATCCCCTTGGCCACGAAGAACGTGAGCGCGTGCGTGCGCGCCATCACCCGGTCATGGCCTTCCGGCGTCTGCTCAATCACCTCGCAGCCCAGCCCCTCGTAGAAGCGCCGGGCGCGCGCGGCCGCTTGCGGATGCAGCGGGTTGGGGCAGAGCACGACTCGCATGGGGCGCTCGGCCATGGCCAGGCTCAAGGGACCAAAGAGCGGATGCGTCCCCACCCACGGCACCTGCGCGCCCAGCACCTCCGTCAGCACCTCCACGGGCTTCACCTTCACGCTGCCCACGTCCAGCACCAGGTGCTCCGGCGTGAGGAAGGGCCGCAGCGCGTTCAGCACGTCCCGCATCTGGGGCACCGGCACCGCCACCACCACCAGCTCCGCGCCCTCCAGCAGCTCCGGCAGCGAGCGCGCGCGGAGCGGCTCCGGGATGTCGGCCACCGGGTCCAGGGCGCGGTGCTCCACTCCCACCGCCTCCAGCAGCGTTCCCAGCGCGCGTCCAAAACGTCCGTATCCCACGAGTGCGACATGCGGCATGCGCCGGAGTCTACGCGGGCGGGCGCGGATGAACGACCGCCGGGTCCCTCGTGAGGAGGAACCCGGCGGGGACGACCTTCCAGGAGTGAAGGCCAGGGACTACCGGTGGAGAACCATCTGCTGCGTGAGGCAGGAGTCGGTCCGCTCCGGGACGACGAAGAAGGGCTGCTGGCGGCTCAGGCCCTGGGTCGTGCCCAGCCAGCCGTCGCCAATCTGCCCGGCGCCGTCGTACACCAGCGCCAGCCAGTCATGCTGCGACGCCGGGAAGAGGTCCACGCTGTCCGAGTCGCGGTTGAAGTTATAGGCGTAGGACGCGGCCTGGATGACGCCGCTGCCGTTGATGTCCAGGTTCGCGCTCGCGGTGCCGGCGCGCTGCACGCCGTTGACGCGCACGCCGATGTGGGCCAGGTCCGCCTCCGTGGTGGGGGCGATGGGCGCGAAGGCGGAGACCTCGTTGATGGACGCCTCGCTCACGGAGGCGACGCGGACGCGCGAGTAGTCCAGCACGCCGTCCACCCCGTCGATGCGCAGGCCGAACGTCTGGTACTCGTAGTTCATCACGCTCAGGTAGTTGGGCTTGTAGTTGCTGCTGTCGTTGCCGCCGTGCTGCAGGCCGATGTTGTGCCCCAGTTCGTGCATGAGGGTGCCGGCCTGCTGCAATTCCGTGCCGCCCGGGACGGACCAGCCGCCCAGCGTCACGATGAGGTCATGGCCGGGGATGCCGCGCGACAGGCCGCTGGAGGTCGTCGTGCCGTAGGTGTTCGCGAACAGGGCGTAGTGGAAGAAGGGCGCCCGGCGCGACGCGAAGTACTTGCTCTTGAGGGTGTCCACGCCCACCCAACCGGTGTCCAGGTTGGGGATGACGTCCGCGGCGGCGATCTGCGAGTCCAGCACCAGGTGCAGCGCGATGCCCGTGGTGCCGTTGGGGTTGGACACCGGCGCGTTGGCGAAGGCCGTCGTCACGCGGTCCAGCGCCGGCTGCGTGGGCTTGCGGTCCGCGTAGTAGTCCACCTCCACGAAGACGTCCTTCTTGAGGGGGTTCGCGCCCCAGTAGCGCAGGTCCACGCCGCCGTAGCCGTACAGCTCCGCGAAGTCGCTGATGCGGTCGCCGTCCGTGTCGGAGTTGTTGGGGTTGGTGCCGTACTGGGACTCGGCCGCGTCACAGACGCCGTCGCCGTCGGCGTCCGGGGCGAAGAGCGCGCACAGGTAGACGGACTGCACGGCGGAGATGTCATAGCTGTTCCCGTCCTGCGTCACCGTCTCGTACTTGGGCCGGTGGTAGACGGTGACGGAGCGGTAGCCCAGGCGCGAGTAGACGAGCCGCAGGGCCTCCTCGCCGGAGGCCGGCATGACGATCTGGATCTTGTCCTCGCCGTTGTGGTTGCCGTACGCGTCGAAGACGTAGAGGCCGGCAGAGTCCGTCTTCTGGAACGTGGGGTTGGCGCCGCAGCCATTGCCGGAGCAGATGCCGGAGGCCACCGTCACCGTCACGTCCTGCACGGCGCTGCCGGAGGCCGCGTCGTAGATGTAGCCGTAGACACACCCATTCAAGCCGACGAGACCCATGGCGGCCGTCAGCAGGCTCTTGTGAAACGTGGACATACGTCCCCCTCGGAGGAGTCAGGGGCTGGCTTCTGTCGCCAACCGCCAACCTTTACGGCGCGTGCGGCGGATATTCTTTCGGGGGTTTGACTTCCGTGCGCCCGCCTACCGGTTGAAGGGGTACTCCTGGATCCAGTGGAAGCCCCGGTCCACCAGCCGGAACGTGGAGGCATCCACCTTCTTCAACCGGGCCTGGACGGACGCGCCCCGGAAGACGCCTTCGACGACGAGGTGCTCCGCATCCGGCCGGGACCACGCGAGCGTGAACGCCTCCGGGTCCTGCTCCCCCGGGTAGCTGTTCGCGGTCATCTTCAGGCGCTGCTCCGGGGCGTCCGCCATGCGGAAGCGCTTGCCCGAGTCATCCATGAAGCGCAGGGCCAGCCGCTCCCGGGTCCCCACCAGCACGTAGCGCCACGCCGTGGCGTCGCCCGCGAGCAGCGGCACGGCCTGGCCGTCGCGGGTGAAGGACTCCACCACGTAGCCGCCGTGGAGCGGATGGCGCGGCGCGTCCTCGCCATGGCCGGCGTGCCTTGCCAGCGCCTTGCTCCCGTCCGTATAAAGGATCCACCCCGCGAAGAGGACCTTCACCGCCCGGCTGCCGCGCTCCAGCCACGGGTGCGCGAAGGGCGTGCGGAACACCGCCGGCCGGGTGGGCCGGTTGAGCACCAGCACGTTGGCGATGCGCTCCAGGTCCGGCAGGAGCAGGAACACCGCCATGAGCAGGAGGTGGAAGGAGAAGACCTTCACCGGCACGTCGTACGCCAGGTTGAGCGCCACCACGTTGGTCATCACGGTGGCCAGCAGCACCGCGCCGAGCGTCGTGGTGCGCCGGAAGAGCAGCAGCACTCCGCCCAGCAGCTCCATGCCTCCCGTGAAGAGGTTGTAGCCCCGCGAGTACCCCATGAAGGTCCAGAGCAGCCCCATGGGGGAGGACTCGCCGATGGGCTGCACCAGCTTCTCCGGGCTGGGGAAGGAGAACTGCATCCAGAGGACCTTCGACAGTCCGTAGGACACCAGCGTGTACGCCAGGAAGTAGCGCAGGCAGACGCGCACCAGGGCGTGCGCCGTCTCATGCCGCGTGGGCGTCCGGGCCCGCGCGGACCCGATGGCGGTCGCCACGGCCGCGAGCGCGAGGAAGCACGGCAGCTGGACGTAGTGGTACGTCGTGTCCCCGCTGCCGTTGGCGGACGCGGTGAGGTCCGTGCCCAGGTGCAGGACGTGCCGGCCCACCCACGGGACGACGGCCTGCCAGGCCTCGCGGTACGCGCGGCCAATGCGTTGCGTGCCCGGCAGTATCTCCAGGGGGAAGGGGAGGACGTGGAGGAGGAGGTAGACGCTGGTGAACCGGAACGCGAGCCGCCGCGCGAGGCTCCATCCGGCGGGCGCTGGCGGAGCCGGGCTTGTCACGTGCAACGCGGAGGACGTCGCGGCGGGAAGCGCGGCTTCGGAGGGCGCGTGGGTCATGGGGCCTGGAGTCTGGAGCCGGGGCGGCCGGGTTGACAGCGCGGGTTGTCTGTCTTATTTCAATTCCGTCATGAGGCCCGTCACCTTCCATGCCCTGCCGACCCTGAGCGCCTTCGCGCCGGCGGCGGACGTGCGCCTCGCCCCCCGTCACGAGGTTCTGCTCGATATTTGAGCAGGCGGACCGGAAGTCTCCGGTGCGCGCCGTGGCTGGTTGCCCGCGTGCCGTGAGTCCCGTCTCCGCCCGATAAGTCCCGGTGGTGCCTTCGTGTGTCCTCGCGCGTCCCTGAGCGGGCCTTTCGTGCCCGTCCAGACCGTCACGCGCGCTCGCGCCTGAAGACAGCCACCGGTCCATTCCTCTCATCCAACCGGCGTCTCAATCCAACACACCCGCGGGCCTCGCTGCCCGGACGGGAACGGGAGTCTTCCATGCCTCGCACCACGCGCATCGAGCGGTACCGCAACATCGGCATCATGGCCCACATCGACGCGGGCAAGACGACGCTCACCGAGCGCGTCCTCTTCTTCACCGGCCGCATCCACTCCACGGGAGAGGTGCACACGGGCTCCACGGAGATGGACTGGATGGAGCAGGAGAAGAAGCGCGGCATCACCATCACCTCCGCGGCGACGACGGCCTTCTGGCAGCCCCGGCACGGGCGGGAGGCGGGCGTTCCCCACCGCATCAACATCCTGGACACGCCGGGCCACGTGGACTTCACCATCGAGGTGGAGCGCTCGCTGCGCGTGCTGGACGGCGCGGTGGCGGTGTTCGACGCCAGCCAGGGCGTGGAGCCGCAGTCGGAGACGGTGTGGCGTCAGGCGGACCGCTACGGCGTGCCGCGCATCGCGTTCATCAACAAGATGGACAAGGTGGGCGCGGACTTCTCCGCGAGCGTGCAGTCCATGGTGGACCGGTTGGGCGTGCGCCCGGTGGCCGTGCAGTGGCCCGTGGGCGACGGCGCGGACTTCCAGGGGCTGGTGGACCTGGTGCGCATGCGGATGGTGCGCTTCCAGGGCGACGACGGCGGCTTCGACGACGACGCGCCCGTGCCGCCGGAGCTGTTGGAGGCGGTAATGCCGTACCGCATGCGCCTCATTGAAGTGTGCGCGGACGTGGACGCGGCGGTGCTGGAGAAGTTCGTGGACGGGCGGGTGGAGGACATCACGCGGGAGGACCTGGAGCGCGCGCTGCGCTCGGGCACCCTCGCGCGGACGCTGGTGCCGGTGCTGTGCGGGTCGGCCTTCAAGAAGAAGGGAGTGCAGATGCTCTTGGATGCGGTCGTCAGCTACCTGCCGTCACCCGCGGACGTGGCCGTGGTGGAGGGCTTTGCGCCCGGCACCGGCGAGCGCGTCAGCCGTCCGGTGTCGGACTCGGGTCCTCCCAGCGCCCTGGCGTTCAAGCTGATGAGCGACAAGGCCGTGGGCGGCATCGTGTTCCTGCGGGTGTACTCCGGCACGCTGCGCGCGGGCACCGTCCTGCTCAACCCCGTCACGGGGCGCAGGGAGCGGGTGGGGCGCCTGATGTTCATGCACGCCAACCGCCGCGAGGAGGTGGCGGAGGTGCACGCGGGCGACCTGTGCGCGGCGCTGGGGCTCAAGGGCGTGCGCACGGGCGACACGCTGTGCGACCCGGAGGCGCCGGTGGTGCTGGAGGCGTTGAACGTGATGGAGCCCGTGGTGCAGCTCGCCGTGGAGGCGCGCTCTCCCGCGGAGCTCCCGAAGCTGGAGGAGGGACTGCAACGGCTGGCGGCGGAGGACCCGTCGCTGCGCCTGGGCGTGGACCCGGAGAGCGGCCAGGTGCTGCTGTCCGGCATGGGTGAGCTGCACCTGGAGGTGGTCGTGGACCGGTTGAGGACGGAGTTCGGCGTGGAGGCGCGCGTGGGACAGCCGAAGGTGGCGTACCGCGACACGCTCCGGGGCGCGGTGCGCCAGGAGTACCGCCACGTCCGCCAGTCCGGCGGGCCCGGACAGTACGCGCGCGTGGTGCTGGACGTGGGGCCGGCGCCGCGAGGGGCGGGGCTCGTCTTCGTGGACGCCACGAAGGGCGGCACCATCCCCCGTGAGCTGGTGCCCGCGATTGAAAAGGGCGTGGCCGGCGCCATGGCGCGGGGCGTGCGGGAGGGCGTGCCGTTGGTGGACGTGGAGGTGCGGCTGGTGGACGGGGACACGCACGTGAAGGACAGCACGCCGCAGGCGTTCGCGGTGGCGGGCTCGCTGGCGCTCCAGGAGGCCGCCCGTCGCGTGGGCGTGCAGGGGCTGGAGCCGGTGATGGAGGTGGAGGTGGTGACGCCGGAGGAGTTCCTGGGCGACGTGCTGGGCGACCTGGCGTCGCGGCGGGGGCGGGTGCTGGGGAT
>NZ_RAWK01000246.1 GCF_003612165.1 Corallococcus aberystwythensis | reverse complement strand
TCCCCCACCCCCGCCGCGCCTCCGGGCGCCGTGCTGTTCATCTCCGCGGACACGCGCGGCTACCTGGGCCCCTGCGGCTGCAGCGAGAACATGCGCGGCGGCATTGGCCGGGCGGCGTTCCAGGTGCAGCAGGCGCGCCAGGGCGGCCAGCCGGTCCTCTACATCGACGGTGGCAACAGCCTCTTCGGTGAGACGCACCTCAAGGCGGATCAGGTGCCGCAGGAGGAGCGCAAGGCGAAGGCGCTCGCGGACGCGTTCCGCACCATGGGCATCGCCGCGCGCGCCACGGGCGAGCTGGACGACACGCGCGGTGCCGCGTTCCGCCAGGGCCTGGGTCTGCCGGAGGTTCCGTCCGGCGGCGTGAAGGTGCTGGACGCGGGGACGCGCAAGGTGGGCGTGGTGGCGGCGGCGTCCGGCGAAGCGCTGGTGAAGGCCAGCCAGCAGGCGCGTGAGCAGGGCGCGGACTTCGTGGTGGGCCTGTTGGATCAGCCGCTGGAGGCCGCGCAGGCCGCCGCCGCGCTGCCGGGCCTGGCGGCGAACCTGGTGGTGGCCACGCACAGCGCCGGGGAGTTCTCCGCGGAGGAGAACCGGCTGGTGCGCTCCGACGTGCCGGTGGTGGCGGTGCAGAGCAAGGGGCGCTCGCTGTTGCGCGTGGACCTGACGTACGCGCCGGCGAAGGGGGCCTTCACGCTCCAGCGCTCGCAGGGGGACGTGGAGCGGGAGGCGGCGGCGCTGGAGCAGCGCATGGCGCTCCTGGACAAGGAGATTGCCCAGCCCGGCATCGACCCGAAGTTGAAGGCGCTGAAGCAGGGCAAGCGCGACGAGCTCGCGGCGCGCAAGCAGGGCTTCCTCAACGCGCCGCCCGCGCCCGCCACCGGCGTCAACGGCTTCGCGCTGCGCTTCCTGCCGCTGGAGTCGAACCTGCCCACCGCGCCGGACGCGCAGGCGCTGGTGAAGGCGTACGACGCGGACGTGGGCCAGCTGAACCTCGCGTGGGCGAAGGAGCATGGCCAGGACTGTCCGCTGCCCGCGAAGGGACAGGCGGGCTTCGTCGGCAGCGCCGTGTGCGCGGACTGCCACCCGGACGCGACCGCCGTGTGGGAAGGCACGAAGCACCACCACGCGTGGGAGACGCTGGAGGAGGTGGGCAAGCAGCACCACCTCAACTGCATCGGCTGTCACGTCACCGGCTGGCAGAAGCCGGGCGGCGTGTGCCGGCTGGACAAGGTCGCGGGCCGCGAGGACGTGGGCTGCGAGAGCTGCCACGGTCCGGGCTCCAAGCACGTGGACGCGCCGAGCCCCGCCACCATCGTGGGCAAGCCGGGCCAGGCCGTGTGCGTCACCTGCCACAACACGGAGAACTCTCCGCACTTCGACTTCGCCACCTACCTGCCCCGCATCCTCGGCCCCGGCCATGGCGGAACGGGAAAAAGCGGGCAGGCAGGAGAGCCCCCGGCGAAATAGGGCCGCTCGCCCCCACGGTGGGTCCTTCCCGGGGGCATACCGAGCGACTTGTTGTTTGACTGTCAAGAAAGCTGGCGAATACTGCGGGCTTCGCCTGCTTCTGGGCGACCTCGCCTGGCGTTCCCATGCCGCCTCTTTCACTGCTCCTGCTTGCCCTGGCCTCGGTCCCCTCCTCGCAGGGCGTGGCGCCGTTACCGGCGCCGCCGTCCGGCGTGCATGCGGCCGCCTCTTCGCAAGCCCCCACGCTGACGGCGGACGGCAGTCTGGCCACGCCCCCCACTCCCATGGAGGAAGGCGAGGAGACAGAAGAGGTCGAGGCCGAATCCGCGGAGCTGGAAGAGCTGCGCGCGCTGGAGGGCGCGACGCTGGACCCGGAGGCGAAGCCGAACGCGGAGATGATGCAGTCGCTGCGGCGGCTGGGCCTGACGAACCCGTTGCGGCTGCGAATGTTGGACGCGCTGGAAGAGCCCACCTTCCGCGAGGACGACACGGCCCCGCCGCTGGCGCGCATCACCGACCTGGCGAACTTCGATATTTCGCAGGTGAAGGACCGCTACGACATCCCGGTGGACATGCAGCCGCGGGTGGCCGAGTACATCCAGTTCTTCCAGGGCCCCGGCCGCAAGTGGTTCCGCAAGTGGATGGCGCGCTCCACGCGCTACCTGCCGGTGATGCAGCCCATCCTGGAGGCGAAGGGCCTGCCCCGGGACACGGTGTACCTGGCGATGATTGAGAGCGGCTTCTCCGCGAACGCGTACTCGTGGGCGCACGCGGCCGGGCCGTGGCAGTTCATCTCCAGCACCGGCAAGCAGTACGGCCTCAAGCAGGACTTCTGGGTGGACGAGCGGCGCGACCCCATCAAGGCCACGCACGCGGCGGCGTCGTACCTGAAGGACCTCTACGGCGAGCTGGGCCACTGGTACCTGGCGTGGGCGGGCTACAACACGGGCTCGTACCGGGTGCGCAAGATGGTGGCGCGCTACGGCACGAGCGACTTCTGGGTGCTGGCGGAGGAGAAGGGGCTGGCGAAGGAGACGAAGCACTACGTGCCCAAGCTCATCGCCGCGGCGCTGGTGGCGAAGAACCCCACCGCGTTCGGCTTCTCCGAGGAGGAGTTCCAGTACGAGGACACGCTGGAATACGACGAGGTGAAGCTCACGGACGCCACGGACCTGGACGTGGTGGCGCGCGCGGCCGGGGTGAGCGTGCTGGACGTGCAGGAGCTGAACCCGGAGCTGCGGCGCTGGTGCACGCCCCCGGCGACGGCCGCGAAGCCCTACGTGCTGAAGCTGCCGCGCGGCACCACGACGCTCTTCGCGGAGAACCTCCAGAAGCTCTCCCCCGCGGAGCGGCTGACGTTCAAGGTGCACACGGTGAAGCGCGGCGACACGCTGTCGCAGATCGCCCAGAAGTACGGCACGGCGCCGGAGGCCATCCTCCAGATGAACCGGCTGAAGAGCGCGCGGACGCTGAAGCTGCGCGCGGAGCTGGTGATTCCGGTGCCGGCGAACGGCCGGGGCGGCAGCGGTGAGGCGAGCGGCGCCATCGCGACGAAGGTGGCGCAGGCGCGGCGCAGCGGCGTGGTGGCGACGCGGCCGGAGGACGAGGTCCCGGCGGGCACGCCCCGTGGGCCCGTGGCCGCGGGGCCGGTGAAGACGGAGAAGGTGGATGGCAAGACGCGCGTGACGTACGGGGTGCAGGACGGCGACAGCCTGTGGCTCATCGCCAACCGCTTCCAGGTGTCGGTGGACGACCTGAAGAAGTGGAACAACCTGCCCCGCCGCAACCGCACGCTGGCCCTGGGCACGCTGCTGGCCGTGTGGCCGCCGGAGTCCAAGGGCGCGGCGCCGGCGAAGGTGGAGGAGCGCGGCGGCACCATCGTGGTGGCCAACGCCGTGGCGGGACAGGCGCCCGTGGGCCCCAAGGGCGCCAAGATGCACACGCTGGCCGAGGGCGAGACCCTCTGGTCGGTGTCGCAGCGCTACAACGTGTCCGTCGAGGACATCATGAAGTGGAACCACATCAAGGACCACCGCACGGTCCCCACCGGCAAACTGCTGTCGCTGAGCGCGCCGTAGCGGCACCCGGGCATGGCGCGACGGCCGGGACCTTGCAGTCCCCGGCGCCATGCTCGCATCCGCACTGCTTCGAGAATCTCCGCTGCTCCTCCGTGAACCGACTGACGCGAGCGAAACCGCGCCGGTCCTGTCCGTCCTGCCCCGTGGAGTCGAACGTCCGGGGGACAGGACGGCCTCCGAGGCCAACTCGCTCACGCGCTTCAGCGGGCCGGTTCCCCCCGCCGGTGTGGCACCGCGGGGGCTGTCCCTCGCGTCCCCGTCCGACGGTGTGTCCACTCCCGTGGAGCGCGCACGCGACAACCTGACAGGCCTGTCGCGAACCGCGCTCACGCCGGTGGCTTCGAGCCCCCTCGCGCTCGTCGCGGGCCCGGCAACGAGCGTCCTGGAGCATCCGCGCTTCGCCGGCTCGCCGCAGCTCGCGGACGTGGCATCCGGAGGGACGGTGCTGGGCGCGGGTGCACGCGGGGACGGCCTTCGCGCGGTGCAGGGCGCGCTCCTGGACATGGGGTTCGCGTTGTACGGCGGCGCGGACGGGCGCTACGGCCCGGACACGGCCCGCGCGCTGCGCAACTTCCAGGTGCACGCGGGCCTGCGCACCAGTGGCGTGCTGGATGCCGCCACCCTGCGGGCCCTGGATGGGCTCGCGCCCGCCTCGGGCTCACGGGGACAGTCGCGTGCCCTGCCCTCTGCGTTCTACGCGGGCCAGCCCGTGCGCGTGGTCATCGCCCTGCGCGAGCACCGCACCTTCCTCTTCGACCCGCTGGGCCAGCTCGTCGACATCTTCCCGAACGCAGTGGGCACCGCCGCCACGCCCACGCACCCGGGCCTCAAGGTCGTCCGGGCGAAGCTGGACCAGGTGGCCACGGAGAACGCGGGCGCGCGGCTGTGGAACGACCGGCATGTGTTCGGCGCGCGGCTGCTGGACCTGTCCTGGGTGGATGGACAGCGCAGCGGCGAGGAATTGCACGGCACCAGCGCCCCCGCCCTGCTCGGGGGCGACGTGTCCCACGGCTGCATCCGTCACGCGAACGAGGACATCCTCGTGCTGCATGACGCGCTCGCCGTGGGGGACCGCATCGCGGTGGTGGAGACGCTCCAGGATCCGCACCTGGGCGTCCCCGTCACCGTGGGTTAGCGGCTCACGGCTCGCCGCCTACTGCTCGCCGCCTACTGCTCGCCGCCTACTGCTCTTCCAGGAGCATCTTCAGCTCCCGCACGCGCTTGCTGATGTAGTCGCGGTCCAGCTTGCGGAAGTTCTCCGGCAGCAGCGCCCGGCTGGTGCACTCCTGCACCGCCACCAGGTTCTGCATTTCAATCTCCAGCGGGTAGCTGGGCGGCACGAAGTCCGCCAGCACCGCGGCCAGGTCGTCCTTCGTCACCTGGTCGCGCCCGTCCGCCAGCGCGCGGAACTTCGCGCGCACCATCACCGCTTCGATGTCCGCGCCGCTGAAGGCGCGCACGCCGTCGGGGATGAGCGAGGCGAAGGACTCCACGCCCTCCACCGACACGCCCGTCTTCTTGCTCATCGCCTGGAACAGCTCGTTCCGCTCCTCGTCCGTCTGCGGATAGAAGAGCGCGAGGTGCTCCTCCGCGCGGCCCTGGCGCTTCAAGTCGATGGGCAGCAGGTCCGGCCGCGCCGTCAGCAGGAACCAGACAATCTTGCCGCGGTACTGCGTGTTGCCCATGAAGGACGCGATGGAGCCGAAGATGCGGCTGCTCGTGCCGGAGTCCCCGCCGGAATCGCGGTTGCCGAGGAAGGTGTCCGCCTCGTCGACCATCACCGCCACCGGCCACAGGGCCTTCAGCAGGTTGAAGATCTTCTCCAGGTTGGACTCCGTCACGCCCTGCCACTGGCTGCGGAAGTTCAGGAACTTCACCACCGGGATGCCAATCTCCCCGGCGAAGCAGCTCACCATGAACGTCTTGCCCGTGCCCACGGGGCCGCTCACCAGGTAGCCCATGGGCATGACCTCGATGCGGCCCTTCTTCAGCGCGGACGCCGCCTGCCGCAGCATCTGCTTGGCGGGCGCGTGCCCGGCCACCGCGTCCAGCGTGTGCGCGGGTTCGATGAACTCCAGCAGGCCGTGGCACTCCGCCTGGATGAGCTCCTTCTTCTTCTCCTTGAGCAGCTCCGGAGTGATGCGCACCTCCCGCTCCAGCGCCTCCGTGAGCACGCGGTCCAGGTTGATGCGCGACAGGCCCGCCGTCATCTTCGCCAAGCCCGCCAGCGGCACGTCCGACAGCGACTGGAGCTTCTTGCCCTCCAGCTTGGAGCGCACGTAGTCCAGCCGCTCCTCCTCCGTGGGCAGCGGCAATTCAATCGGCGCCACGTACGGGTTGCGGCTGATGCGCGGCGACACGTCCGACAGGTTCTCCGCCAGGAGAATCACCGACACGTCGCCCGCCAGGAACTGCGGGTCGTGCGCCCACTTGTCCAGCGTGGCCACCACGAAGCGGTCCTCCGCGGACAGGTGGCTCATCTCCCCGCCGGGCACCAGCGTCTCCGCGTAGTCGATGATGAGCGCCAGCGAGCGGCCCTCGCTCAGGCGCATGCGCAGGAAGTTCTCCAGGATTTGCAGCGCGCGGCCCGGGTCGCGCGGCAGGACCTTGGAGAAGTCCGTGCCGTACATGGCGTCGTAGCCCGTCATGGCCCGCGCCAGGTCCTTCTGCGTCTCCGGCGTCGCGGAGCGGATGCCCGACGAGCGGTCGTAGAAGAGGACGTGGTCACGCCCGCCGAACAGCTCCTCGGACAGGAACGTCTTGAGCGTCCCGAAGCCGCGTCCGCCGTCTTCCAGCTGCAGGGGCTGCAAATCGCGTACGGCCCCGTACAGCAGGAAGGTGCTGACCGTCTTCGTGTAGTACTTGCGCGCCAGCTGCTGCGCCCACCGGGGCAGATCCGCCAGCGGATCCGCCTTGTTCACCTTGCGCACCTTGGTCACGGACATCCCTCCGGCGCCGCTCCCCCCGGGGACATCCGGGGGGAGGACCCCCAGGCCTTACCTTAAGCGTCAGGACCGCGGGGCCGCTAATCGCGGCAGCGCGCCTGCCTCTTCAGGGTTGCTTCCACCTTGACCGTGGAGCCCGCCGGGGACGGCGACCCCACGGAGACGTCCGCGTCCGCGTGGCATTTCGCCTTCAGCGTGAGCTCACGCGTGCCCCACGGAACCCGGACGGTCGCAGGGGTGACGGCCCCCAGGTCCTTGTTGCCCTGGTAGATGGACGCGCCCTCGGGCTCGGACTCGATCCGCACCTCCACGGGTGCGCGCTCCAGCGTCGCCACCACGTCCAGGCCGTTGCTGTTCACGGTCATCTTCTTGACGAAGGGCACGTAGCCGGCGGCGGTGACCTCCACCAGAGGGGTGTCGCTGCTGAGCGAAAAGTCCTTGAGCACCTGGTCCCGGCCGCCCTGCTTGCGGGCGACCTGGTTGTCGATCTTCACCTCGGCGTCATCCGGCTGGGTCTTGAAGATGACGACCACCGAGCGCGCCTGCTGCTTGAGCTGTACCGGCACCTGCGTGGCGTTGGCGCCCTCGGCCACCAGCACGGACTTGTTGAAGGCGTCGTAGCCGTCCGCGGTCACCACCACCAGGACGTTGCCCACCGGGAGCTGCTTCAGGATGAAGCCGTTGGCCGGGAACTTCTCCGGCACTCCCGCGTTGATGGACACCGTCGCGCGGTCCTTCGCCTCCGGCGTCTTCAGCTCCACCATCACGTAGCCCTGCGCGGGCTTGCTCGGGGAGAAGACCAGGGCCACGCCCACCAGCATGAACAGCGAGGCCAGGCCCACGGCGCCATAGAGCAGGCGCTTGTCCATGCCCTTGAGGCCCAGGCCCCGGGCCACGCCCTCGTCGGACGCGTGCTTCTGGCGCGGTTCCTTCGCGGCCGGCTCACGGCCCGGACGCGACGCGCTTCCGCCATTGAGGACGGGAGGCGCCGGCGGACGCGGCGGGGGCGGCATCGGTTCCGGCGGCGAGTCCGGCCGGTGGAGGCGCGGCAGCTGGCTGTCGTTGCCCCGGTTGGGCGTCTGGCGCGGCGCGGGCGCGTCGTGGGCCATCAGCGTGGGCACGTTGGTCAGCGACGGGCGCGGCGGCGCGGCGGTCAGCACCGGGGCGCTGTTGTGCGACAGGCGGGGCGGCCCCGGAGGCGTCGCCAGGGGCAGCGACGAGGGCGGCGGAATGACGGCGGTGCGGCCCGACACGTCCTCCTCGTCATCCTGCGGCGCGGCCGGCGACTCCAGCGGCGTGACGGCGCGGCCAATGGCGGCGCCCGGCTGGGTGGTGGGCTCCGGCGCGTCGTTGAAGACGGCGTCGCGGTCCACCATCTGCGTCGCCAGCTCCTCGTCCTCCTTGGGGGACGGAGCGGCGGGCGCGGCGGTCAGCTTGGGCAGCGCGGCGAGCGTGGGCGAGCGGCGCGCGCCCTGCCCCTGCGCGTTGCTGGCGCCGGAGTTGGAGGCGCGCGGCGGCGGCGCGGAGACGGGCTCCACGGCGGGCGCGGACGGCGCCACCGTGGGGATGTTGGTCATGCTCTGCGTGGGCACCGGGGACGGGCCGCTGTAGCCCGCCTCGATGGCCGCCAGCATGCCGTCCGGCGCGCGGATGTCCGCGTACTCGGCCAGGCGCTGCTTCTCGCGCTCCACCTCTTCGGCGAACGTGGACTTCATGTACTGCATGAGGTCCTTGCGGCCGAAGATGGAGTCGCTCGTCAGCAGGAAGCGCTGCAGGTCGTCGCCCAGCTCGCTGGCGTACTGGTAGCGCTCCTCCACGTCCTTCGCGAGCGACTTGAGGACGATGCGCTCCAGCGCCTCCGGGATGCGCCGGTTGTACGTGGACGGCGACGGCACCTCCGCCTTGCGCACCTTCTCCAGCACGGAGAAGTCGCTGTCGCCCACGAAGAGGCGCTCGCCGGTGAGCATCTCGTAGAGGCACACGCCAATGGCGAACACGTCCGAGCGGCGGTCCAGCGGCAGGCCGCGGATCTGCTCCGGGCTCATGTAGCCGAACTTGCCCTTGAGGATGCCGGCCTGCGTCTTCGTCGCCTTGCCCGCCGCCTTCGCGATGCCGAAGTCGATGACCTTGACCTCGCCCTCGAAGGACACGAGCACGTTCTGCGGCGAGATGTCTCGGTGGACGATGTTGAGCTCGCGCCCCATCCCGTCCTTCTTGCGGTGGGCGTAGTCCAGGCCCTCGCACATCTTCGCCACGCAGAAGGCGACGAGCGGCACGGGCGCGGGCTCACCCTTCTTCCGGCAGCGGTCGAAGATGGCCCGCATGTCCTTGCCAGGGATGTACTCCATCGAGATGAAGTAGCTGCTGGCGATCTGCCCCAGTTCGTAGATCTGCGCGATGTTGGCGTGGGTCAGCTGGACGCTGATCTTCGCCTCATCGATGAACATCGAGATGAATTCTTCATCTTCGGCGATGTTCGGCAGGATGCGCTTGATGGCGACGAGCCGTTCGAAGCCGCTGGCGCCGAATTGTTTGCCGCGCCATACCTCCGCCATGCCGCCGATGTTGACGCGGTCCAGGAGGAGATACTTCCCGAACGGGATGGGTTGCCGCTTCGGTTGAGAGGTCGTCACTGTGTGTGGGGGTCGAGTCCTTGCAGTGAGCCTATCGATCGCGGCTCCAAAGGGTCAACCGCGCGCGCGGACCTATTTCCGCCCGCTTGCTCCCCAGGCGACCCTGAATCAGGGTGAAGGAGCCGCTGCCTCGCCCCCGTCCACCGCCGGAATGTCGAGGTCAATGCCCTCCAGGACCTCATTCTCCCCGGGGACCTGAGCGCGCACGACGGCGACGCGCGGCTCGCCTCGCTGGGAGAGCACGGCGGGCGCACCAAAGCGCACCTCGGCGGGGAGCCCGCCCAGCGTCACCCAGGCCTGCTTGCCATCCCGGGCGACGCAGTAGAACAGCGTGCCGGGCCGCGTGCCGGGCGCGTGACGGACCGGGCCCTCGCAGTCCATGCGCACCTGGAGTGCGTAAGCCGGCACCGGCACGCCGTGCTCGAGGTACGGCGGCGCGCCCAGCGCGTCCACGAAGGGCTGGAGTTCCTGCGCCCGCGAGGGCACGGCGTCCACCGTGGCCCGCTTCTGCGCATCCGCCTGGAAGCGCTGCAGCGCCACCGCGCCGAGTTCCGGTGAATCCAGCGGCGTCTTGCCTTCCACCAGCACCAGGTCCAGGAAGAGCGCGATCACGAGCAGGACGGGCAGGAGCCGGTAGCCCTTGAAGCCCTCCGGCTTCTTGCGAAGCAGCCCCGCGAGGAACACGGCCAGCCCTACCCCGGTGAGCCCCAGCACGACGCTCGCGTGCACGGCGGACGGCGGCGTCTGGAGCGCGGAGACCTCCGCGGTCCGGGCGCGCAGCGCATCCGAGAGGTCGCCCCCGTAGATCCACCCGAGCGCCCCCAGGCACACGACGTTGGTCAACAGCGTCTTGACCGCGGGGCCGCTCATCCCGCCAGCGTCCTCGCGGGATCCGTGGCGGCGGCGCGGCGGCTGGGGAAGTAGGCCCCGGCGAGCGCGGCCAGGAGTCCCAACAGCACGCCGCCCAGGACCACGGGCGCGGGGAAGGAGAAGAAGCTCTCCGGCTTGAAGGGGAAGTTGGGCAGGTAGCCCTTCGCGAGCCGGTCCACGATGAAGGCCAGCACCAGCGCCGCCGCCGTTCCCGCCGCGCCGCCCAGCAGGCCCACCACGCCGGCCTCCGCCAGCACGATGGAGCGCACGTCCGAGCGCGACGCACCCACCGCCTGCATCACGCCAATCTCCCTGGCCCGCGCGCGCACCGACGAGGACATGGCGTGGGCGATGTTCACCGCGGCCAGCACGCAGATGAGGATGGAGAGCAGCGCCAGCGCGGACGTGGTGAGCGCCACCGCCGCGCCCGCGTTCTCCGCGAGCCGGCGCTCCTGATCATCGATTTCGAAGCCCATCCCCTTCACCGCCTCCACCAGCTCCGGGACGCGTGAAGGGTCCGCCGCCACCAGCGTGACGCCGGAGTAGCTGTCCGCGTCCGCGCCGGAAGCGCGGTTGATGCGCACGGCTGTATCCAGCGGGATGGTGATGCCCGCGAGCATGGCCCGGTCGGACGCGCCCACCACCTGCGCCTGCTGCGTGGTGGTGGGACCGCCGGACGTGGCCGCCACGTAGGAGCGGTTGAACTCCACCGGGAAACCGAAGCCGATGAGCATCTCCGCGGACAACTGCGGCAGCTTGCGCGCGGGCGCGAACGTCTTGTTGTACAGCTCCAGGAGGCGCGTGGAGATGAGCGCGGGGATGGCCTTGCCCTCTCCAGGGTCCTTGAAGTCCTTCGCCTCCTGCAGCCCCACGTCCTTCTGCACGAGGCCGGGGTCCACGCCCACCGCGAGCACCTCCATGCCCATGCGCAGGCGCGAGCCGAAGAAGACGCCGTCGTAGCGGGTCACCGCCGGCACCCGGACGTTCATCTTCCGGTACGTCGTCTCCACGCCGGGCAGCGCGGCCAGCCGCTCCACCGCGGCCGTGTCCAGCTTGCCGCCGCCCAAGAGGCCCAGCGACACCGCCGGGGGCACCACGTCCACCAGCCGCGAGTCCGTGGGGAAGATGCGCTCGCGGATGACGCGCCCGACTCCAAGCCCCAGGCCCACGAAGAAGACCAGCGCGCCCACGCCCATGGCCACGCCGAAGGCGGAGAAGAACGCGCCCTTGCGCTCGCGCGCGAGGGACAACCTCACCAGTCGGGACAGCGCGTCGAACCTCACGGGGCACCTCGCGAGGCCAGGGGCGCGGATGCGGGGGATTCCTCCACCAGCCGCGCGTCCTTGAGCCGCAGCACCCGGCGCGCCACCGCGCTCATGCGCTCCTCGTGGGTGACGGTCAGCACCGTGAGCCCTTCCCTGTGCAGTTCCTGGAACAGCTGGATGACACCCGCGCCCGTGGCCGCATCCAGGTTGCCCGTGGGCTCGTCACACAGGAGCAGCTTCGGGCCTCCGAAGAGGGCCCGGGCAATGGCCACGCGCTGGCGCTCGCCGCCGGACAGCCGCACCGGCGCGCGGTCCTGCTTGGCGCCCAGGCCCACGCGCTCCAGCAGCTGGGTCGCGCGCTTGCGCCCGTCCGCCGTGGCCGGACCGAAGTGCGACGGCAGGAGCACGTTCTCCAGCGCGGACAGGTTGGGGATGAGGTGGAAGGACTGGAAGACGAAGCCCACGTGCGTGTTGCGGAAGCGCGCCAGCTCCTGGTCGCGCAGGCCGGTGAGCTTCACGCCGCCCACCTCCACCTGCCCCTGGTAGTGCACGTCCAGCCCACCCAACAGGTGCAGCAACGTGGACTTGCCGCTGCCGGACGCGCCCACCACCGCGACGAAGTCTCCGGCCTCCACGTCCAGCGACACGCCGTCGAGGACGCGCACCCGCGAGCCCTCGCCGTCCTCGTACTCCTTCACGACATCGCGCGCGCGGATCAAGGCGTGGCCGGGGTGGTGGTCGTCGTGGCGGCGGGCGTCAGCCGCAGGGAGATCTCGGCCTGCAGCGCCTTGTCCTCGCGCGACAGGGCCAGGGTCACGGCGCGCAGGTCGTCCGTGGCGTCCAGCCAGCGCACCGTGGTGGCCTTGATGGCGAAGCCGCCAATGCCCCACGCGGCGGACGGCAGCGCCTTGACGGCGTCCGCCAGCCGGCGCAGGTCCAGCAGCACCACCAGCGCGGCGTCCTTGCCCACCGCCTTCAGGTCCTCCGACACCGGGCCCGGGCCCGCGGGCTGCGCGAACGAGGCCAGGGTGGACTCCAGGCGCGCCCGGGGCCCCGCGAGCACCAGCTTGCCGTCCTTCGACAGCGCGAAGTGCGCGCCCTCGCCCGCGCGGTACGACGTGAGATAGGCCTTCTGGCCGTTCAGGTCCGTGGGCTCCACCTTCGCGCCGAAGCCGCCCGCGAAGCCGGGCACCTTGTCCAGCGTGGCCTGCCCCTTCGCCACGTCCTTCACCTCCGCGAGCGCCACCAGGTTGATGAAGCGGAAGGGGTTGGTGCGCCGCAGGTCCAGGTCCGGCATGCCGGAGGACAGGTTGACGGTGGGCGACAGCGACAGCGCGAACGCCATGCCCGGCTTGAGGTTGTCCAGCACCTCCGCCTTCACGTCGAAGCCCGCGTTCTGCACCGCGCGCGTCACCTGCGAGCCGGCCAGGTACGGCCACACGCCGTCGAGCTGCGCGGGGTCGCCCCGGTAGCGCGCCACGAGGAAGCTGTCCTGCGGCAGCCAGCCGGTGAGCCCCTCGCCGCCCTTGGACTCCAGCGCCGCGAGCGACGCCTGCGTGTCCGGCCACGGCGAGTCCGCGCGCAGCGTCACCGCGCGCTCCTCGATGTGGCCCGTGAAGGTGATGCCCTGCACCGTGCCCGCGGGCAGCAGGCCCGTGCCGCCCGGCAGCCACACGTGGAAGTCGCGGTCGCCCGAGAGCCGCTTGAGGGACGCCTCCAGCACCGGCTCCTTCGCCAGGGACTGCTCCTCCGGCAGCGCCGCCAGCTCCGTCAGCCGCGCCACCGACGCGCCCGCGGACAGGAGCACCAGGTCGTGCTTGAGGAAGAGCATGCCCAGCAGGGGCTCCGTGGAGCCCGGCCGGTTGAACGTCACGAGCCGCCCGGCGTCCACCTTCGTGTCCTTCTCCTCCGTCGCGCCCAGGCGCGTGCGGGCGAAGGTGGCGAAGGTCGTCTTCAGCTTGTCCGCGTCCTTCACGCCGATGACGGACACCGCCTGCGTGCCGCCCAGGAAGGCCGCGCCCGCGCCGCGCTTGGGGTCGATGCCCGCGTCCTCCAGCGCCTTCCGGCTGCGCAGGTCCACGCCCACCTGCCGCATCACCGCGGACACGTAGCGCTCCGCGGAGGGGAAGTTCTGCAGCTGCGCGACGAACGAGGCCACCTTGAGGTTCTGGAAGCGCGCGAGCTTTTCGCCCAGCGTGCCCAGGTCGTCGATGACGACGGCCGCCTGCGCGGTGCGCGGCAGGTAGCGCGACACGCCCCGGGGCGAGTCCGCGGGCCCCGCCGCCTCCTTCCCGCAGCGCGAGCAGCCGGCGAACACGACCAACAGCAGGACCAACGGGAGGAATCCAACGCGGCGGAGCATGGGCGTCAGGACAGGATGCCTGCGCCGGAGAGTCAATCTATTCGTGCGCCGTCGCGGGCCCTCGCTACGCCCGCAAGGTGCCACGGTGAACAGGTGCCCTATCGCACGCGGGTGCCGCCGTGCGGCAGCGGCGCGGACGTCTCCTCGGTGAAGTCGAGGAAGCGCTCCATCTGGCGCACCGTCTCGTCCGTGGCCTCCGTCTCCGCGGAGAGCACGTCCAGCTGCCGGTTGACGCTCTCCGGGTCGCGGATGGCGATGGACTGCTCGTGCGTCAGCCGCATCAGGTCCTCGATGCCGGCCAGCTGGTGGCTCACCACCTCACGGCTCTCGCCCGCCTGCTCGAAGCGCATCAGGCGTTTGCGGAGGATCTCCACGCGCTTGCCCTTCACGTCCTTGAGGCGCGGGTTGGGCTCCTCGGCGACCTCCGCCTCCAGCGCCGCCACCTCGGACGTCAGGTGCTCCCGGTCGGACCCGTTGAGGTACGTGCGGTTCTGGTTGAGCGCGGAGATGAGCCGCAGGAAGGACGTGAGCAGCGCGTCCAGCTTGGGCTCGCTGTCCGCCGCCAGCACGCGCCCTCCGGGCAGCTTGCGGTAGTTGGCGAGGATCTTCTCCTTCAGCCCCACCAGCTGCTGGTAGTGGTCGCGCTGCGACGGCGCCAGGTCCGCGAGCAGCGAGTCCACCGCCGCGCGCGCGGCCTCCGGGTTGTCCGGCTGCTGCGCCCGCACGGCGCGCTGGAAGCGCTTCATGGACGACATCACGGCCAGGTAGACGCCCTCCACGCCCAGCGCCACCATCATGGGCAGCGGCTCCTGCGTGACGGCGCTGGACATGGCCGCCGTCGTCAGCCCCACCAGGTTGGCTGGCAGGAGGAACGCGGCCTTGATGTAGTTCGGTGTCTTCGCCACGTCCGACTCCCCTTCCCTCTTCCGGCCCGCTTCAGGGCCCCCGCGCCTCGGAGACGTATTTCAGCGCGCCCAGGTCCCGCGTGTCCTCCGCGGGTGGGGGCGCCGTCCCGCGATTGAGCTTCTGGAAGAGCGCCGCGGCGCTCTGGAAGAGCTCGTCATAGGTAACCGGCGCCTCGCCGGAAAGTCCGAAGAAGGCCCGATTGTCCGCCAGTGTCGCGGGCGGCGCACTGCGGATGGCCTCCGAGGGGTCCCCCAGGTAGGGCGCCACCTCGCCCAACAGCCGCGCCCCGGCCGCCGGGGCCTTGAGCACGCCCTGCCCCGCGTCCAACAGCCCCCGGAGCACCCGCCGCACCGCGTCCGGGTAGCGCGCCGCGAAGTCCCCCCGGGCCACCAGCACCGTGGCCAGCAGGTGCGGGGCGTCCGCCGTGGTGGCCAGCACCTTGCCGCCCCGGTCGCGCGCCGCCAGCTCCACGTCCCCCCACAGCCCCACCAC
>NZ_RAWK01000245.1 GCF_003612165.1 Corallococcus aberystwythensis | reverse complement strand
CCCAAGCGCCAGCCCGCCAAGGCGGCCCCCGCCAAGTCCGCCCCGAAGCGCCGCTAGGGGACCGGCCGGGGTCGGTCCCGGACACGCACCGCAAGGGGAATATGGCCTCTCCGAGGGGATTGCATTATCCCTCGGCTCCCCTATGCGCACCTTCCGCCGCGGCCTGACCGCGCTCGTCCTCGTCGCCGGACTCACCGGCTGCCCCCGGCCCTCCTCCGTCGTCGCGCCCCACGTGCTCGAGTCCGCCGCCGAGCGCGCCGGCCAGGGTGACGCGGAAGCGCGCACGCTCGCGTTCGCGGGCTTCCACGCGTACCTCGTCGCGGGCGACGTGAAGCTCGCGCAGCAGCGCTTCGACGCCGCCGTGCAGAAGGACCCGGGCGACCCGTACGCCCTGCAGGGACAGGCGCTGCTGGCCCGGCGCAACGGCCAGTCCGACCGCGCGCTCGCCGCGTCGCTGGAGCTGGTGAAGCGCGCCCCCCGCCACCCGGTGGCCGTCATCGCCGCGCGCTACGTGCTGGACCGCGTGGGCACCTCGCGCGCGGAGGATGACAACATCCTCAAGGGCGTGGACGCGGGGCTCGCCGCGGGCGCCCGGGGTGAGACGGCCTACCTCCTGCGCGCCGCGCGCCTGGCGGTGGCGAGCTTGCGCGTGGACACGGCCACCCAGGCCCAGACGCTCAAGGACCTGGGCGGCGCGAGCGAGGCCACGCTGGTGGGCCCCTTCTCGCCCTTCCACGTGCTGGCCATCGACGAGCCCATCGCGCCGGAGAAGGACGGCTCCTTCGCGGGCCCCTTCACGGGCGCGTACGGCGCGCTCGCGGCACGCACGGTGCGCTCGCCGGACGGCCGGCTGGACCTGGGCGGCGAGCCTGGCCACGGGGACATGTACGCGCTGGGCATCGACGCGGAGGTGGCGGAAGCCGGCGTGTACGTGCTGCGCACGGTGAGCCAGACGTCGCACCGCGTGCTGATGGACGGCGCCCCGGTGCTGGAGCGCCGCGACTGGGCGCGCACCGCGTCCACGGTGAGCGTGCGCGCGCTGGAGCTGCCCGCCGGCAAGCACCGCTTCGTCGTGAAGATGTCCCGCGACAACACCCAGGGCGGCATCACCTTCGCGCTGATGAAGGCGGACGGAAGCCCCGCCGGGGTGCGCCTCACCGCCGCCACCGGCCCCGCGCCGCGCTGGAACGCGAGCGCCCCGGGCGAGGTGGAGGCCCCGGACATGTACCCGGGCGCGGAGGACCTGGCCCAGGCGCTCCAGGGCGAGGCCGGCGGGACGCTGAGCACCTTCCTCGCGGTGCGCGACGGCCTGGCGCGCGACGTGGACGGCACCCAGCGGCTGATGGCGAAGCTGGAGGCCACGACGCCCGCGCTGCTCACCCTGCGCGCGGAGCAGGCCGCGCAGGACCGCGGCATCCCGTCCAAGGTGGCGCGCGGCCGGGCCACGCGCGACCTGGAGGCGGCGCTGGCGAAGGACCCGGCCAACGTGGCCGCGCTGCTCTTGCGCGCGGACCTCTTCCTGGATGACGGCCAGCCGACCACCGCGCTGGACACGCTGAAGACGGCGCGCGACGCGGTGAAGCCCGCGGGCTTCCCGGTGCACGTGATGATGGCCCGCGCGGCGCTGGCGCTGGACGTGGACGCGCAGGCGGAGGTCGCCCTGGCCTCGGCGCTGGAGGCGCAGCCGGGCCTGTGCGAGGCGCTGGGGTTGCAGTACTCGCTGGCGCGCCGGCGCGACGCGGTGGCCCGCACGGACGAGCTGGTGAAGGCCCAGGAGGGCTGCCCTGGCGCGGACGCGCGGCGGGTGGACCACCTGCGCACGCGCGGCGACCTGGAGGGCGCGGCGAAGGGCTACACGCAGCTGCTGGCGCAGGACCCGGACAACCTCACCACCGCCGCGGCCCTGTCCAGCATCTACCTCAGCCAGCGCCGCTACGACGACGCGGCGAAGGTGCTCCAGAAGCAGGCCACCGTGTGGCCGCGCAACGCGGAAATCCTCAAGCGGCTGGCGGACGTGCGCGAGTACGCGGGCCAGGGCGCGGAGGCGCTGAAGCTGCGCGAGCAGGCGCTCAAGCTGGACGGCACGGACCTGTCGCTGCGCCGCGCGGTGGAGCGCGCGAAGACGGGCAAGGAGCTGCTGGCGGCGTACGCCATCGACGGCAAGGAGGCCTTGAAGGCCTACGAGGCGGCGCCCGTCACCGGCGGCAGCGCGGCGGCGTACGTGCTGGACGCGGCGGCGGTGCAGGTCTACCCGGACGGCTCCATCGTCAACCGCATCCACACCATCCAGAAGGCGCTGGAGCAGTCGGGCGTGCAGGAGATCGCGGAGGTGAACATCCCTCGCGGTGCCCAGGTGCTGGCGCTGCGCACGCTCAAGGCCGACGGCCGCGTGCTGGAGCCGGAGAACATCGAGGGCAAGGACACCATGAGCCTGCCCGGCGTGCAGGTCGGTGACTCCGTGGAGGTGGAGTACCTGCTGCCCGAAAGCGACCGGGGCCCCGCGCAGCCGGGCTTCACCGCGTCCGCGTTCTACTTCCAGATCGCCAACCAGCCGAACGCGTGGAGCACGTACACGGTGGTCGCGCCCAAGGGCAGCGGCATGAAGGTGGACGCGCACGGCATGAAGGCGCCGCCGCCGGAGGTGAAGGGCGACGTGGAGGTGTTCCACTACGACGCGCGCCGCGTGCCGCCGTTCATCCCGGAGCCGAGCGCGCCGCCCTCCGGCAACGAGTACCTGCCCTTCGTGATGGTGGGCGCGGGCGATACGGGCAACGACGGCCTGGCGCGCGTGTACGGCGACGCGTTCCAGGACCGGTGGCTGCGCACCTCGGAGGTGGAGTCCTTCGCGCGTCAGGCCACGGAGGGCAAGAAGGGCCTGGACGCGGTGAAGGCGCTGCACGCCGCGGTGATGAAGCGCTTCTCCGGACGCGACGCGAGCCTCGCGCAGTCCGCCGCCTCCACCGTGGCGCAGGACCGGGGCAGCCGGCTCACCGTGATGAAGGCGGGCCTGGAGACGCTGGGCATCCCGTCGCGCGTCGCGGCCATCCGCACCTTCAACACCGACCCCGCGCCCTACCTCTTCCCCGCGGACGCGCTCCTGCCCTACGCGGCGCTGCGCGTGGAGGTGCCGGGGGAGGACCCCGTGTGGCTGGACACGTCCGTGCGCTACGGCCCCTTCGGAGAGCTGCCGGAGGCCGCCACGGGCGAGCGCGAGGCGTACCTCCTGCCGGAGCCTGGAAAGCCCCTGCAGAAGGTGAAGACGCCGCCGCTCAAGCCGCGCGTGGGCAAGGACGTGAAGCTCAACCTGGAGCTGGGCGCCGACGGCAGCCTCAAGGGCCAGGGCGAGGAGACCTACTCCGGCTTCGAGGCCGCGCAAATCGCCGAGGCCTTCGAGCAGCTCTCCGCGGAGAGCCGCAACCAGGCGCTCCAGGGCGCGGTGTCGCGCTACTTCGGCGGCGCGCAGCTGTCGTCCGTGAAGCTGGAGCATGAGGAGGCCGTGGGCGCGCCCTTCGTGCTGCGCTACGCGTTCACCGTGCCGCGCTTCGGGCGCATGGAGGGCGACGGCCGCATGGCGCTGGGCCCTGTCACCTTCCCCGCCCTGCTGGGCCGGCGCTACGTGCAGCTGTCCACGCGCACCACGCCGCTCTACCTCGACGACACGGAGGCCAGCCGCACGAACGTCGCCCTCACCCTGCCCCAGGGCTGGAAGCTCAGCGACCCGCAGGCGGGCCTGAAGGTGGACAGCCAGTTCGGCCACTTCACCCGGTCGGAGAAGCAGGACGGGCGCACGCTCACCATCGCGGAGTCCATCAACATGCCCCGCGCCCGCGTCACCCCGGCGGAGTACGAGAAGTTCTCCGCCTTCGCCGGCGACGTGGACCTGCTCCAGGTGCGCGAGCTGTTCCTCGTGAAGCAGTAGGCCCTGCGGCACGGCATCCCAGGAATACTCATATTCCTGGTTGATGGCGTCTTATGACAACGTGGCTCCTGGCCGGGGCGTTTCGCGCCTTGCCGGTCAGGAGCCTGTTCACATGAGACGTCAGGGTTGGGTTTCGCTGGGCGCGGGCCTCGTCTGCGCGCTGTGGGGTTTCTTCGCGGCGGACGCGGCGGTGCCGGTGCCGAAGACGGTGGGCAAGAAGGTGTACGTGCACCTGATGCCCTGGTTCGAGACGCGGGCCACGTCGGGCAACGGCGCGTGGGGCATCCACTGGACCATGGACAACCAGAACCCGGACGTGGTGGACGGCTCCGGGCGGCGGCAGATTGCGTCCTACTACTACCCGCTCATCGGGCCGTATGGCTCCGGGGACCGGGACGTCATCGAGTACCAGCTGCTGCTCATGAAGTACTCGGGCGTGGACGGGGTGCTCATCGACTGGCCGGGAACCCTCAACGCCTGGGACTACCCGAAGAACCGCGCCAACACGGAGGCCGTCATCGCGCAGACGGCGGCGGTGGGGCTGGACTTCGCGGTGGTGTACGAGGACCACAACGCAAAGCTCGCGTACGACGCGGGCTTCATCACCGACAAGCTGGCGGCCGGGCGCAACGACATGGCGTACCTGCGCGACCGGTACTTCAACCAGTCCAACTACATCCGGGTGAACAGCGCGCCGCTGCTGCTCGTCTTCGGGCCGCAGACGTTCCAGTCCGCCGGAGACTGGACGAACGTCTTCTCCCCGCTGAGCCAGAAGCCCACGTTCCTCACGCTCTGGTACGAGTCCGGTGAGGCGGGCGCGAACGCGAAGGGCGAGTTCGCGTGGATCTACCCGGACTTCACCACAGGCCTCACGCACTTCTACAACAACCAGCCTTCGCCCCTGAAGTTCGGCTCCGTCTACCCGGGCTTCCGTTCATTCTACGCGGCGGGCGGCTGGGGCGGGCCCACCTGGGAGATTGCCCACAACGGCCTCAACAGCTTCAACCAGACGCTGGACCTGGCGAAGAACGCGGGCAGCATCAACCACCTCCAGCTCAACACCTGGAACGACTACGGCGAGGGGACGATGATCGAGCCCACGCGCGAGTTCGGTTATGGGTTCCTCACGTCGCTTCAGCAGAAGCTGGGCGTACCGTATTCGCAGAGCGAGCTGGAGCTGATCAATACCCTGTACCAGCAGCGCAAGCAGTACGCGGGGGACGGGAACAAGCAGGCGCAGCTCAACCAGGCGGCGTCCGCGCTGTTCAACCTGGACGTCAACGGGGCGCGCAACATCCTCAACGGTGGCGGTGGTGGCTCGGGCGTGTCCGTGACGAACGGCGGCTTCGAGTCCGGCCTGTCCGGTTGGACGACGTGGACGCCCAACGGCACCGCGGGCGCGGCCTTCACGGAGACGTACAACGGAGGCCACGCCAGCGCGAACCACCTGACGCACTGGAGCGGCGCCCCGTTCGAGACGTGGACGTATCAGACGGTGTCGGGACTCGCGTCCGGCAGCTACAAGGTGCGCGCGTGGGTGCGCAAGGGCGGCACCTTCGCGCTGTCACGCCTCCAGGTGAAGACGTGCGGTTCCTGCTCGCCCGTGTTCACCGCGCTGGGCACGTATGGGGACTGGACCCTGGTGGAGACGCCCGCCATCTCCGTGACGGGCGGCTTCCTGGAGTTCGGCTTCCACACGCAGGCGACCACCGGCAGCACGGCCAACTTCATCCACATGGATGACGTGTCGCTCGTGAAGCTGTAGCGCGTTCCGTCAGTGGTGCGCGGAGCCGGGCTCGGACAGCTTGCGGTGCTGTTCTGCGGTGATGGGCGCGGGCAGCACCGTGGCGGCCGCGGCCATCACCTTGTTCGCGAGCGAGCCGGCGACGACCTTGTCCTTGCCGGCCATCAGGGCCTCGTAGCCCTCGCGCGCCACCTGCTCCGCGCTGTCCTTCTTCTGCGCCCCCACGCGCGTGTCGTCCATGCCGGCGCGGTGGAAGAAGTTCGTCTCCGTGGGGCCCGGCATCAGGGCCGTCACGGTGATGGCCGTGTCCTTCAATTCGTTGCGCAGGGCTTCGGAGAAGGAGAGCAGGAAGGCCTTGGAGGCGGCATACACCGCTTCGAACGGGCCCGGCATGGTGGCCGCGATGGACGAGGTGAAGAGGACACGGCCCACGTTGCGCGCCACCATGTCCTTGAGCACGAGCTTCGCCAGGTGCACGGACGAGGTGACGTTCAGGTTGATGAGATTCAACTCCGCCTGGAGGTCCGTCTGCCGGGCGAAGTCGCCCCCCACGCCCACGCCCGCGTTGATGGCGATGGCATCCACCGGGCGGCCCACCTGCTTGATTTCGGCGTAGAGCCGCTGGACGCCCTCCGCCTTCGCCAGGTCCACCTGCACGCTCTTCACCCAGGCGCCCAGGCTTTCAAGGGCGGCGGACACCTCCACGATGCCCTTGTCCTCCGCGGCGATGAGCAGGTCGAAGCCGTTCTTCGCGAACTGCTTCGCCAGCTCGTAGCCGATGCCGCTGGACGCTCCGGTGACGACCGCGAGGGGACGGGTGGACATGGATGCGCGCGAGGCCATGGCTCTCTCTCCGGGGTGAGGAAGACGTGGAGGAAAAGCTTTGGCCTCGTGCAGGCCCAGGCAAGCGGGGCTCGGCCGCCTGCCTAGGGTTGCTGGAAGATGGCGACGGTGGGCGTGCCGTCCTCGCCGATGTAGCCGCGATACATGCCGCTGGAGTTGAAGGGCATGGCCACGTGGCCCTGGCGGTCCATGGCGATGACGCCACCCTCGCCGCCGGCCTTCACCAGCACGTCGTGGATGACGAAGTTGGCGGCCTCTGGGAGGGGGAGGTCCTGGTACTCGACGCGGGCGCAGATGTCGCGCGCCACCGTGTAGCGGATGAAGAACTCCCCGTGGCCTGTGGCGGAGACGGCGCAGCGCTCATCCGCGTAGGTGCCCGCGCCAATGATGGGCGCGTCACCGACCCGGCCGAAGCGCTTGTTGGTCATGCCGCCCGTGGACGTGCCCGCCGCGAGGTTGCCTTCCTGATCCAACGCCACCGCGCCCACCGTGCCGAACTTGTGGTCCCCCGTGACGGGGTCCACGCCCGGCGTCAGCGACGAGCCGGGCTGCGGCGACGGGGGCTGCACCGGCGCGGGCGGCTGCGCGGGCATCACCGGCTGCGCGGGCTGCGGGGGCGTCTGGCCCTGCGTGGACGGCTGCCCCTGTTCCGCGGGCGGGGCCCCCTTCGCGCGCTCCTGCTCCAGCGCGCGCTGGAGTCCCTGCCAGCGCTCCTCCGTGTAGAAGTACTTCGCATCCACCAAGGGCATGCCCTGCGACTTCGCGAAGGCCTCCGCCCCGTCGCCCACCATCATCACGTGCGGGGACTTCTCCATCACCAACCGCGCCAGGTCGATGGGGTTCTGGATGTGGTGCACGCCGGCCACCGCGCCAGCCATGCGCGTCTTGCCGTCCATCACCGCCGCGTCCAGTTCGTTCACGCCGTCGTGGTTGAACACAGCGCCCTTGCCGGCGTTGAAGTACGGCGAGTCCTCCAGCACGCGGATGGCCGCTGTCACGGCATCCATGCTGCGGCCGCCCTTCGCCAGCACCGCGTGCCCCGCCTGGAGCGCCTCCGTGAGCGCGGCGCGCATCACGGCCTCGCGCTCCGGGGTCAGGTTCTCACGGGAGATGACGCCCGCGCCGCCGTGGATGACCAGCCCCCACCTGGGCTTCACGCGCGGAGGGGCATCCGTGCGCAGGGCGGCATCGTCACGCGCGGCGCCCGCCTGTGAGGACGTGGCACAGCCCATGGGGGCCAGCAGCAGCGCGGCGCCCGCGAGCAGGCTCCGGTGCATCCGGGGAGAGAACGAGGGGGACATGCCGTGCGCCTCCAGAAGGGGACCTCTCCCCGTGTCGTAAAGCCGTTCCCCAGGGGCGTCCAGCGCCGCCGCATGCCGCGCCGCACCAGTCAGCAGGAAGGCATCACCCCGAGCGCCTGCCTGCCCGCCTGCCCTCCGCTTCCCCTCCCGTCAGGGCATGTACACCGTGCAGGTTCGGGTTGTGTGGGGCATCGCCGGACATCGGGAGGACAGGGCAATGAAGAAGCTGAAGGGGATGCGGGTGGCCGTGCTGGCGGCGGATGGCTTCGAGCAGGTGGAGCTGACGCGGCCGGTGAAGCGCCTGGAGAAAGAGGGCGCGCACGTCACCATCGTCTCCCTCCACAAGGGCCGCATCCGGGGCATGAACCTGCTGGTGCCCGGACGCAAGGTGCGCGTGGACGCCACGCTGCGCGAGGTGAAGGCCGCGGACTTCGACGCGCTGCTCCTGCCCGGTGGCTTCATGAACCCGGACTTCCTCCGGCAGAGCGCCCTGGCGCTGGACTTCGTGAAGGACGCGGACCTGCTGGACATGCCCATCGCGGTCATCTGTCACGGGCCGTGGCTGCTCGCGTCCGCGGGCTTGCTGGAGGGCCGCCACGTGACGTCCTGGCCGGGCATCCGCAACGACATGGAGAACGCGGGCGCGCACTGGACGGACGAGCCCGTGGTGCGCGACGGCAACTGGGTGTCCAGCCGGGGGCCGCACGACCTGCTCGCCTTCGAGCACGCGCTGGTGGAGATGTTCGCGGAGCGCATGTCGCCCGACGTCGCCCGCCGCCCCGCGACGGAAGCCGCGCCGCGCTGGCCCCGGTGGCTCGCGGGTGGGCTCGCCGCCGCCGCCACGCTGGGCCTGGTCGCACGTGGCAGGAAGGCCCTGGCCTAGCAGGCCGGGCCCGGGGACGTCACATCCAGCCCAGCTGGAGCCGCGCCACGTCTGACATGCGGCTCTGGTCCCACTGGGGCTCCCAGACGAGCTCCACGTGGGCCTCCTTCACGCCGGGCAGCGTGGACACCTTGGAGCGCACGTCCTCCACCAGCACCTGGCCCATGCCGCAGCCGGGCGCCGTGAGCGTCATCTCGATGTCCACGCGCTGGCCGCCCTCGTCCAGCGGCGTGGCCTTGCACGTGTACACCAGCCCCAGCTCCACGATGTTCACCGGGATCTCCGGGTCGTAGACCGTGCGGAGCTGCTCCCAGACCTGCTCCTCGTGGAACTCGCCGGGCGTGACGTCCGCGTCGGGCGCCGGCGCCTTCGCCGCGTACTCCTCGCCCAGCACGTCCGCGTTCTTCTGGTCGATGCGGAACAGCTGGCCGTACGGGTCCTGCACCGTGACGTTGCCGCCCAGCGTCTGCACCACCGTCAACTCCGAGCCCGCCGGCAGCAACACCTTGTCCCCACTGGGGATGAGCATCGCGTCCACATCACGCTCGATGACCGTCATCGCGCCTCGCATGACCCCTCCCTACTCCGTCGACACCGACGTGGAGCGGCCATCCAGCGCCGCGTGCAGCGTGTGCCACGCCAGGCTCGCGCACTTCACCCGGGCCGGGAACTCACTCACGCCCGACAGCACCGCGAGCTTGCCCAGCGACTCCGGATCCACCTTCTCCGGCCCCTCCGTCACCAGCGTGTGCACGCGCTCGAAGAGCGCTTCGGCCTCCTCGCGCGTCTTGTCCTTCACCGCGCCCGTCATCAGCGACGCGGACGCCTTGGAGATGGCGCAGCCCTGGCCCTGGAAGCCGATGTCGCGGATGACGCCGTCCTCCAGCTTGAGCGTCACGGAGAGCTGGTCGCCGCACAGCGGGTTGTAGCCCTCCGCCGCGCACGTGGCGCCCTCCACCACCCGGAAGTTGCGCGGGCGCTTGGAGTGCTCCAGCACCACCTCCTGGTACAGGTCCTTGAGGTCGGAACTCACGCGAACACCTCCTTCACCTTGTGCAGGCCCTTCACCAGCGCGTCCACGTCCTCGCGCGTGTTGTAGAGCGCCAGCGACGCACGCGCCGTGGCCGCCACCCCGAAGCGCTGCATCAGCGGCTGGGCGCAGTGGTGCCCCGTGCGGATGCAGATGCCCTCCTGGTCCAGGATGGTGCCCACGTCGTGCGGGTGGACGTCCTCCAGCGTGAAGGACAGCACACCCGTCTTGCGCGGCGCCGTGCCCACCAGCTTGAGCCCCGGCACCGACCGCAAGGCGTCCGTCGCGTACGCGAGCAGCCACTGGTCGTGCTGGGACACGTTCTCCATGCCCACGGCTTCCAGGTAGCGGATGGCCGCGGCCAGTCCCACCGCGCCCGCCATGTCCGGCGTGCCTGCCTCGAAGCGGTGCGGCACGCGGTTGTAGACGGTCTTCTCCATCGTCACGGAGAGGATCATGTCCCCGCCGCCCTGATACGGCGGCAGCGACTCCAGCATCGAAAGCTTTCCGTACAGCACGCCGATGCCCGTGGGCCCGAAGAGCTTGTGCCCGCTGAAGGCGTAGAAGTCACAGCCCAGGTCCTGCACGTCCACCGGGAAGTGCGTCACCGACTGCGCCCCGTCCACCAGCACCGGGATGTTCTTCGCGTGCGCCTTCGCCACCAGTTCCTTGATGGGATTCACCGAGCCCAGCGCGTTGGAAACGTGGGTAATGGCCAGGAGGCGCGTCCGCTCCGTGAGCAGCGCGTCCACGGCGTCCATCTGGAGCTCGCCGCGCTCGTCCACGGGAATCACGCGCAGCTTCGCGCCCGCGGCGTCACACACCATCTGCCAGGGCACGATGTTGGAGTGGTGCTCCATGGCGGAGATGAGCACCTCGTCGCCCGGGCCCACGTGCTTGCGGCCGTAGGTGGCGGCCACCAGGTTGATGGCCTCCGTGGTGCCGCGCACGAAGATGACCTCGCGCACGTCCTTGGCGTGGATGAAGCGGCGCACCGTCTCGCGCGCGTCCTCGAAGGCCTGCGTGGCGCGCTCGGAGAGGATGTGCACGCCCCGGTGCACGTTGGCGTTGTCGTGCGTGTAGTAGCGCGTCAGCGCGTCCAGCACCGCCTGCGGCTTCTGCCCGGTGGCGGCGCTGTCCAGGTACACCAGCGGCCGGCCCCGCACCTCCTGCCGCAGGATGGGGAAGTCCGCGCGCACCCGCGCGAGGTCGAATCCAGGCCCGCTCATCCCATCACCTCCGCCGTACCCGGCAGCTTTTCCGCGAGCAATGCCTCCACCCGCGCACGCACCGGACCCTCTGGCACCGCGCGCACCAGCTCGCTCGCGAACGCCTGCGTCAGCATCCGCTCCGCGTCCACCTTCGGGATGCCGCGTGAGCGCAGGTAGAACAGTGCGTTGTCATCCAGCCGGCCCACCGCCGTGCCGTGCGCGCACTTCACGTCGTCCGCGAAGATCTCCAGCTGCGGCCGGGCGTCCACCTGCGCGCCCTCGGAGAGCAGCAGGTTGCGGCTCGTCTGGCTCGCGTCCGTCTTCTGCGCGTCCTCGCGCACGCGGATCTTCCCGTGGAAGGTGCCGCGCGCGCGGTCATCCAGCACGCCCTTGTAGAGCTCGCGGCTGGAGCAGTGCGGCACCGCGTGGTCCAGGTCCGTGCGGTTGTCCAGGTGCTGCGTGCCCCGGCCCACGAACAGGCCGTTGAGCACGCACTCCCCACCTTCACCCGCGAAGGCCGCGTGCACTTCGTTGCGAGCCAGCGCCCCACCGAACGAGAACGCATGCGACTGGAAGCGGCTGTCGCGCCCCTGCCGCGAGTACAGCCCGCCCAGGTGCAGCGCCGTGTCACCCTCCGCCTGGAGCTTGAAGTGGCGCAGGCTGGCGTTGTCGCCCAGCGACACCTCCGTCACCGCGTTGGTGAAGGTCGCCCCGGAGCCCAGCCCCGCGTACGTCTCCACCAGCGTGGCCTCGCTGCCCTCGCCCGCCACCACGACGATGCGCGGACTGGCCAGCACCGGCCCATCACCGCCGCGCGCGAGGAACAGCAACTGCACCGGCACCTCGCTCAAGGCCCTGGGTGCGAGCGTGAGCAGCGCGCCCTCCTCCAACAGCGCCGCGTTGAGCGACGTGAAGGCATGCGCGGACGGCCGGGAGAGCTGCCCCAGCGTCTCCTGCAACAGCGCGCCGTCCTCACGCAGCGCCTGCGACAGCGGCTTGAGCACCACGCCGCGCGGCAGGCCGGTGAGCACCGACAGCGCCGGCACGAACCTGCCGTCCACGAACACGAGCCGCGGGCCGGGCAGCGCCAGCCGCGCCACCGCCTGGGCCACGTCCTCGCCCGCGGACACGTCCCGCACGGGCTGGAAGGGGTGCGCCGACAGCGTGGAGACGGGCGTGTACTTCCACTCCTCGTCCTTGGACGTGGGCAGGCCGCGCGCCTGGAACTGGCTCAGTCCCTCCTCGCGAATCGCCTGGAGCCACGCGGGAGCATCCCCACGCGCCTGGAACGTCCGGGCCACGTCGGCATAGTGGGACGCGCTCATGGCCGGGCCTCCTTCGCCTTGCCGGCGGCGCCGCCCTCCCCGCCAATCCAGCCGTAGCCCTTCTCCTCCAGCTCCAGCGCCAGCTCGCGTCCACCCGAGCGCACGATGCGGCCCGCCGCCATCACGTGCACGTGGTCCGGCACGATGTAGTCCAGCAGCCGCTGGTAGTGGGTGATGACCACCAAGGCGCGGTCCTTCGAGCGCAGCGCGTTCACCCCGCCCGCCACGATGCGCAGGGCGTCGATGTCCAGGCCCGAGTCCGTCTCGTCCAGCAGCGCCAGCCGGGGCTGGAGCACCGCCATCTGGAAGATCTCGTTGCGCTTCTTCTCTCCGCCGGAGAAGCCCTCGTTCACGGAGCGGTTCATGAAGGCCGCGTCCAGCTGCACGAGCTTCGCCTTCTCCTTGGCCAGCTGGAGGAAGTCCATGGCGTCCAGCTCCTCCTCGCCCTTCGCGCGGCGCTGCGCGTTGAGCGCCGTGCGCAGGAAGTGCAGGTTGCCCACGCCCGGGATCTCCACCGGGTACTGGAACCCCAGGAACACGCCCGCCTTCGCGCGCTCCTCCGGCGGAGTGCCCAGCAGGTCCTTGCCGTCGAAGAGCACGGAGCCCTTCGTCACTTCGTAAGTCTCACGCCCCGCCAGCACGCCCGCGAGCGTGCTCTTGCCGGAGCCGTTGGGCCCCATGATGGCGTGCACCTCGCCGGCGCCCACCTCCAGGTTGATGCCCTTGAGGATGTCCTTGCCGCCCACGCGGGCGTGCAGGTCCTGGATGCTCAACAACGACGCCATCACCCGACGCTCCCTTCCAGACTCACGCCCAGGAGCTTCTGCGCTTCCACCGCGAACTCCATGGGCAGTTCCTTGAAGACCTGACGGCAGAAGCCGTTCACGATCATCGACACCGCGTCCTCCTGCGAGATGCCGCGCTGCCGGCAGTAGAAGAGCTGGTCCTCGCCAATCTTCGACGTGGACGCCTCGTGCTCCACCTGCGCGGTCGCGTTCTTCACCTCGATGTACGGCAGCGTGTGGGCGCCGCACTCGTCGCCCAACAGCAGCGAATCGCACTGCGTGTAGTTGCGTGCGTTCGCGGCGCTCTTGAGCATCTTCACCTGGCCCCGGTACGTGTTCTGCCCGCGCCCCGCGGAGATGCCCTTGGACACGATGGTGGACCGGGTGTTCTTCCCGATGTGCACCATCTTCGTGCCCGTGTCCGCCTGCTGCCGGTGGTTGGTGAGCGCCACCGAGTAGAACTCGCCCACCGAGTCATCCCCCTTGAGGATGACGCTGGGGTACTTCCAGGTGATGGCCGAGCCCGTCTCCACCTGGGTCCACGAAATCTTGGCGCGCTGGTGCGCGATGCCGCGCTTGGTGACGAAGTTGTAGATGCCGCCACGGCCTTCCGCGTCGCCCGGGTACCAGTTCTGCACCGTGCTGTACTTGATGGACGCGCCGTCCAGCGCCACCAGCTCCACCACCGCCGCGTGCAGCTGGTTGGTGTCGCGCATGGGCGCGGTGCAGCCCTCCAGGTAGCTGACGGAGGCGCCTTCATCCGCGACGAGCAGTGTGCGCTCGAACTGGCCCGTGTCCGCCGCGTTGATGCGGAAGTACGTGGACAGCTCCATGGGGCACTTCACGCCCTTGGGCACGTAGCAGAACGAACCGTCGCTGAAGACCGCCGAGTTGAGCGCCGCGAAGAAGTTGTCGGAGAAGGGCACCACCGTGCCCAGGTAGCGCTCCACCAGCTCCGGGTGCTCGCGCACCGCTTCGGAGAACGAGCAGAAGATGACGCCCGCCTTGTAGAGCTTCTCCCGGAACGTGGTGGCCACCGACACGGAGTCGAAGACGGCATCCACCGCGACGTTCTGCAGGCGCTTCTGCTCCTCCAGCGGGATGCCCAGCTTCTCGTAGGTGCGGAGGATTTCGGGGTCCACCTCCAGCAGGCTGTCCTTCTTCGGCTTCTGCTTCGGCGCCGAGTAGTAGCGGATGGCCTGGTAGTCGATGGGGTGGTACTTCACCGCCTGCCACGTGGGCTCCTTCAGCGTGAGCCAGTAGCGGTACGCCTTCAGGCGCCACTCCAGCATGAAGGCCGGCTCGTTCTTCTTCGCGGACAGGACGCGGATGACGTCCTCGTCCAGGCCGGGCGGCAGCGTGTCCGCCTCCACCTGGGTGACGAAGCCCGCCTGGTAGCCCTTGCGCGTCAGCTCCTGGATGGTTTCGGTGCTGCTCATGAGCGGACTCCCGTGACGGAAGGAGGAAGGACCGCGGACGCCGGCAGGCCCAGGCCCACCAGCCGCTCCGGCATGCGGGGCGCGGGCGCGCGCAGGTCCGCGAGCGTCAGCTTCCCCAGCGCTTCCTGGATGGCTTGATTGATGAGGCGCCAGTGGCCGCGCACCTGGCAGACGGCCTCCAGCTCGCAGGGCCCGGCGGGGGCGCCCTGGTGCTGGCCACACTCCGTGAGGGACACCGGCCCCTCCAGCGCGGACACCAGCTCCGCCAGCGAGATGGACTCCGCCGGGCGCGCCAGGCCGTAGCCGCCGTTCGCGCCCCGGTGCGACACCACCAGCCCCGCCTGCAACAGGCCCTTGAGGACCTTGCTCGCGGACGGAAGGGCGACATGCGTGCGCGCCGCCAGCTCTCGCGTGGTGCGGGTTTCCCCGTCCGCGCGCGCCAGCTCGGCCATCAGCACGATGCCGTAGTCGGTCATCTTGCTCATCCGGAGCATGAGTGGGGTGTCTCCTGTGGCTGTCCGCGGGCCCGATGCCCGCGACGGCCTCTTATGTAATGTGGACCTGTTCAGTCCACATTCAAATCCGGACGCGACGAGCTAGGGTGGGGCCGTCCGCTTTCCGAGCCCGTCTCCCCCTCGAGGAGCCCCACCGATGCGCCGTCCCCTCCCCCTC
>NZ_RAWK01000244.1 GCF_003612165.1 Corallococcus aberystwythensis | reverse complement strand
TAAGAGACAGGGAAGGCGGCGCGGGGAGCGCACCGTGCCGGCCAGGACCAGGGCACCCACCACCTTGTCCACGGCGTTGTGGCGGCCCACGTCCTCGTAGGCGGCGAGCAGCTCCCCGTGGGCGTCCAGCGCCGCGGCGGCATGCACTCCACCGGTCTGCTCGAAGTTGTGCTGGATGGCGCGCAGCCGTTCGGTGGCGCGGGCCACGGTGTGGGCGGAGAGGACGGGGCCGGGCGCGACGCGGTCGCAGCGTGCCATCAGGTCGTCCACGTCGCGGCGGCCGCACACGCCGCATGCGGAGGTAGTGAGCGTGCCACGGCGGGTAGACTCCACGCGCTCCAAATCGAGCACAGCGCCGGCAGCGGGAACGACCTCCAACACGTTGCCGAATCCTTCCTCACCTGGATGGCCGCAGTGGAAGAGGCTGCCCAGGTCGGCCCCATCGTTAAGGATGCCTTCGGCGAAGAGGAAGCCCACCGCGAGCTCTCGGTCATGGCCTGGGGTTCGCATGGTGGTGGCGACGGTGTCGCCGCTCACGCGGATCTCCAGGGGCTCTTCCACTGCGATGCGGTCGTCCTCGGACTCGCGGAGCGTGTCCCCGTCGAAGCGGCGCACGGCGCGGTGGGTGACGCCGCGCGGTTCGGGGCGCGGGCTTCGCGGCGCGGATTGATCACGCAGCCACGCAGTGAGGAAGTCCGCGACGGCGCGTGCATTCACTGGCAGGCGGTGACGCGAGGCCACGGAGGGTGGAAGCGCGGGCGCGTCCGTCACCACGGCGAGCACGTCGGGGCGGGAGGCCGCGAGCGGCGCTTCCAGTCCCTCGCGCCACACCTCCAGCTTCGGGAGGGGGCCGTCCTTCCAGCCCTCCACGAGCACCAGGTCCGCGCGGTCCGCGTCTCGCGCGAGGGACAGCGGCTGCCGGGTGGTGAGCTGCGTGCCGTCCGGCGTGGCGAAGCCCGTGAGCACGGCGCCCGCGGCGTCCAGGCGCGCGGTGTCGCTGCCCGGGCGGTGGAGCGGGTGCGCGTCCGAGGAGTGCTTCACGTACGCCACGCGCAGGCCGCGCGAGGCCAGCTCCGGCAGCAGGCGCTCCAGGAGCGTCGTCTTGCCGGCGCCGGACCAGCCGATGACGGCGAGCGCGGGGGGCGGCTTCACGCGGCCTCCACGGGTTGGAAGTCCGGCGGGTCGAAGAGCTGCACGTCCACGGCCTCGCCCTCGGCGAAGTCCGCGCGGCCGGCGGGGAGCACGGCCCAGCCCCGGGCCGCCACGTTCTGCAGAATCTGGCCGGCGCCCTGGGGACGCAGGCGCGCCCACGGTTCGGCGCTGGCCTCGCGCGCTTCGAGCGCCGCGACGGTGACGAGGTACGTGAGCCCCGCCTGCTTGTGGCGGGACTCGGAGATGCGGGCCCGGGTGACGCGGCGGTGTTCGACGACGCCCTGGTGCTTGAAGAGGAGGGGCCGCGCGAACTGATCAAAAGCGACGGTGGCGGCGCCGGGGTTGCCGGGCAGCACGACGACGGCGGTGGAGCCCAGGCGGGCCACGGCCACGGGCTTGCCGGGCTTGAGCGCGACGCCGTCCACGAAGAAGCGAGCCCCCAGGAGGGAGAGGACCCGCTTCACGCAATCCCGATCACCCACGGATGCGCCACCGGTGGTGATGAGCACGTCGACCTGGGGTGCCAGCGCTTCCAGTCGCGCGTGCAGCTCCGCCTCGTCATCGCGCGAGCGGGCCAGGTGCGTGACCTCCGCGCCGGCCTCGCGGGCGAGCGCGGCCACGAGGAGGCGGTTGCTCTCGAAGACCTGGTGGGCTTGCGCGGGCTGGCCGGGAGGAATGAGCTCATCCCCGGTGGCGATGATGGCGACGCGCGGCGCGGGGCGCACGAGCGCGGTGGCTTCGCCCAGCGACGCGAGCACGCCGAGCACGGCTGCGTCCACGCGCTGGCCGGCGGTGAACAGCGGCGTGCCGGGCATCACCTCTTCACCGGCGCGGCGCAGGTCATGGCCGGGCGTGACGGAGACGAAGAGGTCCACGTGGGTCCCGTCGTCGGTGGGGCGCGCGGCCTCCTGACGGACGACGGCGTCGGCGCCGGGGGAAATCGGTGCGCCGGTGAAGACGCGCGCGGCCTCGCCGGGCTGGAGGGCGTGGCGCGGCAGGTGGCCGGCGTAGACGGTGTCGACGATGCGCAGGCGCGCGGGGCGGTCGCGGTTGGCGCCCCGGGTCTCCTCGGCGCGCACGGCCCACCCGTCCATGGCGGAGTTGTCGCAGCCGGGCAGCGCGCGTGACGCGGCGACGCCAGCGGCGAGGAACCGGCCATGGGCTTCCAGCAGGGGAAGGCGTACGGGTGCCGCGGGCACGATGGCGTCGAGCGCGGCCAGTCGCGCGGCAGGGAGGGGAGTCAGCGGCATGCGTCCAGGAGGGGGAGCTGGACTCTACGACGGGGTGCGCGTGCCTTGTCCACGGGGGGCGTGAGGCCGTCGGCTGCTCCCTCCCTCTGGGGCTTGGCGAAATCCTGGGAGTGGCGTGTATCCCGGGCGAAAGGGAGGTGTGTAGGGTCGGCGGACATGGACAGAGCCGCGACCTTTCCCGACGTGACGCTGGCCATCCTGGCAGGAGGGCAGGGGACCCGGCTGGGAGGCGTGGCCAAGGGGCTGCTGAGCGTGGGGGGGCTCACAACCCTGGAACGGCTGCGGGCGTTCGGGTCGCGATTCAGGGACACGTTATTGGTGGCGAATGTTCCGGAACCGTACGACCGCTTCGGGATCCGCACGGTGGCGGACACGGTCCAGGGCAAGGGGGCACCTGGAGGCGTTCATGCGGCCCTGGGCGCGGCGCGCACACCGTGGGTCTTCGTGGTGGCCTGTGACATGCCGTTCGTCACGGAGCCCGCGGCACGGGTGGTGCTGGACGCACGGGGCGAGGACGTGGACGCGGTGTGCCTCGAGCACGACGGACGCTGGGAGCCACTGTTCGCCGCGTACCGCACGGAGCTGGTGACGCGATGGGGTGAGGCGCTGTCGGAGGATCCGTCCATGCGGCGGGTGCTGACGCGCTTCCGGACACGGACCTTGCCGGTGGATGCGCTGCGCGCGGTGGATCCGGAGCTGCGCGCCCTGGCGAACGTGAACAGGCCGGAGGACCTGGCGCGCTACGGCGTCACGTTGCCGGAGCGGTGATCCGCGTCACGGCTCCGGCTGCGTCACCATGAACCTCGCGTAGGGCATGGTCGTCCGTGGCGCAGCGCTCTGGCCCAGCACGGGCAACGGGAAGCTCAGGGGCTTTCCGTCCGAGGCCTCCGTGTTCCCCTCCACCTGCGCCGCGCCCAGTCCCTGCCTCTGTCCCTGGAACGTGGCCTGGGGATTCCTCGCGGACGCCTTGCCCGCCTGGATGATTCCGTAGCGCGCGGCCACCGCTCCCACCGTGGACAGCACGTCCGCTGTCACCTGCTTCCACCGTGACCGCCCCGGCAGCACGTCCACCACCAGGCCCGCCAGCGAGCACGTCCGCGACAGCATCCACAGCGCTCCCGACGCTCCCGTGCGCAGTGGCTTGCCCACCTCCACGACCTGCCGCGCCTCCAGTTCCACCGCCTCGCGCGTGAACAGCTCCGCCACCTTGCCCGCGATGCGGAAGCGGCGCAGCACGCGCTCCTCCTTGTCCGTATGCGGGAACAGCGACAACAGGCTCCCCGCGCTCGCGGTCGCGGAGGACATGAAGAACAGCGGCAGCGTGCGCCCCACCTGCTGCCACAGCGGCACCGCCGTGTTGCTCACCAGCACCGCCGTGTACCCCGCGAGCGGCAGGCCCAGCACCGCGCCCATCCAGCCCGCCGCGCGCCCCAGTCCGCCCAGGACCCCGGGCCTCCGCCTCAACACGAACGCCACCGAGTTCACCGCGCCCGAACCCGCCAGCACCCACGACCCCATGCTCATGGGCGACGTGGGCCGGAACACTCGCAGCATGTTCAGGAAGCGCGACGGCCGGCCCAGGTCGTGGATCAACAGCCCCGCGCTCACGGCGTCTCCCGCCAGGGCCACCGCGTGACAGCGCTCGGCCAGCCGCTCCAGTCGCCGTCCCCCCAGGGATTCCACCGCCACCCCGAGCACGCTCGCCGCGCCCGCGACTCCACCCACGTAGAAGTACGCGGGCACGGTCCAGATCCACAGCGGCTCCTTCAACACCGGCATGCCGTAGTAGCTCGGCGCCTCCGCGCTGTCCGGCCCCGACCTCGACGGCACCGTGGGCAACACGTCCATCCCCTGCCGAGCGGGCTCCGGATCCTTCACCCGCTGCTGTGAACCCTCGCCCTCCAGGATGCCCGCGCGCGGATCGATGTTCCGCCCGTCCGCCTTGCGTTGCAGCCGGTCCAGCAGCGTGTCGTCGCTCATCCTCGGCCCTCCCGCCCGAACGCCACCGCGCCCAGCGCCACCGCCACCATGCCCACCGCGCCCATCGCCACGGACGCCCAGGACCGCAGCGCCTTCTTCGTCGGCACCACCGGATCCGGCGGCAGGTTGTAGACCTCCGGCCTGTCCAGCAGCAGGAAGAACGCGTTGAGCCCACCCGTGCCCGGCTGGTTCTCCGCGTCCTTGCCGTACAGGTACGCGTCCGTCATGCCCCGGTCATGCAGGTCGCGGACCCGCGACTCCGCTCGCGCGTGCAGCTCATCCAGGTCGCCGTACTGGATGGACGCCGTGGGACACGCCTTCGCGCACGCGGGCGTCTGGTCGTCACCGATGCGGTCGTAACAGAGCGTGCACTTCCACGCGCGCCCGTCATCCTCGCGCCGGTCAATCACGCCGAACGGACACGCGGACACGCAGTAGCCGCAGCCGTTGCACACGTCCGGCTGCACGTAGACCGTGTCGAACTCCGTGCGCACGATGGCGCCCGTGGGACACGCCTCCAGGCACCCCGCGCGCTGGCAGTGCTTGCACACGTCCGACATCATCAGCCAGGAGAAGTCCCCCGCGCCCGACGTCTGCCCCTGCAACGGCACCGGCCGCTCCACGAACGCCACGTGCCGCCATGTCGACGCGCCCAGGTGCGCCGTCTGGTCGTAGGACATCCCCGTGAAGTGGAAGCCGTCGTCTGGAAGCTGGTTCCACTGCTTGCACGCGACCTCGCACGCCTTGCAGCCGATGCAGAGCGTCGTGTCCGTGAAGAACCCCTTGCGGCTCCCCATGCGCCTATCCCTTCCCCTCGGGTTCCTGCGCTTCCGTGTGGTCCGTGTCCTGCGGCGGCGTCACGTCGCGCGGCACCTCCGGCACCGTGAGCGCGGGCGGCGTCGCTCCCGCCGCGGCCCGTTCGCCCGAGCGCATCCGTCCCGCCCGCAGGTCCGCCGTGAACACCTTCGACTCCTGGATGTCCACGTTCTGATCCGCGACGAACGCCGTCAGTTCGTTGGCGCCCTCGCCACGCACGCGCCCCGTGACGCCCCAGTGGTACGGCAGGCCAATCTGGTGCACCTGCCGCCCCTTCACCTTCAGCGGACGGATGCGCTCCGTCACGAGCGCCCTGCACTCCAGGTCCCCTCGCGCCGTGGCCAGCGTGCACCAGTCCCCGTTCTTGAGCCCCTTCTCCCGCGCCAGCTCCGGGGAGATTTCGCAGAACATCTCCGGCTGGAGCTCGCTCAGCCATGACAGCCAGCGCGACATGCCGCCCGCCGTGTGGTGCTCGGTGAGCCGGTAGGTCGTGACGAGATACGGGTAGCGCGGGTCGCCCCAGGCCCGGTGGTAGGGATTGTCCTTGCGCCTCCACTCCTCGCGCGTGGGGTTGCACTGCTGCGCATAGAGCGGGTTGGGCACCACCGACTCCATGGGCTCGTAGTGCGTGGGCAGCGGCCCGTCGATCATCCCGCTGGGCGCGAAGAGCCAGCCCTTGCCGTCCGCCTGCAAGAGGAACGGATCATTCCCCGCGAGCGCGTCCAACCCCTTCGCGCCCTCGGGAGGCCGGTACTCCGGCGGCCGGTCCGCGATGAAGTCCGGCACGTCCTCGCCCGTCCACTTCCTCTCCCCGGCGTCCCACCACACGTAGCGCTTGCGCTCGCTCCAGGGCTTGCCGTCCGCGTCCGCCGACGCGCGGTTGTAGAGGATCCGCCGGTTGGCCGGCCACGCCCAGCCCCACTCGGGCGCCACCCACGTCTGCTCGCGCCCAGGCTTGCGCCGCGCGGTCTGGTTGACGCCGTCCTTGAAGCAACCCGAGTAGATCCAACAGCCGCACGCCGTGGAGCCGTCGTCCTTCAGCGCCGTGAAGCCGTCCACTGGCTTCCCATCCGCCACCGTGTAGCCGTTGATCTCCTTCAGCACCGCTTCCTCCGAAGGCTCCGCGTGCGGCCCGTGCGTCGGGTAGTCCCACGTCAGGTCCAACAGCGGCGCGTCCCTGGGGTCCGTGGAGTCCGCGTAGCGTTGCCGCAGCTTGAGCCCCAGGTGGTAGGCGAAGTGCAGCTCGCTGCGCGTGTCCCCCTGCGGCTCCACGGCCTTGTGGTGCCATTGCAGCAGCCGCTGCGTGTTGGTGAAGCTGCCGTCCTTCTCCGTGTGCGCGGCGGCCGGGAAGAAGAACACCTCCGTTGGGATGTCCTCCGGCCGCACCTGCCCGGACTGGACCTCCGGCGCCGTGCGCCAGAACTCCGCCGTCTCGATGAGCGTGAAGTCGCGCACCGCCAGCCAGTCCAGCTTGCGCAGCCCCTTGCGCTGGAGCGCCCCGTTCATGCTGCCCACGGCGGGGTTCTCCCCCATGACGAAGTAGCCCTGGAGCTTCCCGTCCGCCATGTCCGCCACGGTCTGCATGTGCGAGTGATTGCCCGTCAGCCGCGGCAGGTGCGTGAACAGGTAGTCGTTGTCCTTCGTGGCCTTGTCCCCGAACCACGCCTTGAGCAGCGACACGGCGTACTTGGGGAACTCGCTCCACCAGCCGCTGCCGGACTTGTTGTCCAGGATGTACCGCTCCAGGCCATCCTGGGACTTCGTGCTCGGCATGGGCAGGTAGCCGGGCAGCAGGTTGTAGAGCGTGGGGATGTTCGTGGAGCCCTGGATGGACGCGTGCCCGCGCAAGGCGAGGATGCCGCCGCCGGGCCGCCCGATGTTGCCCAGCAGCAGCTGGAGGATGGCCGCGGTGCGGATGTACTGCACACCCACCGAGTGCTGCGTCCAGCCCACCGCGTAGCAGAACGCGCTGGTGCGCTCCGGGTTGGAGTTGTCACACAGCGTTTGCGCCACCTGGAGGAACAGCGCCTCGTCCACGCCGCACACCTGGGACACCACCGTCGGCGTGTAGCGGGAGAAGTGCCGCTTGAGCAGCTGGAACACGCACCGGGGATGCTGGAGCGTTTCGTCGCGGTGCTCGTCGTTCACGTCCACGCTGTGCGCGTGCTGGCCCGCGCCGGCGCCCGGTTCGTCGAACAGCTCCTTGTGGCCCGCGGCCGGCACCGCGCACTCCACCCCCTGGTACTGCCAGGTGTGGATGTCATAGCGGTTGTTCTTCGCCTGGAATCCGCTGAAGAGCCCCTCCAGGTCCTCCGTGTCCACGAAGTCCTCACGGATGAGCGTGGCCGCGTTGGTGTACTGCACCACGTAGTCGCGGAAGTACCGCTCGTGCTCCAGCACGTAGTGGATGAGCCCGCCCAGGAACGCGATGTCCGTGCCCACGCGGATGGGCGCGTACAGGTCCGACACCGCGCTGGTGCGCGTGTAGCGCGGGTCCACGTGGATGACCTTCGCGCCCCGGGCCTTCGCCTCCATCACCCACTGGAAGCCCACCGGATGGCACTCGGCCATGTTGGAGCCCTGGATGAGGATGCAGTCCGAGTGCTGCAGGTCCTGCTGGAACGTCGTGGCACCGCCGCGGCCGAACGTGATGCCCAGACCGGGCACCGTGGACGCGTGTCATATTCGAGCCTGGTTCTCCACCTGCACCACGCCCAGCGCGCTGAAGAGCTTCTTGAGGAGGTAGTTCTCCTCGTTGTCCAGCGTCGCTCCGCCCAGGTGCGCCAGCCCCAAGGTCCGGCGCACCCGGTCGCCCTTCGCGTCCGTCATCTCGAACGTCGCGTCGCGCGTGCGCTTCACGCGCTCGGCCACCCGGTCCATCGCCTCTTCCAGGGGGATGGGCTCCCACTCCGTGCCGCCAGGGCGGCGGTAGAGGACCTGCTGCACGCGTTGCGTTCCCGTGACCAGCTGGAAGGTGGCGGCGCCCTTGGGGCACAGCCGCCCGCGCGAGATGGGGGAGTCCGGGTCGCCCTCGATGTCGAGGATGCGCCCGTCGCGCACGTGCACCTCCTGCCCGCAGCCCACCGCGCAATACGGACAGATGGACTTCACCACCGCGTCCGCGGACTTCGTGCGCGGCTCCAACGAACGGCTGCGCGCCGTCATCGCCGTGTCCCCCAGCGCCCGCCCGTCACCCCGGGTGAGCTGCCGCAGCACGGGCCAACCGTTCAACAGGTCGCGGAACTTCAAGGCCGCTCCTCTCCTCACAGGACGCGCACGGGGAACTCCGCATCACAAGGTGGGGACTCGCGGTGGCACGGACCAGTGCCGCAAGTCCCCGGCCTGTGTCCATTCGCGGACGTAGGAGCAGGCGGGCAGGCATGGAAATAAGGGGTGCGCGAAATCAGACCGGGGGGCTTCAGTCGTTATTTCTGAACGGTGCCAACGCCTCTTCCGGCTCCCCCCTCCCCGTGGACCTTCGTGTCCCTGGGAGGTGCCGGAAGCACGACAGCCACGTGAGGGCCGGACGTGGCGGAAAGCGCGAGTGGAGACACTGCATGACAGACAGTGCCCCCCTCATCCTCTTGATCGAGGACGAGACAGACATCCGGGACGCGGTCGCGACACTGCTGGAGATGGAGGGCTATCGCGTCGCCCAGTGCATCCACGGTGCGGACGCATGGACCTGGTTGAGGTCCCATCCCCGCCCGGGCCTGGTGCTGCTGGACCTGATGATGCCGGTGATGGACGGACAGGCCTTCCTCATGAAGCTGTCCCAGGAACGCATGCTGGAGGGCGTGCCCATCATCGTGCTGTCCGGCAGCCCCTTCCATCCGCCGGGCGCGGTGGCCTACCTGCGCAAACCGGTGGCGGTGGATCCACTGATGGAAATGGTGCGCCGCTTCCTTCCTCCATCCGGGGAAGGCCCGGAAGGACCTCACACGTCGTGAAACATTTGTCGCGGGGCGCGGGGCGGGTCCATCCAGGACTCGCGATGGAACGGGACCTGTGGAATCCTCGCGCCCCGTCAGGTCCCCGCCTGGTCCATTCCCCCTCATTCAAAGGACGACGCTGATGCCGCACGGCGCGCTGAATCTTCCCGAGGACGTCGCCCGTGACCTGGAGGCGCGGCTGGCCGCGACGACGCCGGAGGACACGAGCCGGGGCCTGTTCTTCCTGGGCGTGCTGGACGCGGTGCGCTTTCTGGGCGGACCGGAGGCGGTGACGCGCTGCCTGGCGCAGGTGGGCGAGACCGCCGACTTCATGCCCATGCAGACCTATCCGTTCCCGCGCTTCCTGCGGCTGTCCTACGTGGCGGCCGAACAGCTCTCGTCGCTCGTCGGCGGGCACGAGGCGGCGCAGCGGCAGATTGGCACGCAGGCGATGCTGGACTTCCTCAACTCCATGTTCGCGCGCGACTTCGTGCAGCAGGCGGGAGGCGACCCGAAGCGGCTGCTGGAGTTGATGCACTCCGGCTACCGCACGGCGCTGAACTTCGGCGAGCGCACCGTGGAGTGGACCGGGCCCACGTCGGGCCGCGTCTTCATGAAGCGCTCGTTGATGCCGGTGCCCTACAACGAGGGCATCCTCCAGTCCGCCCTGGAGGTGACAGGCGTGCACGACGTGCAGGTGCGTGGGCAGGCCCAGTCGCTGGTGGACGCCGTCTACGACGTGTCCTGGTCGTAACTCCCGCATGCCGCCCTCCGGCCCGGAGGGCGGCCGGCCGGGCGGGCAGCGCGCGGCGGACTTCGGAGGGCTTGCTCCGTGCGAAGCCCGGCTAGAAGCCCCACCTCTTCGCGAGGAGGGGCGAAAGCGCATGGCGCGTCATGAGGATTTGAAGGGGCAGGTGGCCATCGTCACGGGTGCGTCGAGTGGCGTGGGCTGGCAGTCCGCGCTGCGGCTGGCGGAGGCCGGCGTGCGGCTGTGCGTCACCGCCCGGCGCCAGTCGGCCCTGGAGCAGCTGCGCGTGGAGGTGCTCCAGCGTGGCGGCGAGTGCCTGGTGTGTGAAGGCGACGTCACGGTGGCGGAGGACGTGGAGCGCGTGGTGCGCGAGTGCGTGGCGCACTACGGCCGCGTGGACATCCTGGTGAACGTGGCGGCGGTGCAGTCCTACGGCTACTTCGACCAGCTGCCCTGGGAGCACATCACGCGCGTGTTCGACGTGTCGTGCTTCGGCTACTTCCGCTTCGCGCGCGCGGTGCTGCCGCACTTCCGGAAGCAGGGCCACGGCCACCTGCTCAACGTGCAGTCCATGCTGGCGAAGGGGTCCGCGCCGCTCCTGTCCGCGTACTCGTCCGCGAAGCACGCGACGCTGGGGTGGGCGCGGTCGCTGGAGCTGGAGCTGGCGGGCACGGGCATCCAGGTGTCCAACGTGCTGGTGCCGTCCGTGTCCACGCCCATGTTCGACCACGCGCCCACGATGCTGGGGAAGAAGCCCGTGCCGGTGCCGCCCACGTACGACGTGGACCTGGTGGCGAGGGCGGTGGTGCGGCTGGCGAAGCGGCCGGGCCGCACGTCCGTGCCGGCGTTCCTCCAGGGGCGCCTGATGCTGTGGCTCAACGGCGTGGCGCCGTCGGTGGGCAAGGCGGTGCTCTCCCGCTTCGGCGCGCGCATGCAGACGACGGACACGCCGCTGGACCGGCCCGAGGGCAACCTCTTCACCCCCGTGGCCGAGGGCGTGGGCCCCCGAGGCAGCGTGCCGCCCACGCCTGCGTGGAAGCGCTTCACCGCGACGCTGGGACTGGCGGCGCTCACGGGCGGCGTCCTGGGCGGCGCGGTGCTGGGGGCTCGCGGCCTGGTGCGCGCGGCGCGCTGACGCCTTCCGGCACCCTCCCGCCGGCGCGAGGCCGTCTCAACTGGTCCGACTGTCGGACCAGTTGAGCCGGTGCGGCCGTGGACGGGAGCCCCCAACGGGCTCTCTCTTTCTCATTCAGGGGGAGCGAATCCACGTCCGCGGGCGTGGCGCGGGCCGCGATCAGGATTTTTCCGTTCGCGTCGCGGATGGTGGGGTGTCAACGAAGTAGCGGAGGGGGCGGGAAAACATCCTCGCGTTGCGGCGGGCTTTGGCTAGAAGGGGCCCCGCATGCGCACCGGGAAGGGTCGGCCGGGCGCGAACGTGAGGGGAAACTCGATGCGTGGAAACAGCAAGTGGTCGGGCCTGGCGCTGGTTGCGGGACTCGCGGTGTCGTCGCAGGCGGTGGCCGCGGAGGAGCCGAGCCTGAACAGCGACCCCGGCCGGTCGTCGTCTTTCGGCCAGGCGAGCCAGGTCGTCATCAGCCAGGAGCTCAACGGCTTCCTGGGTTACAACACCGCCTCTGAAGTGTTCCTGGTGCGGCTGGAGCCGTCCGCGGACTACTTCCTCCAGCAGAACCTGTCGGTGGGCGCGTCCGCGCTGGTGGCCTTCGGCTTCGGTGACAGCACCGTCGTGGGCCTGGGCGTGCTGGGCCGCGTGGGCTACCACCTGCCGCTCAACGAGCGCGTGTCGTTCTGGCCCAAGGCGGGCTTCGGCGTGCAGTTCGCGCACGTGCCGGGCTCCAGCGACGTGAACTTCGTCCTGGATTTCAACGCGCCCATCCTGTTCCACGTCTCGCCGCACTTCTTCGTGGGCGCGGGCCCGCAGGTGCGCGCGCTCATCAGCCAGAGCGTGGGCAGCCTGGGTTCGGAGCAGGGCAACTTCTCCGGCAACGACGTGACCATCGGCATCACGACCACGGTCGGCGGCTACTTCTAGCCTCGGGCCTTCCCTGGCACCCCGGGCTTCCCGCCCGGGTGCCGGGGCGTGCAGGACCCGTGACGTAGGACGGGCTGTATTGACGTCACGGGTTGGATGTGTTGGGTTGGAGGGTGCCATGTCCGTGCTTCCGTTCGCCTCCCGGCTGCCCGCGTTCGCCCCCCTGCATCCGCTGGGGAGGGGCCCGCTGGGCGAGTGGGTGTCCCTGGTGTGGCCGCTGGAGCAGGACGCTGCGGATGGGCGCCCGCTGGTGGTGAAGACGTTCCTGCTGGCGTCGGGGCTGGCGCCGGAGACGCGGCGTCCGTTGGAGGAGGCGCTGACGCACGCGGTGCCGCTGCGGCATCCGGGCATCGCGCGGCTCCACGGCTTCCAGGTGGACGCGCGCGACACGCTGACGGTGGTGTCGGACTACGTCCCGGGCTGTTCGCTGGCCACGGCGCGCAGGCGCGTGCTGGGGCGGGGTGCGCGGCCGTCGGAAGCGTTCGTGTGTCACGTGGGCGCGGAGGTCGCCGGAGCGCTGCAGGCCGCGCATGGCGCGCGCGTGGTGCATGGGGACGTGCACTCGCACCGCATCCGCGTGGGGCCTCGGGGCGAGGTGACGCTGACGGACTTCGGGCTGCGGCCCGCGCGTGCGCTGCTGCGCCGCTTCACGTCGCCGTCGCGGCCGGACGTGGTGGAGTCTCCGGTGCTGGAGGACGCGGTGGGATCGCCGGTGGAGGCGCGGGAGGACGTGCGCGCGCTGGGGCGGGTGTTGCTGGGGCTGGTTGCTGGCAACGCGGTGGTTCCGGAGGACACGGCCGGCGTGGACGCGGCGCTGGGTGGGGTGTCGCCCGCGCTGCGGGACGTGCTGCGCGGGGTGTTGCTGGAGGCTCCACGAGAGGCGGACTCCGCCGCGTGGCTCCAGGCGGCGCTGCGCGACTGCATGGCGCGCGGAATGGCGTGCCACGGGCAGGAGGCGATGGTGCGCGAGCTGGCGGCGTTGCCGGGCTCCGGACCGCTGTCGCCAGTGGACGTATACGTGGGCGCGGCGTCGGTGATGACGGCCTCCGCGTCCGTGCGTGAGCGCGCGCTGCGGTCCTGAAGGAATGATGGCTTCAGTTTCCGTGTGAGCGCGCGCTGCGGTCCGGCGGGCGTTGCACCGCTTCCGCGGGCTTGCGTTGGACCTTGCGCGCGGGTGGGTCGAAGCCCTGTGCAGGTGGCGGCGTTGCGAGAGTGGCTCGCGTCGTTCCCTCGCGCGCCGTGTCGCGCTCGCGCTGACGTCGCTGGCCGTGGTTGCGAGGGCCGTGGCGTGTTCGCGCGTCATTGCTTCGCGCGTGTCGCGGTGCCTGGGCTCATGTCTTGAGCTGTGACTTGCGTGGGGACACTTCGCGTCGCGTCCTCGCACTGCTCTCTCGGGTGACATCCCTGTGGAGTGGCCAACGTCGCGCTCCCTGGGCGTGTGAAACGCGACGGGGCGCGAGCGGGCGGCTGGTGGTTGCCGTGAGGCCGCGCCCACAGTCGCGCGCACCTCTCGCGTACGCGGCGCGAAGGCATCCACGCTGGACGGAGGAGGGCCATGGCTCCGCTGTTCCGCCCCGGGACCGACTCGGTGTTTCGGGCGCTCATCGCCCTGGCCCTGGGTGTGCCCGCGGTGGCGCTGGCGGGACTGCTGCTCCTCGCACGCAGTCCCCTGGGACGGGGCTCGTTCGCGCCCCGCGAGCAGCCGCTTCCGTTCGACCACCGTCACCACGTCGGGGACGAGGGCATCCCGTGCGGCTACTGCCATGAGGGCGCGTGGCGCTCGCCGGTGGCGGGAGTGCCGCCCACGCAGCGCTGCCTGGGGTGCCATGCGCAGGTGTGGAACGGGAGCGCCAGGCTGGAGCCGGTGCGCGCCAGCGGCTTCGACGGCACGGCGCTGCCGTGGAACCGGGTGCACGCGCTGCCGGACTACGTCTGGTTCAGCCATCAGATCCACGTGAGCAAGGGCGTGGGCTGCGTCACCTGCCACGGGCGCGTGGACACCCAGCCGGCGGTGCAGCAGGTCGCGCCCCTCACCATGGGCTGGTGCCTGGACTGTCACCGCGACCCGACGCCGTGGCTGCGGCCCGTGTCCGAGGTCGCGAACCTCACGTGGCGCCCTCCTGGAGACCCGCGCGAGACGGGCCGCGCGGTGCAGGCCGCGCTCGACGTGCACCCGAGGACGGATTGCAACACATGCCACTTCTGACCGGCCCCGCACCCCTGGAGGTCTCCGACACGCCCGGCGATGACGGGACGGGCGCGGTGCGTGCGTGGCGGAGCATGGAGGAGTGGCGCGCGGGAGGGCCCGGGCGCGAGGCCCTGTCGCGTGAGCATCCCCCCGGCGCGATGCTCCCGCCCGAGGGCGTGGCTCGGCGCACCTTCCTGCAACTGGCGGCGGCGTCCCTGGCGGCGGCGGGCTTCAACGGGTGCTTCCGCCAGCCGCCGGAGAAGATCCTCCCGTACTCGACGCCGCCGGAGGGGCTGACGCCCGGAGTGCCGTTGCACTTCGCCACGGGGCTGGAGTGGAACGGCCGCACGGTGGGGCTGGTGGTGGAGAGCCACGAGGGGCGGCCCACGAAGGTGGAGGGCAACCCGTTGCACCCGGCGAGCCTGGGCGCGGCAGGCGTCTTCGAACAGGCCGCGCTGCTGGGACTCTATGACCCCGCGAGGGCGAAGACAGCGCGGCTGCACGGCATGGAGGCCGCGTGGAGCACCGTGCGGGATGCGCTGCGCAAGCAGGCCGAGCGCGAGGACGGGGGCGCGGGGCTGCGCTTCCTGGTGGAGCCCACGGGCAGCCCGCTGGTGCAGGCGCTGTATGCGCGCATCCAGGAGCGCTTCCCGGGCGCGCGGATCATCCCCTGCGGCGCGGCGCTGGCGGACGGGCGCCGCGAGGGCACGCGGCTGGCGTACGGCAGGGTGCTGGACGTCGTGCACGACGTGGGGCGCGCGGTGGTGGTGGCGCTGGACGACGACTTCCTCGCGACGACACAGCCCGGCCACCTGCGCGCGGCGCGGGACTTCGTGAACGCGCGCAAGCCGGAGGCCCTGAACCGGCTGTGGGTCGCGGAGAGCACGCTGACCCTCACGGGTGGCTTCGCCGATGAACGGCTGCGGATGCGGCCGTCGCAGGGCGTCGCGCTGATGCTCGCGCTGGCGGCGGAGGTGGGAGCGAGCCTGGGTTTGAAGGCGATGGAGGGGGATGCGGGCACGGGCTTGGGTGTGGAGGCGCC
>NZ_RAWK01000243.1 GCF_003612165.1 Corallococcus aberystwythensis | reverse complement strand
TTCCGACGCAAGCATGTCCTCCATGGCCGTGTCCGGAGCGGTCTCCGCGGGGGCCTGCACGGGCTCTGCGGGCGCGGGCGTGGGCTCCGCCGGCGCCGCGGCCACGTCCTGATCGGGAGGCGTGTCCTGGTCCGGAGGGAGCGTGGACGGAAGCACGTCGGGGCGCGCGGGCCGCGTGGGAAGCTGCTGCACCGGGGTGGGCGGAGGCGGCGTCGACGTCCGCGACTTCTCCAGGCCCACGGCCACGCGCAGCTCGGGGACGAAGTAGAGCCCCGCGCCCACGATGGCCAGCGCCACGAGCATCAGCAGCGTGAACATCAGCACGGAGCGCAGCGCGCCGCCCTTGCGAGCCGGCGCCGGTTCGCCCCGAGCGGCACGGGGCGGCTCCGAGGACTCCGGCCGCACCGGCACGGCCTTGCGCCGGGTCGAGTCGTCGCGCGACGAGCGAGAAGTGGACGACTCGTCCGGATCCACCGCGGGCGCGCGGGCGGCGACGGCGCGCATGCTCGACGCGGTGCTGGTGCGCGCAGGCGGCGTGCTCGGCGACGAACCGCGCACGGCGCGGCGGGACCCCGTGCGGCTGCGGGCCGGAGCGGTGGGGCCGGTGTCGGGCTCACGCTTGCTGGAGGAAGCGGAGGGCTCGCGCAGCTGGGCCTCGTCCAGCATCACGCGGGCCTGGGGCTCCTCGCGTCGCGAGGCGCGGGGCATGGGGATGCGCGGATGCGTGTCCGCGTTGCCGTGCGCGGCCAGGGCGTCGTCCGGCTCCGCGGAGATGTACGGCACGTCGGAGTCCGGCTCCAGCGCGCGGGGATCCACCGAGACCAGGTCTTCCGACGGCCGCGTGTCCTGCATCGTGGGCCGGGGGGCCGGACCCGGGTCGAGCGGCTCGGCGTCCAGCGCGTCCTCTTCGAAGCCGGCGGAGCGCGAGGCTCCCGACTGGATGGAGGCGACCTGGATGGTGGGCGCGGCGTGCGATGAAACCGGCCGGCTGCCATTCGACGGCGTCGTCACGCCGGGGCGCGAGGACGGCAGGGACGGCATCGCGGCGGTGGGCCGCTGACCTTCGGGAATGCGGGGCTCGGCCGCGCGCACCGGCTCGAAGAACGGGAGGGGCTCCGAGGTGCGCGCCGCCTCGAACGCGGGCGGCGCCGGCGCGGGACGGCTGCCGTTCGACGGCGTGGTCACGCCCGGGCGCGAGGGCGGCGACGACAGGGACGGCATCGCGGCGGTGGGACGCTGTCCCTCCGGAATGCGGGCCTCCGCGGCGCGGAACTCGGCTGCCGGCGAACGGCCGCCCTCGGCGATGGGCTCCGGCCACGGATAGGGGCTCTCGGGGAGCTCCTCGTCATCGAGGAACGGACCGTCCGGCGGAGGCGGCGGCTCCATGAACGGCAGCGACTCGCCCGCCGCATCGAACCGCCCCGCGCCAGAATCGAAGGACGGCACGGGCGGAGGCGACACCGGCCGCGACGCATCCGCCGGCACGAACGGCACGGGTCCATCCGCGGGCCGCACGGCCGGAATCGCCGCCATCGGCGGAGGCGGCGGCGCGAAGGACCGGGGCTCCCGGGGCTCCCGGGGCTCCACGAAGGGCGGAACCCCCCGGGGGCCCACTGAATCAGAGAAGGGCAGCGAAGCCCCCCGCCCGCCATCTTCCGCGAACGGCCGGGACACCGGCACGTCCGGCACCAGCGGCGCCTCCCGCGACGTCAGTCCCGGATCCGCGTACGGCAGCGACGTGGCGCGCGGCGCGGTGGGCTCCCCCAGCGCCTCCGAGCCCGGCAGCGCGTCCGCCCGAGGCGCGGTGGGCTCACCGGTCGGCGGGGCCGGAACCTCTGCCTCCACCGGGCGGTCCGAAGGAAGCCGGATGGCCGGCAGGCCCTCGAGGATGGTGGGCCGCTCCATCGCGTCCTGGCGGACCTCCACCGTGGGCGACGGATCCGACGACGCGGGGCTGGGCCGCATCTTCGCGCGGGCCGCCTCCTCCAGCGCCTCCACCGGGAAGGCGGGGCGGGTGGGCTCGTCCACCATCACGCCGGGGCGCGTCTCACCATCGTCACGCGCGCCACCGCCGTCCTCGCGGCTGCGCGGCGTGGGGTGGAAGGACAGCGGCTCCACCGGCCCATCCAGGCGGATGGTCTTCGCCGGCAGCGTGGGGGACTGCATCGTCGGGCGCGGCGCGGGGCCCAGCGACTCGTACGTGCCGCTGGCGCGCACGTCGCGCGACACCTCGCGCAGGGACGCCAGCAGGCGGCGCTCGGACTGGTAGTCCGCGGAGAACAGGTCGCGCATGAAGCGGCTGACGCTCTCCGGGCCCGCGCTGGTGTCGATCTCCATCAGGCACGCCTGCAGGCGCACCCGGAAGTCCTCCGCCGTCTGGAAGCGCTGCGCCGGCTCCACCGCCAGCGCCTTCGCCACCAGCTGCGACACCGCCGGCGGCGTCAGCGGCTCCACCTCGCTGAGCGGCGCCACCTTCGGGTTCGCGACGGCGGACATCAACTCGCCCGGCGGCATCGCGTCGAAGGGGTTCTTGCCAGAGATGAGCTCGTAGAGGCACAGGCCCACCGCGTACAGGTCGCTGCGGCGGTCCACCGGCTGGTGCCGGGCCTGCTCGGGCGACATGTAGAGGAACTTGCCCAGGATGATGCTGGGGTTCGTCTTGGCCGCCGACAGCCGGCTCTTGGCCAGGCCGAAGTCGATGACCTTCACCTCCCCCTCGTAGGAGATGAGGATGTTCTGCGGCGAGATGTCCCGGTGGACGAGCTTCAGCTCCTTCTCGTCCTCGTCCCGCTTCCTGTGCGCGTACGCCAGCGCGTCCAGCACCCGGCCCATGACATAGAGCACGAAGGTGAGCGGCAGCGGCGTCTGCCGGTCGCGCACGCGCGCGGCCACCTTGCGCAGGTCCTTGCCGTCCACGTACTCGAGGGCCATGTAGGCATCGCCCTCGTGCACGCCCATGTCCAGCACCTGCGCGATGGAGCCGTGCCCCAGCCGCACCAGCGTGCGCGCCTCACCGACGAAGCGGTCGACGAAGTCCTGGTCCTCCGCGAACTGCGGGAGGATCTTCTTGATGACGCACAGCTTCTCGAAGCCCTGCGCGCCCTCCAGGCGGGCGAGGTAGATCTCCCCCATGCCGCCGGTAGCCAGGTGCGACAGGAGCGTGTACCGGCCGAAGGGCTGCGGCCGGAAGGGACGCAATCGGGCGGGCTGGGTCGAAGAGTTCATGCGGTGCGGGGGTCCACCACGGGAAGCGCATTGAACCCCGGGCAGGCCCCCCGCTTCAACCCGTCAACCTGCCGCGCCGGCCGCCTCACCGGATACCGGGGTTGGTCAGCATGCCCATGTCCTCTTCAATCACCTCGAAAACCGCCACCTTGTCCCGGGGAGGCCGCACCACCCGCTCCCCCAGGGGCATGACGTCGAAGCGGGCCCCGGTGGCCGCCAGCAGCTTGCCGGTCATCAGCACCTGGCCGGGGGACGCGGTGGAGGCCAGCCAGCCGGCCACCCCCATGCCCTCCCCCACGGCGCTGTACTCCGTGCGCGCCTCGGTGCCGATCATCCCCACCAGCGCCTTGGTGGAGTGCAGGGCGATCCGCAGGTCGCACCGCTCGTCCTGGGGACGACGGGCCATGCCCCGCTCCCAGTCCGCGCGCAGGGCCAGCGCCGCCCGCACCGCGCGGACTGCGTCGTCGCCCTTGGCGTAGGGCACGCCGAAGAGGGCGCGCATGGACTCGCCCATGAAGCCTTCAACGGTGGCCTCGAAGCTGAAGACGATGCCGCTCATGCGCGCGTGGAAGTCGTTGAGCAGCTGCGTGGCCCGCGCCGCGCCCAGCCGGCCCACCACCGCGCCAAAGTCCGCCAGCTCCGCGTGCAGCACGGTGAGGTTCTTCTCCTCCAGACCCGGCAGCCTGCCGCCCGTGCGCTGGGCCTCGGCGGCGCGGCGCTCGGCCACCTCCGGCGAGTGGAAGCGCTCCAGGTTGCGCCGCAGCCGGTCCGTGCTGGAGCCGTCGCGCACGGCGAAGCGCTGCACGCCGCTGGCCACCAGGTGGGCCACCGCGGTGCACGCATCCAGCATCAGCTCCAGGCTGGTGTCGCCCTCGGCGGGCACGTTGACGTAGAGCACGCCCGCGAAGGGCGGCTCGGTGCCGATGGGGATGCACAGCACCCGGTTGACGCCGTACATGATGACGCTCTCGCGTCCGGCGAAGCGGCGGTCGTCCTTCACGTCGCCCACCGCGAGCGCGCGGCCCTGGCGGATGGCCTCGTCCACGATGGCGTCCGACACGGGCACCTCGCCCTTGGCCAGCCGTCCCCGGTGACGCACCGCCGCGGGCACCAGCGGCCCGGTGGCGTGCTTGAGCAGCACCACCGCCGTCGTCGCGTCGGTGCGCTCCAGGAGCCGGTCCATCGCGGACTCCAGGAACGAGGTCAGCGTGCGCGCGGTGGCCAGCGCCTCCGCGGCGTGCACCAGCAGCACCAGCGTCTCGTAGGACACGCGCGGGCTGGCGACGGCGGAGCCCGCGGGCACGGGCGAGGGGCCGGAGAACGCGTCGTCGAAGGGCAGCGGGCCCACGTTGTCCAGGAGGCGCAGCACGTCCGCGTCCTTGACGTTCTTGGCCATCAGCACGGCCGGGCCCACGTCCGTGCCGTGCCCGAAGCGCACGACGCCGCCCGCGCCCAGGTCCATCATCTCCGTGGCGGCGTTCTCCACCGTGTGCGGCTGACGCACCGCCAGGGTGTTCTCCCCCAGCGCCACGGTGTCGCCCGCGTTCAGGTGCTTGCTGCCCTGCAGCGGCGCGCCGTTCACCCGGCTGCCGTTGCGGCTGCCCAGGTCCTCGATGCGCAGCGCATCGCCCTCGACATAGAGGCGCGCGTGCCGGCGCGACACGAGGTCACCGCCCAGCACGATGTCGTTCTCGTCGGCGCGGCCGAGGCTGGTGACGCCCTCGGGCAGGTCGTACGACGTGTCGAAGTAGCCGGGCCCGTTGATGATGATCTGCCACATCGGGTGCACGACATTACACGACCTCCCAATCTTCCGAGAGTCCGAGACGCTTTCCCGTGGAATGCGGCCGTCCAGCCGAGGCCCCGGAAGCCCTCCCGCGTTGCGTCATGCCCCTGGGTCCCATCCGATGCCGGAGGGGACGGGGGTCGGACTTCACCTCGGGCGGTGGATGAGGCGGGGGTCACCCACGCGCAGCGTGCGGAATGCCGTCAGCGGCCGGGACGCGGGGCCCTGGAGCCCCCTTCCGTCCCGGCCCAGGAGTGTTCACGGCACGCCGCCGTCCGGAAGCTGCCCGTTCACCACCGACAGCGCGTCCAGGTCGAAGCCGCCGGACGTGCCGCCGTAGCTGTTGAGCCCCGTGTCGGTGAGGCGCACGAAGCGGGCACGGGGGAGGCCCACGTCCGCCAGGTCATAGCCATCCCCGCCCGCCACGGCCGGGTCGGTGGGGGACACGCCGTTGTCCGGCGCCGAGTGCACCGGGTGCGTCCCCGCGCAGCCCGGGTAGCCCCCGTCCTTGTCGGAGGGGTCGCAGGCGAAGTCGAACCACGTGACGCCGTCATCGCTGACGGACACGCGGGCCGTCTCCGCGAAGACGTCACCGCCCACCTTCTGGAAGGCGTTCTCGAAGACGAGCAGGTCCACGCCCGGGCCATCCACCGCGAACAGGTCGGTGAACTCCAGGGTGATGGAGCCATTGCGCCCCAGCGACAGCACGTGGAGCGAGCCCGCGTGCTGCCCCGCCCCCACCGGCGGCCCGAACACGACGTCCGGGAAGCGGTCCTGCCCGAAGCCGGCCGAATCACCGAACGAATACGCCATCACCCGGTCCGCGAACGGGTCCACCGGCCGCGAGCCCGCGTCGACGCCGGCATCCACGTCCGTGCCGGCGTCGGTGTCCGTCCCCGCATCCACGTCCGTGCCGGCATCGGGAGCCCCGGCATCCTCGCGGGTGCCGGCGTCCACGATGTCGAAGTCCGGCAGCGGAACAGGGTCCGAGTCGCCCGTGCACGCGCCCAGGGTCAGCAGCGCGCCGAGCGCGAGCAGCGGGCGCTTCATCACTGCGCCTGCCGGATGCGCACGAGGCGGCGGCCGTTGACGTCCTTCACGCCCACGAGCAGGTCCGAGCCCAGCGACGACACCAGCTCCACGGCCGTGCACGCATCCGCGGCGTTGAGCACCGGCTCGCGCGTGCCCACGCTGACGGGCTGGCCGCCGCCCAGGCCGGGCGTGAGCGGGAAGCGCGACACGTCGGTGGCGCCGCTGAAGGTGCCGCGCACCACCGCCACGCCGTTGCCGAAGCCCGCGGCGGCGGTGAAGTTGCTGCCCACGTCCACCTTCGGCTCGCTCGTGAGCACCACCGGCGTGCGCGAGGACAGCGCCGCCTCCAGCTTCGTGCCGGACACGGCGTGGGCCACGTTCACGTACGTGTCCTGCTGCGCGTAGCCGAACACCGCGATGCCGTTGTTCGCGATGGCGCTGAAGCCGCTGCCGCCCACCTGGGCCGGGAAGTCCACCACCTTCACCGCGGAGAAGGGCTTGGAGGAGGTCACCAGCGCGTAGACGCCCGGGCCACCGGACAGCGTGTCCAGGCCGCCGCCGTTGATGAAGAACGCGTTCGGGGTGCCCACGGCGGTGTAGTTGTCCGGCGCGTTGAGGTAGGTCGTCGCTTCGCGATCGGACGTCTCCACCACCGCGACGGAGCCCGGGGCGGGGAAGCCGTTCTTCGTGTAGCCCGCGAGCACGCGCGAGCCGTCATGGGCCAGGAAGTAGGACGGGAAGGTGCCGGACGGGTCGGCGCGGTCCGCGGGCGCGAGCACCGTGTCGAGCGCCGCGTCCCCCAGCTTCACGTCCGGCCAGGTGCCCAGCGCGAAGACGTCGCGGCCCGTGGCCGTCTGGCGCAGCGCGAAGAGCGAATACGTGGGGCCGGGCGTGGACACCACCGAGACCACCTCCGGAGACAGGTCCGCGGACTCCGCGACGCTGAAGCCCGTCTGGAGCTGGAGCGTGCCCAGCACCGACTCGCGAGGCACCGAGTCACACTGGGCCGTGCCGCCATCCGTGCCGGTGCCACCGTCCGTCTGCGTGCCCGCGTCCGTGCCGGTGCCCGCGTCGGTCTGCGTCCCCGCGTCCGTCTGCGTCCCCGCGTCCGTGCCCGCGTCGGCGCCACCAATGTCGACGGTGACCTGGGTGCACTTCTCCTCGACGCAGGCCCAGGACTGACCCTCCGGGGCCACGCCCTTGTCGCGGCAGTCGAAGGAGTCCACGCACTCCTCGCCGCAGCCCGTGCCGCCCAGCACCACCGCCAGCAGGGCGCCCATCAGCGCCGCGCGCTGGCCCTTCGTGCCCATCCGCTTCATGTCGGTCCGCATCGCGTCCTCGCTCCTGGCCTTCCCGCACGCAGGCGGAAAAAAGAAGGCATTCCCCTGGCGGGAGGCTGCGCGGACGAAGGGCACCGGACCGCCCGGCGCGTATCGCGCCCTGGAGGCCTGCCTTCGCCGTCAGCTCCCCGCGGAGGTTCCGGTCTGTCGCCGGGCCCTCCGTGAGGAGGAAACCGGATCATCGCCAGGTCTTCGGACTCGCGGGAGCGGCGGTTCGTGTGAACGCCGCTCCTGCTTACCGCTGCGGGGCAGTCCCGGACTCACACCGGGTTCCCTGGAAGCCCTCACGCCCCATGGCGGGAAGGCATCGATGACGGGGCGGGACTATGGCGCCCCCGGGGCAAAGTCAATGCGCCGCGGGTCCCGCGCGGCGGTCGCGCATCAGCACGTAGCGCCGCGTGCTGCCGTCCACGACGACGGTGGACACCACGCGCCAGCCCTCTCCGCCCAGACGCTGGAGCTCCGCGAGGTCCTCGTCCGGGCCCTCGCGCTTGAGGAACGTGTACTCGTAGGCCGGTGGCGGAGGGGGCGCGGGCGGCGGAGTCGCCTCCTTCGGTGGTGCGACCCGGGTGCGGGACGTCTGGGCCCAGACCGCCGTAGGCACGAGGAAGGTGGCGGCCGCGCCGAGCAGGACGCCCAGCAGCACGACGAGTGAGGCGAGACGACGGTTCATGGAGGCACATCCGGGGGAGGGACAGCGGGCATGTAATGCCGCCACCTCCCCCCCGGAAGCCTTCGCCGGCCCGGACTCGCCGTATCAGTGAGCGAGGCCGCCGGGACCGTCCGCTGGAGAACGGCCCCGGCGTTCGCGGCGTTCGCTACGGCAGCTGCACGCCGTTCACCACGGCGACGGCATCCAGGTCGAAGCCGCCGCTGGTGCCCGCATAGCCGTTGGCGCCCGAGTCGCGGATTCGCACGAAGCGCGCACGGGTGAGGCCCACGGCGGCCAGGTCGAAGCCGTCTCCTCCTGCCACGGCCGGGTCGGTGGCCGGGATGCCATTGGCGGGGTGCGAGTACACGGGCGTGACGCCCGCGCAGCCTGGGAAGTTGTTCGCCACGTCGGAGGACGCGCACGGGAACTCATGCCAGGTGACGCCGTCGTCGCTGACGGCCACCACGCCCGTCTCAGCGAACGGCTTGCCGCTGGGCTTGAGGAACGCGTTCTCGAAGACGAGCAGGTCCACGCCCGGCCCGTCCATCACCGCGATGTCGGTGAGTTCCAGGACGATGACACCGTTGCGCCCGAGCGACAGCACGTCGAGCGAACCCGAGCCCGCGCCATCCCCGCGCGGAGCGCCCAGCACGATGCCCGGCAGCTGGCTCTGACCGAACCCGGCGCCCGTGCCCGGAGAGAAGGACACGATGCGGTCCGCGAACGGATCACCCACCAGCGGCTGTCCCTGCGCGGAGTCCTGCCAGTCCTCGCCGCCGCACGCCACGGTGAGCAGCAGCGCGGCGAAGCCTGGCGCGAACGACTTCGGAAGAAGGGTCTTCTTCATGGGCGTGCTCACTGGAAGCCAAGGGCCTGCTGGATGCGGACCAGGCGCGTGCCGTTCTTGTCATCCACACCGACGAGCAGGTCCGAACCGATGGCGGTCATTCCAGTCACGCTCGTGCACTGGTCCACGTAGACGAGCACGGGCTGACGGGCGCCCACGGTCACGGCCGCGCCGTCGTTGGTCACGGTGAAGTTGAAGCGCGAGATGTCCGTGCCGGCGAAGTTGTAATCGGGCGGGACGTAGTCACCGCGAAGCACCGACACGCCCTCGCCATGACCCGAGGCAGCGACGAAGTTGGAACCCACGTCGAGCGCGGGCGCATCCGCCACGGCGAACGGCGTGCCGGACGTGAGCGCCTGGGCGATGGCCGCCGGGGCCACCGCGCGGCCCTCGTTGAGGAAGGTGTCGTCGGAGAAGTAGCCGAGCATCGCGACGCCATTGGTGGAAACGGCGGTGAAGCCGCTGCCGCCCGTCTCCGGAGGAAGCGTGCCCACCTTCAGCGCGGTGAACGGAGAGGCGTCCGTCTTCAGCGCGTAGACGGCCAGGCCCGCCGACACCGTGTCGAGCCCGCCGCCGTTGATGAGGAACGCACCCGGCACGACGCCCGCGGAGAAGTTGCTCGGCGCGGAGACGTAGGTGGAGTTGGCGGGAGTGGCGAGGTCATACACGCCCACGGAGCCCGGGAATCCGGCGCCGGACTTCGTGTAGCCGGTGAGCACGCGCTGGCCATCCGTCTCCACGAAGGGGCTGAGGAAGAGCGAAGTGGAGGGGCCCCGGTCGGCGGGAGCGGCCACGTCGAACAGCGGCGTCGCGCCCAGCGACACCTGCGGCCACGTGCCCAGCGAGTACAACGCATGCGGACCGACAGAGCCCTTCGACACCACCGTGTAGAGCGAGTACGTGGGTCCGGGCGTCACGCCCACCGGTCCCGCCTCCGAGGGCAGCGGCGCGGACTCACCGGCCACGAAGCCCGTCTGGAGCTGGAGCGTGCCCAGCTTCGGGTCGTACGTGGCGCTCTCGCAAGGATCCGTGCCGGCGTCGGTCTCCGTGCCTGCGTCGGTCTCCGTGCCAGCGTCAGTCGTCGTGCCAGCGTCCGGGGTCGTACCGGCATCGCTGCCCGTGCCTGCATCCGTCGTCGTGCCCGCATCACCGCCCGTGCCCGCGTCGGTGACGGTGCCCGCGTCGGTGGTCGTGCCGGCATCGCTGCTCGTCCCCGCGTCAGCACCCGCATCCACCGTCGAGCCCGCATCGGTCGTCGTCCCGGCGTCCGTGCTCGTGCCAGCGTCGTTCCCGGTGCCCGCATCAGGCACGGGGATGGACGTCAGCTCACAACGGTTCTCGACGCAGGTGTAGCGCTGTCCCTCGGGGGCACCCTGGTCGCGGCAGTCGAAGTCATCGACGCACTCATCGCCGCAGCCCGTGCTGGTCAGCGCCATCGCGAGGCTCGTCAGCACCCACGCGAAGCCCTTGAGTCCCTGCCCCGTCATCATCCGCTCTGTCTTCATCCGCGACTGCTCCCTTGCATCGCCCCCACGGGCGAGGTGAATCCAAGGGGCATGGACGGAGAGCGGACCGCGAACGAAGGACACGTCAGGACACGACACGCCGCGCGAGCGGAAGACCTCCGTCACCTCCCCTCGGAGGCTCCGGTCTGGCCATGCCCGGGGGCATGGGTCGTGGCAGGTCTTCGGACTCACAGGCGCGGGAGGCCCTCATCGGGTCACCCACCTACTGGCCGTCGCTTCCCAGCCCCTTCCAGGGCCAGTGCTTGCGAGGACGGCGTTCGTTCCTGATCACCGCTGCGGGGCAGTCCCGGATTCACACCGGGTTCCCTTTAAACGCCGCATCGTGCGGATGCAGCGTACCAACGACGCGCGCTGGAGTATGGCGGACAGCAGTGCTTGTCAATGCGACGCTTCAAGGCACCGCGACGATGTCGATGGCGTTGGACACCACGCGCCGTGGGTCCACCGGACACGCATCCAACGCCGGTCCCTTCGCCGCGGGCGTGGAGTTGCCGCGCCGTTCAACGAACTGGCCATCGCGGACCTCCACCACGAACACGCGGCCCGCGTTCACGTCCGTGACGTACACGGCATTGCCCACCACCGCGAGCCGTCCTCCTACCGCGAGGTCACAGCCGTTCTCCGGGCCACCCGTGCACCCCGGCGACAGCGCATACGACGCCACGGGCTTGTCATCCTTCACCAGCACCAGCCCTGTCGCGCGCACGGCCTTCGCGCGGTAGCCGCTCGCGGTGTCGAACACGGCCTCGCCCAGGCAGCTCACCACCAGCTGGTCGCCCACCGCCTGCACGTCGCCCGCGTTGAGACAGTCCTTCGCGCCCAGGTCGATGGCCTGCACCCCGCCATCCGCCGGGTCGATGCGCGCGAGCATCCCGGGCCCGTTGGGCAGATAGTCATTCGCGGGGTTCAAGTTGGTGAGCGCCACGTAGACGCCCGCGTCCACCGCCGCCGCCGCATACGGCAGCGCCATCGTCGTCCCGCCGTCGAAGGACTTGAGGTCCAGGCCTGTGAGCGGAACGGTGTCCACGAGCCGGGGATGCTCGGGGTCGCTCACGCTGACGCGGGCCACGGCGTTGCCCTGCTTGAAGTCGGAGCCGGCCGTGCCGAAGAGCGGGATGTAGAACGTGTCGCCGCGCTTCGCGATGACCTGCGGGCTGGTGTTCGCGCCCAGGTTCACCTGCCCCACCGTGCGCAATCCCAACCCCCCGCCCTGCGCGGCCCCTTCCTGCTTGAGCACCTGGAGCGTGTTGTTCACGGAGTCGAGGACATACACATACGGAGGGTCCACGAGGATGTCATTGGGCGAAGCCGCCACCGCGCCCAGCGAGTCCTCCTCCACCAGCGTTCCCAGAGCCCCCGCCGAAGCCTGCGACAGCACCGAGCGCGCCGCGTCCGCCGCCAGCACCACGCCATCCCACGCCGCCAGCACCTGCACGCCCGAGCCGAACTGCCGCCGGGGCCCCATCCGGTCCGTCCCCGCCTGGATGCCCACGAGCTGCCCGTTGGTGAAGCAGGCCGTCACCACGTCATACATGCACCGGCCCGAGTGACAGGACTGCACATCCGGGCACACCGCGCCGCACGCGCCGCAGTTGAGCGGATCATTCGAGAGGACCACACAGCTGTCACCACAGCGCTCCGCACCGGCGGAACAGCCCTCGCGGCAGGTGCCGGATTCACAGACCTGCCCGGACGGGCACGCGGCGCCGCAAGCGCCACAGTTCAGCGGGTCACTCGCGAGCGCGACGCACGCGTCACCACACACCTCCGTGCCCGACTGGCATCCACACACGCCCGCCTGACATGCCTCCCCTGCTCCACAGGCAGCGCCACACGCGCCGCAGTTCGAAGGGTCGCCCTGCAGGTCCACGCATTCGGCGCCGCAGACGTTCAGACCGGACGTGCACAGGACCTTCTCCTCCGGACAGCCGGTGAGGAGCGCCGCCGCCAGGGACGACAGCAGCAGCGTGAGCCGCGCATCAAGGAGGGGACGTGACATGGGAGTCCTCGGAGGGGGAAGGGTCGAGCGACACCGCGAGCGTCACGTAGGCGGCGCGGCCGGGCAGCGGCATGCCGGTGTAGTCGGCGGTCCGGGCATCGAGCAGGTTCTTCACGTCGAACGACACGGTGAGGTCCGGCCGGTGCAGGAAGGTGCTGGAGGCCCCCACGCTCACCCAGGTGCGCGAAGGCAGGGACAGGCGCGCTTCGCCCACGCGGTTGATCAGCTGCGCGGACTGGACGAGCACCTCCGTGCGGCCGTTGAGCCAATCCGGCCCCACGCGCAGCCGGCCCACCCACTTGTGGCGAGGGCGGTACGGCAGCTCCTTGCCGAAGTAGCGAGGGTCGCCGTAGCGGTTCTGCGTGCGGGTCCACGCATAGCTGCTGGTCGCGGTGAGCCACGTACGAGGCCGGGCCTCCAATTCCACCTCCGCGCCCCACACGCGAGCGGCGGCGAAGTTGTAGGGCTTCGCGAGATTCGGCGGGTACAGCTCGTAGGCGATGAGGTTCTCGTACACCGCCGCGAAGCCGCCCGCGGTGACGCTCCACACGTCGTCGCGCCACAGGGCCGCGGCGTCCACGGAGAGGGCGCGCTCGGGCTTGAGCTCCGGGTTGGGCAGGAGCAGTCCCTGACGGATGTAGAGCTCCAGGAACGAAGGTGCGCGGTGGGACTGGCCCGCGTTGGCGCGCACGCCGAAGCCGTGGCCCAGGTCCACGCTCGCGCCCAGCTTGGGCGACAGGAGCGAGTAGTGCCCCACGCGCTCCACGCGCAGCGAAGGCGCGAGCTTCAGGCGCTCGGAGAACAGGGACAGTTCGTCCATGGCCATGACGCTCGCGCGCCACCACGATGCGGCCTGACCGCCCACCGCCTGCGTGACGGACTCCGACGACCCGGCGAGCGTGACGGCGAGCGCGTTGCGGCCCAGCACCACGCGCCCCTCCAGCTCCACGCCGCCCACCGTGTAGCGCTGCGCGCCGGAATCCACGCCGCTGGTGCCGCCGGTGACGTCCAACCAGTCGCGACGGAAGAAACCGCGAGCGCTGCCCTCACCCGTGTCGCCGAAGGGCCGTCCCCAGCGAGCCCCCAGTGACAGGCGCGTCTGGTCCTGACGGCGGGACGCGGTGGGGTTCTGCACGGTGCCCGCGAGCGCGCGGTCCTCCAGCGACAGCTCCGCGAGCACGTCCACGCGTCCGCCACCGTCCAGGCCGTGCCGGTATTTCAGCAGCGCACCACCACCGCGAGCGTCATTGCGAGTGCGCACCTCCTGCGTGAGCGGGTTGTCATCCAGCGCGGGCAGCTCATCCACGCGGTAGCTGAAGTCCCCTTGAGAACGGCCACCGTGCAGCAGCACCAACGCCTGGCCATCGAGCAGCGCGCCCGACGCGGCGACGTGCGCCATCACGGTGTCGAAGCTGCCGTAGGTGACCTCTCCGCTGGTGAGCAGCCGCGACGAAGGCGCACGGCTGACGAGGTTGACGGCGCCGCCCAGGCCACCCGCGCCGTAGCGTGCACCGGCCGCGCCGCGAAGGATCTCCATCCGCTCCAGCAGCGCGACAGGGATGAGCGACAGGTCCGCGACGCCGCCCGCGCCGTTGAGCGGAATCCCATCCAGGAACACAAGCACGCCATTGGAGGACGCGCCGCGAACCACCAGGCTCTTGCTCTGTCCGTAGCCACCGGAGTCCTGCACGACGAGGCTCGCGGATCCGCCGAGCAGTTCAGCTGTGTCACGCGCTTCACCCGCACGCTCTCGGGCATCGATGACGGTGATGGCGCCGGTGGGGTCGCGGCGTTGAGCGGAGTCGACGGGAGCGTCGGGGACGTCCTTGCCGATGACCTCCACGGTGGGGAGGACGAACTCAGGGAGGGGCGGCTCGTCGGGCGCAGGCGTTTCCTGCCCGGCCCGGGCGAGTCCCTGGAAGCTGAGCACCAGACCGAAGACGGTCCGGGCGAGAAGCGAGCGCCACATGCTCCGCCTTCCGCTCCCTCCGTCGAAGAGAGAAGGCCTGACGGCAGCACCGCTGCCGCACCCCTGGGCAGGTCTCCTGGCTGACAGGCTCCAGACGTGGGCGCACGCTGCGCCCTTCTGGAAGGAACCCTCCACCTTCCCTTCGCATCCGCTGACGCGAAAGTGGTGACAGCCGAGGCTTCCGGCCCTGGACCTCAGGGCAACCCGTTCACAGTGGCGGGACCGCGCCGGACTCGCACCGGCTTCCCTCTTGAAGGCCCGGCATGGGCACCCAAGGGCCCGGCCCTTCTAGGAGGTCACCCCAGGCCCGTCAAGGCGCGGCCCGTGTGGCCCAGGTCCCCAAATTGTCGCAGCAGTGCTGCGACAATTCACTCCGCCGCGTCTCTCACCGCGCAAGACCCGCACTGGAGCATCCGCGCCCATCCCCGCGCGTGGACGCCGCGCGCACCTCCGCACGGTGCGCTGACGTGACTTCAGAGGCGCACGCCGCTGGCACGCGGACTGCTCAAGCCCCGACGCGACCTCAGGCGGTCGAGCCAGCGAGGTGCCCGGGCCGTGGTGGCGCGGGATTCTGAAGGGGGAAGCGTGTCGATGCTGATGGCGGGGAAGCGGTTGGCGGTGTTCTCCATCCGCGAGGGCAAGGGCGGGAGCATCTGGGTGCGCGCGGGCAGCGCGTTCGTGAACAAGGACGGTTCGCTCAACGTGCTGCTGGACGTGCTGCCCCTGGACGGGAAGCTGCACGTGCGCGAGGCGGCGGAGAAGCGCGACACGGCGGCGGGCGGACGCTTCGCGGGCGAGGCGGGGGCGGAG
>NZ_RAWK01000242.1 GCF_003612165.1 Corallococcus aberystwythensis | reverse complement strand
GGCTGGAGGAGAAGGGATGGCGGCGGGGACTGCTCCTCGCGGTCCTCCTGGGCCTGCCGGCGGTCGCGGGCGCGGCGCCGGAACCGGACGAAGACGCGGCGGCGGATGCGGATCAGCCGCTGGAGGTCTCCGGGGACGACGACGCGCTGGACGGCGCGGTGGCGCAGGCGATGCCGGGCGGCGCTCAAGGGCCCGTCATGGGTGCGCCGGAACAGGTGAGCGAGCCGGGCGCGCCGGTGCCGGACGCGGCGGTGCCGGGCAAGAAGAAGAAGAAGGACACCGGCCCCAAGGCGGACACGCTGGGCGAGGCGCCGGCCGAAGCGGACAAGGTGGACGACAAGGGCGGGCACGAGCAGCGCATCCGCGTGTTCGGCCGCGTGTTCGCGCGCGCCGCCGCGGACGAGCGCCAGAAGTACGAGCGCGACCTGGACATCAACTCGGCGCGCGTGGGCGTGGCCGCGTCGCTGTCCAACCTGGAAGCGGAGGTGAGCGCGGATCTCGCCTCCAAGACCATCCTCAAGGACGCCTTCGTGCGGCTCGCCGACGACGGCAAGAACCTGCGGCTGTACGCGGGCCGCTTCAAGTCGCCCTTCCTCCAGCGCTCGCAGGAGTCGGCGTGGCGGCTGCCCCTCCAGGAGCGCGGCCTGGTGGAGGACTACCTCACGGAGACGAACGCGCTGGGCGGCCGGCGCCTGGGCCTGATGGGCGAGGTGCGGCTCAAGGAGGCCTGGGGCCTGAAGCTGTCCGCGGGCCTCTTCGAGGGCGGCGAGGACGCCACCGGGAAGCGGCTGAGCGAGGACGGCTCCGCGCGGCTGAGCCTCCGCCCGTTCAAGTTCCTCACGCTGGGCACCAGCACGTACCTGACGCAGGTGATTGACGGGACGAAGCAGTACGCGACGGCGGCGGACGCGGAGCTGACGTTCGGGGGGCTGTCATTGACGGGTGAGGCGGCGATGGGCCGGCTGGCGCTGGGGCCGTTCCGCTCGCAGTCGGTGCTGGCCTACTGGACGGTGCCGGTGGGCCGCGAGGGATGGGCGGTGCAGCCGGTGGTGGGGGCGGAGGCACTGCAGTTGCAAGGTGGAATCCAGGCACAGGGGCATTCGGTGACGGGGGGCTTCAACGTGTTGTTGGCGGATTCCTTCAAGGCGCAGGTCCAGGCGGAGCGGGCGCTCCGGCCGGGGGACGTGACGCCCGCGCTCGAGCTGTCATTGCAGCTGGCCACCCGCTTCCGGTGAGGAGACTGGAGATGATCTCGTTCGCTGAAGGCGAAGTGACGAAGCTGCGGCGTGAGTTCAAGCGCGTGCTGGAGGCCTCGGAGGCCAAGGCGGTGTGCTCGCGGCTGTCGCAGGAGTTGGGCGGGGTCCTGCCGCCTCCCACGCGCATCGTGTCCGTGTACTTCGACAAGCCGGGGTTTCCGCTGACGGCGCGCGCGCTGAACACGCCGGACGACTGCCTCAAGGTGAGGACGAAGGAGTACTCGCCGGACGTGGGCGCGGCGGGCCGGGAGCGCGTGGTGCTGGAGGTGAAGCGCGAGCGCAACGGGCTCACGCAGAAGCGGCGCGTGTGGGTGCCCCGCTCGGAGCTGGGCCGGGCCCTCAAGGGTGGCGTGAGCCTCCTGCCGCTCATCGCGGGGGGCAGCCTGTCCCCGGTGCTGGCGGTGACGTACCGGCGGCACGTGTACCAGGTGTCGCAGGAGTGGCGCGTGACGGTGGACCGGGACATCGGCTTCCACGCCGTCTCGCCGGAGCTGGCCCTGTCGCCCACGGCGTTGACGGTGGAGCGGCTGGGGATGCCCGTGTGGGAGGACTCGCGGGTGGTGTTGGAGGTGAAGCACCTCGGGGCGGAGCTGCCCGAGTGGCTGTCGGCCCTCAATCCGGGGGGCCCGGCGGCGTACAGCAAGTTCGCGGAAGGCATGGCGCGGGTGCATGCCTTCGCTTCAGGTGGCGTTGGGGTCGTAGGGGGTTAGGGCACCGTGTTCATCGATTTCGAAGGCATTGACGGCAGCGGCAAGACGACGCTGTCCAACCTGCTCGCGTCCCGGCTGAAGCGGCTGGGCTACAAGGTCGCGCACGCGCGCGAGGGGGGCGAATTGCAGTCGCCCACCGCGCGGCGCATCCGGGACCTGACGCGCGACGCGCGGCTCCTGGAGATGGGTTCGCGCGCCGAGTTCTTCCTGAACCTGGCCCGCGACGCGCAGCAGTTGGAGGAGGTCATCGCCCCCGCGTTGAAGCGCGGCGACGTGTGCATCACCGACCGCTACCTCTACTCGCAGCTCGCGCTGACGGGCGGCGGACGGGGCCTGAAGGAGGAGCAGCTCTTGCCCTCCTGCGAGCTGGCGTCGCAGGGGCTGTGGCCGGACCTGGTCATCCTGGTGGACGTCGACCCCGACCTCGCGCGGCTGCGCAAGCGGCTGGGCAAGGTGCAGAGCGGCAAGGTGAACGACGCGGACAGCCGCAAGGGGCTCGTCGGCGCGGGTCTGGCGGTGCGCGTGCGCGAGGCGTTCCTGGCGCAGGCCCGGAAGGACCCGTCGCGGTGGATCATCCTGGAGAACAATGATCAGCCGCTGCGCGTGCTGGAGCAGCGCCTGGTGGACGCCGTGGTCGCGCGGCTGGAGGGCCGTGAGCAGCCGGTGCAGCGGCTGGTCCCCGCCCCTACCCCGCCGCCTCCGGGCGTGGCGTCGGTGGACGACGTGGAGGAGCGCTTCTTCCACGCGGTGGACGCCCTGGAGGCCCGCGAGCCGCAGCTGGCGGCGTGGCTGCTCAACGGCATCCCGGGTCTGGCCTCGCACCAGCGCCGGCTGGCGTACGCGGAGCGGCTGCCGGGGCTCGTGGCCCGCAGCCTGAACGGACTGGATGACGACACGGCGTGGACGCTGCGCGACGTGCTGTCGGCGAGCGTGCCGGCGGACGTGGCCGAAGGGCTGGGCTTCGTGACGTCCCCGCGCTCGCACGCGCTGCGGCAGCGGCTGTACGCGCAGGCGCCGGAGGCGGTGCTGGAGGGGCTCAAGCGCCAGGACTCGCCGGAAGCGTGGGCGCTGCGCGAGCGGGGCATGAAGGACGGTCACCTGTCCGCGGTGCTGCTGGGCCTGGCGGGCGTGGACACCGAGGAGTCCTGGGTGGTCCGCGAGGCGGGCATGCAGCGCAAGCTGTACTCGGAGGTGGCGCGCAGCCTGGGCGGCCTGGACTCGGAGCGCGCGGAGGCGCTGCGCGAGGCGCTGATTCCTCACGACCGGCTGGCGGTGCTCAAGAGCACCACGGGGCTGGAGACGCCGGTGGCGGTGGGGCTGCGCGAGCAACTGGAGAAGGGCGCGCTGAAGCTGGTGCTGCGCTCGCTGACCGGGGTGGACACGCCGCGCGCCTGGGAGATGCGTGAGCGGGGCGCGGCGCTGACGAAGGAGGCGCTGGACTCCGTGGACGGGATGGATTGTCCGCGCGCGTGGAAGCTGCGGGCCTCCGCGGCGCGCCGGTGGCCGGCGACGGTGGTGTCGTCGATGAAGGGGCTGCCGCTGGTGGCGGAGACGCGGGCGCTGCTGGACCGCATCCTGGAGGAGCAGGCCGGGAAGATGCCCGTCCTTCGCAACGCGTACGCGGTGGTGGCGCAGGCGCGGGTGATGGAGGGGGCGCAGCGGCCGGCGCGGTCCGTGGTGGAGACGGCGGGAGTGGACGCCGGGCGGCAGGAGGCATGACGCCCATGGAGGGTCCGTTCGGAGCGCTGTTCCAGGACGTGGAGCAGGAGCTGCAGGCGCTGTCGATGGGGGCCATCCTCCCCCGGCTGGTGGCGTCGGCGCTGATTGGCGCGGTGTTGTCGTCGCGGCCGTGGCGGCTGATTCTGGGCAAGCCGCTGCCGAAGGTGGAGATGGTGCAGGCGCAGATCCTCCTCTGCGCGGCGGCGGCGGTGATTACCGCGGTGATTGGCAACAGCGTGGCGAAGGCGTTCGGGCTGGTGGGCCTGGGCGGGTTCGTGCGGTTCCGCTCGGGGCTGAAGGACCCGCGTGACGCGGCCATCCTGTTCCTGGTGATTGGCCTGGGCATGGCGTGCGGCCACGGCAACCTGGTGCTCGCGTTCGTGGGCACGATGTTCGTGGCGGTGCTGCTCTTCGTGCTGGACCTGTTCGAGAAGAAGGCCGTGGCGACGAAGGAGGCGAAGCAGCGGCTGGTGGTGTCCGCGCAGGCGGACGACCTGGTGCGCGCGGAGGCCACGCTGAGGACGGCGCTGGGGGAGCGCAACGTGCTGGTGAAGAGCTGCGCGTTGGACTTCTCCGCACGGCGCGTGGAGCTGGAAGTGGAGGAGCCGGAGCCGGGAAGCCTGGCGGCGGCGTTGGGACGGACGGAAGGCGCGCCCCTGCGGGGGCTGCGGTGGACGGCGGTGAGCGCGAAGGGCGCGCGGGAGGAGACGGTATGAAGTTCAGGAAGCTGGCGGTGCTGTTCGCGGCGTGTGGGGCCCTGGCGGCCTGTGGTGGCGGCGGGGGCAGCCTGCCTACGGGGAATGATCCGGGCGCGCCCACGACGAACCCGGACGGCTCGGTGGACCTCCCGGGCAACCCGGTGGACCCGAACACGGGCGGCGGCACGAAGCCGGATCCGCAGGCGGAAATGACGACGCTGTGGCCGCTGACCACGGGCTCCACCTGGACCTACCGCATCACCGATGACGTGGAAGGCGTCTTCAACAAGGTGGTGACGGTGCAGGGGCCGGAGACGGTGCCGGGCACGGCCATGACGGCGGTCAAGGTGCACAGCAAGCAGGACCGCACGCAGACGGGCACGGTCTACGAGGAGAACTCCTGGCAGCTGGAGCTGACGACCGGCGTGGTGGTGCGTCTGCGCGAGGAGGACATCCTGGACGGGGTGGCCTCGAAGGCGACAACCTGGTCCCCGGCGATGATGAAGTCCCTGGCGGCGACGCCGACCTCCGTGCCCTGGGAGCACCAGGACAAGGTGCGCGAGCTGATCACCTATTCCGCGGGCGGGACGGAGGGGAAGGACCCGACCTACGTCTGGAAGGTGCTGGAGAAGGACGTCACGGTGACGACGCCCGCGGGCACGTTCACCAACGCCATCAAGGTCCAGCGCGACAAGCTGAACAAGAGCGGCGAGGTGAAGGAGGAGAAGCAGCGCAGGTACTGGCTGGTTCCCGGCGTGGGCAAGGTCCGCGAAGAGGGTGAGCGGACGGAGGAGCTGGTGTCCTACGACGTGAAGAAGCCGTAGGCCCCTGATTCATCTGGATGGAATTGAGCCCGGGTTGGCGCGAGGGAGCGCTGGCCCGGGCTTTCTGATTGGAGACGCCTCCAACTCACTCCCCGGAGGGAGTTTACTGCCCCAGGCCAGGTCAACCCAGAACAACCCCTGGAGCCGACCTGAAAGCTTCAGAGATACCATCATACAACCGCCCCATGCTCTCAGGATTCCTGCCCGGCGTAGCAGGACCCCGACTCACATCCAACCAGCTACCACACCCCACAGAAACCGCTGAAGCAACAGCCGCAGCCCCATCCCTCCCCAGGCAACTATTCAAGTCACAGAATTCATTGACAACAAAACCATCAGAAAACCGAATTCCATTCAAACATAGGAACTCAGCAAGGGCAAAGCACATATCGCCAGACACCACCCCAACAACCGCCTCCACTCGACGAGCAACCTCACAAAGAAACACGAAATCCGGCTCCCCACTGAACTCCGGAGGAGCAGCCGGCAGAGAATCCACATACTCCCTTATCGCTTCAGATCTCACTCTTGCTACCCCAGCGGCTTTCAACCTGCTGATGTACTTCGCGATTCGTTCCGACTCCAGGGACGACGATCCGATGGACATCCACCGCCCACCCCTCCGAGACGGAGTAGACCAAGCTTTCGCCAACTGCGAGCGGGCATGCGGAATCTCCATGGCCCCGAGCAAACTCAACAGGCTTCACATCACCACATATTCGCCTGGCACCGGCGTACGCCAATCCCCACGTCCGGCGCGTGCGGGTGCGATCATCAACGATTCCCTTCAGCACACGAAGCGCATCACATCGAAGTCCCTCGTGACTGTGACCCAACCTTGGAGGCCCTGGACCTCACGGCACTACGCCCAGCGCCTGGCAGTAGAAACTGAGTTCGTCGACGTCCTGCTCCACCAGTGCCGTCAGCGTCGTGCCGCCGCCGTGCCCTGAGTCCCGGAGCGGCAGGAGGATGAAGGGTCCGCCCTGGGTGCCCTCCGCTTGGAGCCTCGCGACCATCTTGAGCGGGTCCTGCGGCGGGGCGACCTGATCATTCAGGGCCGACGCGAAGAGCATCGTGGGGTAGCGACGGTCGGGCAGGACATTGTGGTACGGCGAATAGCCCGCGAGGTATGCACCTTCCACCGGGTCGTCGGGCGAGCCGTATTCGACCACCGCCGAGCCCAGGTGGCTGAACCTCGGGAAGCGCAGCATGTCGAGGACGGGGGCGCGGCAGTAGACGGCTCCGAAGGCTTCGGGTGCTTGCATCGCGGTGACCGCGACGAGCAACCCGCCATTGCTGTTGCCGCGTGAAACGAGCCGGGCAGGCGTCGTGTAGCCAGCGGAGACGAGCCAGCGCGCCGCCGCGATGTAGTCATCAAAGGCGTTCTGCCGCCGCGTCTTGAGGGCCGCCTCGTGCCATGCACGACCATATTCGCCGCCACCCCGCACGTTCGGGAAGGCGAGCACACCGCCCAATTGCAGCCACGCGGCGTTGACCGCGGTGAATCGCGGCTCCATGGAGATGTTGAAGCCCCCGTAGCCACTCAGCCTCACGGGCTGGCATCCGTCACGCACCAGGTCCTTCCGGTGGATCAGGAACATCGAGACCCGCGTTTCGTCGAGCGACTCGTACCAGACCTGCTCTGTCACGTACTCGGACGCGTCAAGTCCGACGTCGGGCACGTGGTACGGCGTCAGGCGATCCTCCGAGTAGTCGTACCGGTAGACCGAAGGCGCCTGCACGTACGACTGGAAGTTCACCCACACCTCGCCGCCGCTCCAGGAACCGCTGATGCCGCTGACGATGCCCTCCCCTTCGTTGCGGTTCACCGAACCCAGGGCCGGCAGCTGGAGGCCGCGCAGCCAGGTGCCGTTCTCGGCGTGGATGCTCACCCGATGGGATGCCGCATGCGAATAGACGGCGTAGAGCCGGCCTCCGACACCGGCGACCGTCTGTAGCGTGTCCTCCCCTTCCGGGATGAGCGTCCGCCACTCTGTCGGCGCTGTGAGCGACGCGACACACAGCCGGCCGCGCGGTGCATCCCGATCCGTCAGGATGAGCAGCGATTCGCCAATCACTTGCACCTGCTGGAGCGACCGCGGTTCCGGTGCCACCGGAATGAGTGCTTCATCCTCGATGCGCAGGAGGTAGACAGCGTTGGCGTGCACGTAGTCCCACTTGGTGAGCACGGCGAAGCGGCGGCACTCGCTGACCTTGACGGTGCACCAGTACTCCTTCACCCGGTTGTCGCCGAAGATGCGCCGGGCCGGCCTATCCGAGCCGAGCCGGTGCTCATAGATGGCATTCCAGTGCGCCTCGTCGCCCGGAGGGACTTCGCCGGGTTCTGGGCACGCTGCATAGAAGAACCCGGCCCCGTCGGGCCTCCAGGCCAGCGACGTGTGGCTCGTGCCTCGCGGCCGGTCCGGCAGCAGTCTCCCGGTCTCTACGTCGAGCACGTGGATCAACGCGCCATGGGTTCCCCCCACAGCCTTTCCGAACGCGACGTACGCACCCTCCGGTGACGGCACGGCGAAGGTCAGCGCCTCGGTGTCCGCCCAGGTGTTGGGGTCGAGCACTGTCTCGAGCGGCGCATCCCTCCCTCGCCGGAACATGAGCCGGGGCTTGTCGTCGCTGGCGTCCGCCCTCCAGACAAACTCGCGTCCAGAAGGACCGGCCAGGATGGGCGGGGAGCAACGGGCATGGCGCGCGGAGCGAGCGACCAGGTCCCGCAGCCGCTCGCGTCCCGGCACCGCGCGCAGCACCGAGTGCGTGACGGCCTCCTGTGCCGCCATCCACGCCTGAGCCTCCCCGGAATCGCGCTGCTCCAGCCAGCCGTAAGGGTCGTCAAACCACCGGCCATGCAGCGTGTAGCCTCCCACCGGGTCACGTCGTGCCAGGGGAAACTCCAGGGGCTTCATCATGGGCACGTCCCCGGTAGGCACACCCCGGCCACATTCGACTGTCTCGACAGCACTTCGCCCCTGTCCGCTTCCATCGCGTGCCTCCTCGCGGAACCTACTGTCCGTTTCCGAGCACGCCTGGCGCCATGCCTCTCAGCGAGCAGGTGCACCTTCCACAGGGACACGTGACATCGAAGCGGGTGAAGGGACGCTCCAGGACCGTGGCGCGGACCTCCAGCCGCCCTTCGCAGTAGGGACACGGCGTCTCCAGTTCGCGGCCTTTGCGGTGCGCCTGGATGGCGTCCAGGAGCGCGTCCTCCCGGCGCTTGAGCAGGGGCAGGTCCTCCAGCAATGGCGTCTTCCCGTCGCGGAACGTCAGCAAATGCCAGACCCGGGCGCGTACCACGATGTCCTCGGAGTCGCGCAGCGCCAGCAGGGTCCGGTTGAACCGGTCCAGGTCCCATCCCCGAATCCGGACCGCGATCAACAGGGCGTTGTGCAGCTGCCGGGGATTCGCCCCGCCCGTCTCCAGCAGCTCCATCAGGAAGCCGAAGCCCTCCTGCTTCATCCGGGTGAAGACGAGCACCTCCACACGGTTCCAGTCCTTCCGGTCCAGGAACCCGAGCAACCGTCGCCGTGTTTTGCCTTCAATCGCCACCGCGCCTCCTCCCAGGAGTGGTCGTCCGTGGCGCAGCTTGCCTGACAGAACCGCCCGGCGCTCAGGCCCGCGCGGCGTCGTCGTACGACACGCGCAGGCCGTCGTGCGTCACGGTGACGACGCCCGCGGGCACGTTCACCAATGCCATCAAGGTCCAGCGCGACAAGCTGAACAAGAGCGGCGAGGTGAAGGAGGAGAAGCAGCGCCTCTACTGGCTGGTTCCCGGCGTGGGCAAGGTCCGCGAAGAGGGTGAGCGCACGGAGGAGCTGGTGTCCTACGACGTGAAGAAGCCGTAGGCCACGGGTTCACGTGCTTGGGATTGAAGTCCGGGTTGGCGCGAGGGATGCGCTGGCCCGGGCTTTCTCATGACCGACGGAAGCCCTCTGGAAACACGACGCCGCGCGGAGCCAGCGGCAAGGCTTCATGCGCGAGCTGTCTTCGCAACCCGTTGATCTCCGACACGTAGAGCGCTCGGTCGAAGACGAAGCGGATGGGCTCCGAGGCCACCTCCAACGTCCATCGCACGGTCGAGTCGTCGAGGTCCACCTCCACGCCCTCCCACCCGCCGTCCTCCGCGATGCCGCAGGCGCACGTGAAGATCAAATAGCGGCCGGAGCCGGTCGCGCTCTTCTCCAGCTCATCGAAGACCACCAGGGCATCGCTGAACTGGGGACGGCTCTGGAGCTCTTCGCCGTCAATGCCGATCCGCACGAAGGCCACTTCCGAAAAGCGGATGCCATCCAGCTCAAGGCTCCGCCCATCCGTCACGCGCTCAAGGGACAACGTCAGGACATCCATCAAGCAAGTCCCTGCTCAGGCCCGAGCGGCGTCGTCGTACGACACGCGCAGGCCGTCGTGCGTCACGGTGATGAAGGGGCGGCCCATCCAGCCGCAGTGCGTACAGACCGCGTTCGGACCGGTCGCCGTCACGCGCACCGGCAGGTCCGACTCGCACACGGGGCAGCCCTCGGGGAGGGTGTACTCACGGGTCTGGGAGTGGACTCCGGTCATGTCTTCAGGGGTAACGCAGCCCTCGGACTCCGCAAGGCGCCCCCTGCGCCTCTTCCCTGAAACATGCGACGCAGGCCCGTTCGCCTGCCTTTCCGCCGCAGCCAACGCCCGCTCCCCTGCCTACTCCCTGACGCCTGATTTCCGGATGATCGTTGAGCGATGAACGGTTGCCCTCCGTCCCGAATGTCTCGGGCCGGAGGAATCATGGACCGGACGAAGTCTCTATCGCTCGCTGCCCTGGCTGCCCTCTTCGTGGGTGGCTTCGCCTCGGGTGACGCGCTCGCCCTGCCGCGTGATCCCTACCTTCAGAAGGTGGGCCCCGACACCGCCACCGTGGCGTTCCGGCTCTCCTCGAGCTGCTCCAGCGCCCAGGTGCGCTACGGCGTGGGCACGGCCAGCCAGACGGCGAAGTCCTCGGCCACCGCGAAGATCCACGCCGTGGTCCTCACCGGCCTGACTCCCGGCACCTCCTATACGTACTCCGTGGACGCGTGCGGTGAGACGACCCCGGCGAAGACGTTCAGCACCGCCCCCGTGCCCGGCACGCGGCGCGTGCACTTTGGCGCCGTGGGCGACTTCGGCACGGGCGGCAGCGATCAGAAGAAGGTCGCCGCCTCCATGCTCGCCAACAAGCCGGAGCTCTTCGTTGCCCTGGGAGACAACGCCTACGCGTCCGGCACCGAGGCCGAGTTCCAGACCAACCTCTTCACCCCCATGGCCGCCCTGCTCGCGCAGGTGCCCATGTTCGCCACGCCCGGCAACCACGAGTACGTCACCAACGAGGCCCAGCCCTACCTGGACAACCTCTACCTGCCCACCAACAACGCGGAGGGCTCGGAGCGCTACTACTCGTTCGACTGGGGGCACGTGCACTTCGTGTCCATCGACTCGAACTGCGCGGTGGGCCTGGCGTCCGCGAGCAAGTGCACGCTCGCCGCGCAGAAGGCGTTCGTGGAGAAGGACCTGGCCGCCACCACGCAGCCGTGGAAGGTCGTCTTCTTCCACCACCCGTCCTGGTCCAGCGGCGAGCACGGCTCGCAGCTCACCATGCGCCGCCAGTTCGGCCCCCTGTTCGAGAAGTACGGCGTGGACCTGGTCCTCACCGGCCATGACCACGACTACGAGCGCAGCAAGCCCATGCTCGGTGACGCCGAGGCCGGCAAGAACGATACGGGCATCCCCTACCTCGTCGTCGGCGGCGGCGGCGCCACCCTGCGCGAGTTCGCCACCTCTCGCCCGTCGTGGAGCGTCATCCGCGACGACGCAGCTCATGGCTTCCTGGACGTGGACGTCGTGGAGGGCACCCTCACCGCGAAGCTCGTGAAGACGGACGGCGGCACCCTGGACTCGTTCACCCTGTCCAAGACGCTGCCCGCGCAGCCGCAACAGCCGCAGGGCACGCTGAACGTCGCCGTCGACAGCGCCAGTGGCGCCGCGCCCCACACAGCCTCGTTCACCGCGACGCTCTCCCAGGCCAACGCCACCGTCACCTGGGACTTCGGCGATGGCGCCACGGCCGAAGGTGCGCAGGTCCAGCACGCCTTCGCCCAGGCCGGCACCTACACGGTGACGGCCACGGCCACCGCCCAGGGCGCCGCTCCGCTGACGGCCACCACCGTCGTCACCGTGACGTCCAGCGGCACCACCGACCCCGGCACGGGCTCGGGCAACGGGGAGGACCCTGGTACCACGCCGTCCGACCCCGACCCCCGCCCGGAGGTTCCGGCCACGCCCACGACGCCGGGCGTCACGCCGGGGGCTGCGGATGACTCGAACGGGGGCGGGGGCTGCGCCGCCGGTCCGTCCGCCGCACTGATTCCCGCCGCCGCGGCCGTCATCGCCGGCCTCGTGCGCCGCCGTCGCCGGAACCGCTGAGCCCTCCCCGGAGGCGCACCGCACCAGCTGGTCCGACTGTCGGACCAGTTGGACGCCATCGGCGCCGGACCGCCGAGCCCTCCCCGGAGGCGCACCGCCCTGACTGGTCCGACTGTCGGACCAGTTCGGCCCCGCCGGCCCTCCCCAGGGCCAGGAGCGGCCCGCACCAGCTGGTCCGACTGTCGGACCAGTCCGGCCCCCGCCGGGCCAGGAGGCGGACCGCAGGCCCCGAAAAGCCCCCTGAAGTGGCTCCCAGACGCCTCCGGCCGGTCCCTCCAGGGCCTTCCGGGGGCGTCTTTTGCGTTCCCCGCTTGTCAACGCGGCCCGGGGGATGCAAAGGCCCATCCGACATGGCCACGACTCGCAAGCCTGGACCTTCCCGCGGCGGCGCCCCCAAGTCCGGCGGGCCCCGCACGTCCCGCCCTGGCGCTCCGAAGAAGCGCAAGGACGCCAAGGGACGCGCCGACAAACCGAAGATGAGCCGCGCCCAGCACGAACGCGCGCGCCCCAACCCCAACCGCCCCCTGCGCGAGGACCTGGTCCTCCAGGCGTGTCTGGAGGCCTACGGCGGCGTGCGTCGCGAGGGCCGCCTGTCCGACCGCGCCCTGGAGTTCGTGCTGCGCCGCAAGACGGCCCTCTACTCCACCGAGCGCCGTGCCGTGGCCGAGCGCGTCTACGCGCTCCTGCGCCGCCAGCGCACCGTGGACTTCCTCCTGGAGAAGTCGCACCGGAAGTTCGACGCGCTGGACCCCACGCGCCAGGACGTCATGCGGCTGGCCGCGTCCCGCATCCTCCACGGCGAGGACCCCACCTACGTCGCGCGCTCCAGCGGGCTCACCGGCCCGGACATGTCCGTGCTCGACCGCCTGCCGGACGCCGCCGCGGAGCTGGACGCCCTGCCGGAAGCGAAGCGCTTCCCCATCGCCGCGTCGCTGCCGGACTTCCTCGCGGACCGCTTCCGCGCCGTCTTCGGCAAGGACGCCGCGAGAGCCGCCGAGGCCATGAACGAGCGCGCCCCGCTCATCGTCCGCGCCAACACGCTCAAGGGCGACCGCGCCCAGCTCCAGGAGCGCCTGGCCGCGGAGGACGTGGAGTCCACGAAGCCCACGGCCCTGTCCCCCTTCGGCCTGGTGATGGAGACGCGGCTCAACCTCTTCTCCCTCCAGGACTTCAAGGACGGGGGGTTCGAGATCCAGGACGAAGGCAGCCAGCTGTTGGGCATGCTCGTGGACGCGCCGCCCACCCGCGTGGTGGACGCGTGCGCGGGCGCGGGTGGCAAGACGCTTCAGCTGGCCGCGCAGATGAAGAACCGCGGCGACCTGCACGCCCTGGACGTGGACGAGGGCCGCATGGAGGACCTGCGCAAGCGCGCGCGCCGCGCCGGCGTGCACAACGTGCGCACGCAGATCATCCCCCATGAAGGCCCGGACGCGGACGCCGCGCTCACGCCGCTCAAGGGCCTGGCGGACCGCGTGCTGGTGGACGCGCCGTGCAGCGGCACCGGCACCTTCCGCCGCAAGCCGGACGCCCGCTACCGCCTGAGCCCCGAGGACCTGGAGATGCACGTGGGCCGGCAGAAGGCCTTGCTCGCGCGCTTCGCGATGCTGGTGAAGCCCGGCGGCCGGCTCATCTACGGCACGTGCAGCGTGCTGCGCGAGGAGAACGAGAACGTGGTGGAGGACTTCCTGTCCAAGCACCCCGACTTCAGCGTGCGCCCCGTGGCGGAGGTGCTGGGCGCGGAGCTGGGCGCGAAGCTGGGGCCCGGCCCCTTCCTGCGGCTGGCCCCGCACACCCACGGCACCGACGGCTTCTTCGGCGCCGTGCTCGTCAAGGCGAAGTAACCCCGCGGTCCCCAGAAGAAAGGCCCCAAGTCCATGTCGCTCGCCGTCCGCTACCACGTCGCCATGCCCCGCCCGCATGCGCACCTCTTCGAGGTGGAGGCCGCCTTCCCCGCCGGGCCGGACGTGCTCGACGCGGTGATGCCGGTGTGGACGCCGGGCAGCTACCTGGTGCGCGAGTACGCCCGTCAGGTGCAGGACGTCACCGCGTGGGGCCCGGACGGCCAGTCCCTGCCGGTGCGCCGTGTGGACAAGCGCACCTGGCGCGTGGACGCCAAGGGCCAGGCCGTCACCCTGCGCTACCGCGTCTACGCGAACGAGCTGTCCGTGCGCACCAGCCACCTGGACGGCAGCCACGCCTACTTCAACGGCGCCACGGTGTTCCTCTACACGGAGGGCACGCGCGCCCTGCCCCACCACGTCACCGTGGACGCGCCCCCTGGCTGGCGCACCTTCTGCGCGCTGGACTCGGAAGGGGCCACGGTCCACGCGCCGGACTACGACACGCTCGTGGACAGCCCCTTCGAGGTGGGCCCGCACACGCCGCTCACCTTCACCGCCGCGGGCGTGCCGCATGAGGTGGTGGTGTGGGGCGACAGCGTGCCAGACCCGGAGCGGCTGTGCGCGGACATGCAGCGCATCTGCGAGACCCAGGCGCGCATGTACGAAGGCCTGCCGCTCAAGCGCTACCTCTTCCTCGTCTACCTCACCGACAAGGGCCGCGGAGGCCTGGAGCACCAGGCCTCCACCGCGCTGCTCTTCCCCCGCACGGGCCTGTCCTCGCACCGGGGCTGGGAGGACTTCCTCACGCTGGTGGCGCACGAGTACTTCCACCTGTGGAACATCAAGCGGGTGAAGCCGCGCGCGCTGGTGCCGTTCGACTACTCGCAGGAGAACTACACCTCGCTCCTGTGGGCCTTCGAGGGCGGCACCGCCTACTACGACAACCTCTTCGTGCGCCGCGCGGGCCTGATGTCCCCCCCGCGCTACCTGGCCCGGCTGGGTGAGACGCTCAGCCTGCTGCACTCCACCCCGGGCCGCCGCGTGCAGACGCTCACGGAGGCGTCGCTCGTCAGCTGGGTGAAGCACTACCGCCCGGACGAGCACTCCACCAACAGCGCCGTCTCCTATTACATGAAGGGCGAGGTGGTGTGCGCGCTGCTGGACCTGGAGGTGCGCCGCGCCACCCGCGACGCGAAGTGCCTGGATGACGTCATGCGGTTGCTGTGGCAACGCCATGGCGACGGCTCGGGCGTCCCGGAGGACGGCGTGGAGCGGGCCGCCAGCGAGGTGGCGGGCGTGGACCTGACGCCCTTCTTCGACCGGGCGGTGCGCTCCACGGAGGACCTGGACTACGGCGTCTTCGCGCACGTGGGGCTGGAGGTGTGCTTCCGCGTGCGGGAAGCCCCCAACGACAAGGGCGGCACGCCGCCGCGCCTCAAGGCCGAGCCCAGGCCCAAGGGCTGGCTGGGTGTCACCCTGCGCGGCTCCTCCACGCTCTCCACCGTGCCGGAGGGCACGCCCGCGCTGGAGGCCGGCCTGTACCCGGAGGACGACGTGGTGGCGCTGGACGGCTGGCGCGTGGACGGCGCGGGACTCATCGCCCGCTGCGAGGACAAGCGCCCTGGCGACACCGTGCGGGTGACGCTGTTCCGCCGCGACCGCCTGCTGGAGGTGCCCGTGGTGCTGGGCCAGAAGCCCGCGGACGCCGCGTGGCTGCAGCGCGTGGAGCGCCCCACGGACGCGCAGAAGGCCGCGTTCCAGGCATGGCTGGGCGCCCCCTGGGACGAGACTCCCGGCCCGGCGTAGGCTTGCGGGCCGCATGGCCCGCCCACTCCC
>NZ_RAWK01000241.1 GCF_003612165.1 Corallococcus aberystwythensis | reverse complement strand
TCCTAACGCGCTCCGTGTGCGTCGGCGGGGCCGGAGGTGCCCTGGGGCTGCCGCGCGTGCCAGTCCCAGTACGGCGGCATCCCGTTGCGGTAGGTGGGGCCGCCCCAGTCACCCCGGTGGCAGGCGGAGCGGTGGTGGCGGGCGAGGCTCGCGAAGCCGGAGGCGTAGCCTCCGATGGCACCCGCGGCGAGGAGGACGACGAGCAGACGGTGTCTCATGGGCAATCTCCAGGGAAGAGGGCAGGGCGCTTTTCAGACGAAGGACGCGGGGCCGTCATCGTTGTGGGGGCGGCCACCCCAGCGGCCGTACCCGCCGCAGCGGCGGCCGTGCCAGCCGTGCCCCTCGCCGCGCCAGCCGTGGCCCCAGCCGTGCTCGATGATGTCCGCGAGCTCGCGGCGCTGGTTGGGCTCCAGCGCCTCGTGCACCTGGGACAGGGCGTCCTGCACGGCGTTGCGCAGCGTCTCCAGCGCCACGTCGTGGCGGCTGAACAGCTCGCGCAGCATGGCGCCGTCGAAGTGCTCCCCGCGCAGCGAGCCCGCGAGCGACGTGCGGCTGGGGCCCCACTGGTCCTTCACCTTCGCGAAGGCCTCGCGCACGCTCTCCACGGCCTTCACGAGGACCTTCTCCTGGCCGGGCGACGTCTCCAGCCGCTCGAAGAGCCAGCGCAGCCGGGGGCGCGTGCTCCAGCGGCCCCCACGGCCATGATGATGGTGGCCGTAGCCGTAGCGCCCCCGGCGCAGGGTGGCGAAGAGACCGGCGAGGCAGGCGGTACCGAAGAGGAATCCGAACATGTGCTTGGCTCCAGGAAGCAGGCCGGGCGCCGACCAGGCGGGCCCGTGTCGTTTCTGACGGAGCTCAAGGTAGAAGGCGGGTGTGAAGCCCACGCCCGGGGGCGGTGAAGAAATGTGAAGGCCCCCGGAAAGTCCTCGGGAATGCCCTGGGGGGCACCGGAGGTTCTTATGCCGGGCCTCGACTACACCCGCTGTGTCGGGTGAAGGACGGCTTCCGGCGAGATTCCACCCTCAGGAGTGGTGTTCCCGCAGGAAGTGGGTAGAGTGCCCGGCGTGGCGGGGCGGTGTTCGTTCCGGCACCGGTGGAAGGCGCGAGCCTGTCACCTGTTCAGAGCAGAGAAAGAGAAGAGACTCACAATGGCATTCGGTACCGTGAAGTGGTTCAACGACGCGAAGGGTTTCGGCTTCATTGCGCAGGACAATGGCGAGGACGTTTTCTGCCATCACACTGCGATCAACATGGATGGCTTCCGCACCCTGGCTGAAGGCCAGAAGGTGGAGTTCGAAGTCACCAAGGGCCCGAAGGGCCTGCAGGCGCAGAACGTTCGCGCAGCCTGAGCTAGCCGAACCTTCGACTCACCCCCAGTGGTGAGTCCTCGAAGCCCAGTCTCCCCCAGGGAGGCTGGGCTTTCGTCTTTTCGGACGCAGGGCAGGCGGGCGGCCGTCGCGACGCGTTCCGCCATGGGCCGGGGCCTTCCCTACCTTCTCCCAGGAGGAGCGCGGCACCGCATGCCGCCCCCCAAGGAGAGGCGAACATGGGCGACACCAGCGTGAAGAAGGTCGAGAGCCGCCATTCCCCCAAGGGGGAGATGGGCCAGAAGTACCTCGCATCCGGCGTCCGTGTGGCCATGCGGATGTGGGAGGACGAGCCGCCCGCCGAGGCCAAGCCCGCCAGCACCCGCGACTACGAGACCGTGGGCTTCGTGCTCAAGGGCCGCGCGGAGCTGCACCTGGAGGGGCAGACCCTCCTGCTCAACCCGGGGGATTCCTGGCTCGTGCCGCGCGGCGCCAGCCACACGTACAAGATCCTGGAGACCTTCTCCGCCGTGGAGGCGACCAGCCCCGTGGCCACCGCGCACGGCCGCGACGAGCACGAGGCCCCGAAGGGCGCCAAGGCCTGACGGGCCAATGAGCTCAGACGCGGTCAGGGACCGCCCTTCGGAGACGCCTCCGGGGGCGGGTCCTGTTGCCAGCGGAGGCCGAGGATGCCGCCCATCCGTGGCGAGGAGGCGCAATGGAAGGAGCTCTCCGACTCCACGATGCAGGCGAGGGAAGTCCCTGGCGGCACGGGCTTGAAGTCCGCGTCGATGGGGGCCTTCGATTCCTGGGGCCGGTCGCAGAAGTAGATGCCGGGGATGTAACGGTCATCGCGCATGCACACCAGGCCGGCCGCGGATTGAGGGGGACCCAGGGAGTACTCCGTGCCGCGGCAGACGATTGTTCCGAACGCGTCCGTCTGTGATTCGCAGCGCAGGGCCGCCTCGTCATTCGCATCGGGCGCGAAGCGCTCGCAGGCCTTGCGGCTGATGTATGACCGGTAGCGGCCGTTGCCTCCACCCGGATCGCTGTCGTACCAGAGCTGGAACCGCTCTCCCGTGGCGGAGCGGATCAGGGCCTGGGAGATGGCGGAGTCAATGCCAGGCAGGTGGAAGATGGCGATGAAGGGTTTGCCAGCCGCCTCCGCCGCCTCCACGCAGGACCGCGCCTTCAGCCGCTCCTCGCTGCTCCGGGAGACACCGCAGTCCACCGCCTGGGCATCCGCCAGGGGACGCGCCGTGGCCACGATGTCGCAGTCCCTCAAATGCACCTGGGTGCTGAAGCGAACGGTGGCCGTGGTGGCAGGAGGCGCCTGCGGGACGCCGGCACATCCCGACACTCCCAGGATGAGGCCTGCCGCGACGGAGCGATGAGAGGTCATCCCGGGAGGCTCCCGTGCTCGCGATGTGGACGCAACCCCACCGTCGGGGCGACGTGAGGCGGTCACGGCTGTCCGTCACGCCGCCAGACGTTCGTCCGGCTCGCGCACAGCTCCAGCACCCAGTCGATGAACACGCGCAGGCCGGCATCCCGCTGCCTCGCGGGTGGGTAGACCAGGAAGATGGGGCGGGCTTCGGGGCGCCATCCCTCCAGCACGGGCACCAGCTCGCCCGTGGCCAGGTAGGGCTCCACCACGAAACGCGGGGCCACCATGACGCCCAGGCCCGCGAGCCCGGCGCCCAGGTACGCGTTGGTCTCGTTGAGCAGCAGCTGGCTGCGGCCCTGGACCTGGAGCCGCTCCTCGCCGCGCTGGAAGGTGAAGGGGAGCGGCTTGCCGCTCGGCGACGCGAAGTAGCTCACCATCGCATGCGACGCGCCGGCCAGCTCCAACGGGTGGTGCGGCGTGCCGTGGCGCTCCAGGTACCGCGGCGCCGCGCAGACCCAATAGTCCAGGTCGCCCAGGTGCTTCGCGACCAGGGATTCATCCTTCACGCCACCTCCCCGGATGGCGCAGTCGACGTTGTCCGACAGGAGGTCCACGACGCGGTCACTCACCCCCAGCTCGATCTGCAGCTGCGGATAGCGCGCGCAGAAAGACGGCAGGGCGGGGATGAGCAGCAGCCGGGAGATGGTCCCACTCGACTCCACCCGCAGGCGTCCCCTGGGGCCTCGCCGGGTCTGCGTCAGCGTGGACTCGAGTTCCCGCACCTCCCCCAGCAGCCGCAACGCCTGCTGGTAGTAGGTCATGCCCTCCGGCGTGACTGTCACGCGGCGCGTGGTGCGGTGCAGCAGCTTCACCCGCAGCTGCGCCTCCAGTTGTTGGATGAGCCGGGTCACCGCGGTCTTCGGGCGCCCCAGCGCATCGGCCGCCTTGGTGAAGGTGCCGCTCTCCACCACGCGGACGAAGGCCTCCATCGCCGCGAACCTGTCCATCTTCCACCTCATTGTTTCAGCGGTGAAACGGAGTGTGTGCCGTGCGCCTGTTTATCGCAGGGCCTGCCGGCCGCTATCTCCTCGCGCATGAAAAGACCTCTCTTCCGCAGTGGTGTTGTCTCTCTTTCCCTCGCTCGCGTCCTCGCGCTGGGAGGGCTGGCCGTCGCGCCACTCCTGCCGTCCACCGTCCACGCGGCGGCGCCCCAGGTGCGCCCCCAGGCCCCCGGCTTCTACCGGATGAAGCTCGGCGACTTCGAGGTCACCGCGCTCTCCGACGGCACCGTGCCCCAGACCATTCGCGAGATCGCGACGAACACGACGCCGGAGCGGGTGACGGCCCTGCTGGCGCGCGACTACCTCCAGGACCCGGTAGAGACGTCCATCAACGCCTTTCTCATCAACACCGGCACGTCGCTCGTGCTCGTGGACACGGGCGTGGGCAGCCTCTTCGGTCCGGACGTCGGCGGCCGGCTCCAGCACAGCCTCCGCGCCGCGGGCTATCAGCCCGAGCAGGTGGACGTGGTGCTCCTCACGCACATCCACTCCGACCACTCCGGAGGCCTCATGACGGGCACGCGCCGCGCATTCCCCAACGCCATCCTCCGGGTGCACGCCCGGGAGGCGGACTTCTGGCTCAGCCCGGAGAACATGGCGAAGGGGGAGGTGCCGAAGCAGTACTTCGAGGAGGCCCGGGCGATGGTGGGGCCGTATCAGGACGCGGGGAAGCTGAAGCCGTTCGGAGACAGGGAGTTCCTCGTGCCGGGCATCCGAGCGGTGCCGACGCCGGGACACACCCCCGGGCACAGCATCTACGTCGTGGAGAGCCAGGGGCAGCGGCTGTTCCTGGGCGGGGACCTCATGCACTTCGGCTCGGTGCAGCTGCGCGAGCCCGCGGTGACGGTTTCCTACGACGTTGATTCCCGTGCGGCCGCGGCCCAGCGCGCGCGGGTGTTCGCGGAGATCGCGGCGCGTGGCGACCTGGTGGGGATGGACCACATGTCCTTCCCCGGCCTGGGCCGGCTCGCCACGGACGGCAAGGGCTACCGGTGGATCCCGGTCAACTACACCTCGGGGCAGCGGTAACAGGGGGGAGGGCAGGCCAAGGCGCGAGCCACGGCCTGCCACCCCGGCAACGAGCGCTTTTCTTCACGCGGGGACCCGCCCAGGATGACGGGAGGATGCCTCCCCGCGCTGACCGTCCCCCTCGCTGTTCGCGTTGCAACCTGGCGAAGCACCTGTGTCTGTGCGCGGAGGTTCCCCGGGTGGAGACCCGCACCCGGTTCCTCTTCCTCCAGCACGTGATGGAGGTGTCGAAGCGCAGCAACACCGGCGGCGTGGCCGCGCTCGCCCTCGCGAACGCGAAGCTGCTCATCCATGGCGCGCGGGCCGGGGCGCTCGACATGGAAGTGCTCTCCGAGCCGGGCACCTGGCTGCTCTTCCCGGACGGCCCCACCGCGCCACCGGATGCCCCCGCGCCCAGGCAGGTGGTGGTGCTGGACGCGAACTGGTCGCAGGCACGGCGGATGACCCAGCGGCTTCCTGAGCTCAGGGCGCTTCCCCGGCTGGTGTTGCCTCCGCCGGAGCCCGGCCTGCTCCGGCTCCGTGAAACCTCGCACCCCGCGGGCATGTCCACCCTGGATGCCGTTGCCCGCGCGGTGGCCCTGCTAGAAGGTCCAGAGGCGGCGGCCCCGCTGGCGCGGTTGGCGGCGCTCCGGGTCCAGCGCATCGCCGACTGCGGGACGCTGAACTGAGACCGGAGGCGGGAGGGCGACCATGGGATACCGGCTGATCATCTTCGACTTCGACGGGACGCTCGCGAACAGCGCGGACTGGATGCGCGGCATCTTCAACGACGTGGCCCGCCGCTACGGCTTTCGCAGCGTCAGCGAAGAGGAGCTGGAGGCCCTGCGCGGGCAGGACAACCGGGCCATCATCGCGCGGCTCGGCGTGCCCATGTGGAAGATGCCCTTCATCGCCGCGCACATGCGCAAGCTCGTCGCGCGTGACGTGCACCGCATCCCGCTCTTCCCGGGCGTGGAGGCGATGCTCGAACAGCTGGAGGCGCGGGGCATCACGCTCGCCGTGGTGAGCTCCAACGCGGAGGAGAACGTGCGGCGGGTGCTCGGGCCGGTGGCGTCCGCGCGCATCCGCCACTACGCCTGCGGCGCGGGCATCTTCGGCAAGCGCTCGAAGTTCCGGAAGGTGCTGAAGGCCGCTGGCGTGCAGCCCACCGAGGCCCTCTCCGTGGGCGACGAGGTGCGCGACATCGAGGCCGCGGCGGCGGAGGGCATCCCTACCGCCGCGGTGACGTGGGGCTACGCGACGGAGGCGCTGCTGCGCTCGCGCGCGCCCACACTCGTCCTCACCCGTCTGGATGACTTGCTGGAGGCTGTCGCGGCGTAGTGGGGGGCTCCCTGCTAGCGCGTCGTGTTGCGCAGGTACTGCGCGTAGAAGCGGATGGCGGCGGCGTGCTCCTCGATGGAGAGCCGCTCGTCCCGGCCGTGCATCCGCGTGAGGTCCTCGCGGTTCATCCGCACCGGCACGAAGCGGTACACGCTGTCGCTCAGGGGATGGAAGTAGCGCGCGTCGGTGGCCGCCACGGTGAGGAAGGGCGCCACCAGCACGTCCGGGAACACCTGCCGGATGCTGCGCTGCAACTGCCGCCAGCCCTCCGTGTCCAGGCGTGACACCGGCGAGGCCTCGTCGCCCTCGGCGGACAGCTCCACGCGTGTGTCATCCACCACCTTGCGCACGTGGGTGCGCACATCCTCCAGGCTGTCGCCCGGCAGGATGCGGACGTTGAGCACCGCGCGCGCCTGCGAGGGCAGCACGTTGGGCTTGGGGCTGCCCTCCAGCATCGTGGCCGCGAAGGTGGTGCGGAGGGTGGCGTTCGTGGAGGGGGATGCGGCCATCTGCCGCTCGATGACGGGGGAGAACAGCCAGGTGTTGGCGAAGAGCAGGCGCATGCCGAAGCCCATCTCCGGCCCCACGTACTCGAACAGCGCCCGCGTCCCGCCGCGCAGCTCGGGCTTGAAGGGGTGCTCCTCCAGGGCCACCAGCGCCCGCGCGAGGGTGTTCGCGGCCGTCTGCCGCGGGGGCATGGACGCGTGTCCGCCCGCGCTCCGCACCACCAGCTCCACGCGCGCCGAGCCCTTCTCCGCCACGCCCACCAGCGCCACCGGCGCGGCCACGCCGGGCACGAGCCCGACGCCAATGGGGCCTCCCTCGTCCAGCACCGACTCCAGGCGCACGCCCCGCTCACGCAGCAGCGCGGCCACGCGGGCGGCACCGTCGCGTCCACCCACCTCCTCGTCCGCGCCCAGGGCGAGCATCACCGTGCGGCGGGGGCGGTAGCCCTGGGCGAGCAGCCCCTCCACGGCCTCCAGGATGGCGAGCACGCTGCCCTTGTCGTCCAGCGTCCCGCGCCCGTGGATGTAGCCGTCCGCCACGACGCCGCCGAAGGGCGGGTGGCTCCAGGTGGCCTCCGCCTCCACGGGCACCACGTCCAGGTGGCCCATCAGCAGCACGGGCTTCAGCCCGGGCTCCGAACCCTTCCACGTGTAGAGGTGTGCGTGCGCGCCCACGGCCTCATGCGCGAGCTCCGCGTGCACGCGGGGAAACGCGGCGACGAACTGTTCTTGCAGTGCCTGGAAGGCGGCGTCCTCCGTGCCCATGCCGTCGGAGGCGGCGATGGTGCGGTGGCGCAGCGCCTTGGCGAGCCGGCCCGCGGCCTTGGCGGCATCCACCGGGAAGGGCTCGGCGGGCTCGGCGGCCACCTGCCGGGAATCGAAGCGCAGCGTGCGGACGACGAGGGCGCTAACGAAAAGCAGGGCGAGGGCCAGCAGGACGAGGAGGGCGCGCTTCATCGGCTCGGATTTCCAGGGGAGGGACCGCCGAGCGTACCAGCAGGCGCGGCGCGCGATGTCCGCCGTCCTACGCGGACCCCGCGACGCCGGGGCGAGACCGCGGGCCCTGGCGCCAGGATTCCAACAGCTGGGGTGTCCCGGAGGCCGGGTTCATCAAAAAGCCCAGGCGGCTACCCTGCAACGGGAACGCCAGAAATATAATGAAACACGGAAATGACGACTTTCACGGAAGACTGGTTCCCGCATCGGGAATCCATCCGAGTCGCCAACTGGCTCGGTTTTCAAGGCCGTCGTGGACGTGAGCAGGACCGGGGGGGCGCAGACATGCGGATGTTGCGAACAAGGGCCGTGCTCGTCCCTGATCAAGGGGCGCTGGCGCTGTCGGAGGACTACTTCCGTTCCGCGCACCATCTGCGGGCCGAACAGGTGACGCATACGCTGGTCATCGAGGACGGCGAGGGACACGCGCAGCGCGTGCCGCTCATCGTGCGGCCCATCGAGGGAACACCCTACCGTGACGCCATCTCTCCGTATGGGTTTCCCGGGGGCGCGCTGGACGGGCTCCGGGAGGTGGCGAAGGAGGCGGTGGACTGGACGGACACGGGGCTGGTCAGCATCTTCGTTCGCGACCGCGTCGCGGGCCCCCGCTGCTTCGCGGGCGGGACGGAGCGCAATGAGGTCTTCCTCATCGACCCGCGCCTGCCGGTCGAGTTCCGGGAGATGCATTACCGGCACATCCGGCGCAACCTCCGGCTGGGCTTCGTGAGCACCGCGCATGAGGCGCGCGAGGTGCCCCTCGAGGTGCGGGAGGGCTTCCAGGCGGCCTACCTGCAGACCATGGTCCGCGAAGGGGCCAGCCCCCGGTACTTCTTCTCGGACGCGTACTTCGAGCAGCTGTTCGCTTCGCCCAGCGCCTGGCTGGTGACGACGCATGCGCCGGAGGGTGGCGTGGCCTCCGCCGCGCTGTGTGTCAGCAGCGACGGCATGCTGCACTACTACCTGGGCGGCACCGCGGATGCGCACCTGTCGCGCTCACCGGCGAAGAATGTCTTTGGGACGCTGGTCGAACTCTGCACGCGGCTCGGGGTTCCGCTGCATCTGGGGGGCGGCGTCCGGCCGGGTGACAGCCTGGAGCAATTCAAGCGGAGCCTGGCGAACGGGAGCTCACGCCTCCACACCCATGAGCTGATCTGCGAGCCGGCGGTGTATGCCCACCTGTCACAAGGCCGTGCCAGCGGCGATTTCTTCCCAGCCTACCGCGCGCCCCGGACTTGAAACACAGCCGTGGGGCCTGCGACGCGAGGGCCGGCAGGTGCGGACGGCGTGACACATGCCCGCGACTGGGGGGGGCATGGTGAGAACACGGCGCGACACCTACCGTTCGACCCGCTCCGGGGAGTGATCGGAGAGGTCCAGGAAGGGTGAGCCCGGATGACAAGCATTCCTGCCGTCTCGGGTTCGAACCCGCCGCGTCTGGTGGAGCTGGACGCACTCCGGGGCTTCGCCGCGCTGGCGGTCGCGCTGTATCACTTCACGGCTGAATACAGCGACCTCTACGGACACTCCGTCCCCCTGTGGGAGATGCGCTTCGGGAAGTATGGGGTCCAGCTCTTCTTCGCCATCAGCGGCTTCGTCATCCTGATGTCGCTGGAGCGCATCGAGCGGGCCCGGGACTTCGTGTGGAGCCGCGCGGCCCGGCTCTATCCGTCCTATTGGACGGCCGTCGCGCTCACCTTCACGGTGGTGACGCTGTTCGGGCTGCCGGAGCGTGAGTTCAGCCTCCAGACGGCCCTGGTCAACCTGACCATGTTTCACGAGCTGCTACGCGTCCCCCATGTGGACACCGTGTACTGGACGCTGACCATCGAGCTGTCCTTCTACCTGCTGATGTTCCTGCTCGCGTCCACGCGAACGCTCCCCAAGGTCATCTCCATCTTCATCGTGCTCGTCGTGCTGCAGACCGCGGCCGAGCTGGCCGCGCAGGCCCTGGGAATGACCTTCCTCGCGCGGCTCGCGAGCCGGCCGCACCTGCAGTACTTCGCGCTGGGCGTGCTGGCCTACAAGCAGAGCCGCGGCGAGGTCTCCGTGCCTTCCGCGCTGGTGCTGGTGGCCGTCAGCTTCGCTCACGAGGTGCTCGTGGGGAGCGAGGCTCCCGCCCCCGTGTTCCTGGTCGTGCTGGGCATCTCCCAGGCGCTGTCCCGGGGCTGGCTGCGCTGGCTCTCCTGGCGCCCGCTGCTCTTCATGGGGTTCATCTCCTACCCGTTCTACCTGGTGCACCAGAACATCGGTTACGTGCTCATCCGGCGGCTCGAGGCCGCGGGGTGGCGCCCCGAGGCAGCCATTGCGGTCGCGTTGGCGCTTGGGTTCCTGCTGGCCATCGTCATCACCTACCGCGTCGAACAGCCCGCGCTGCGCGGCTACCGGCAGTGGCGGCGCAAGGCCCAGGCCCGGACGGCGGTCCCACCCCACATCGCATGAGAACCTCCGTGTGCTCGGCGTGAGCGCAGGAGACGGCGGGTCTGGCGTTGCTCGTTGAAAGGATGCGCTCGAATGATGATGAACCACACCGAAGCCGCGAGGCTCACGTCCCCGAGCCTGAAGCCCTGTCGTGCCGTCCTGATTCCTGACGAGGGGATGTCCGCCCTGTCGGAGGACTACTTCCGCTCCGCGCACCACCTGCGGGCCGAGGGCGCGACGCATACGCTGGTCATCGAGGACGGAGCGGGACGCGCGCTGCGGGTGCCGCTCATCGTGCGGCCCATCGACGGGACGCCGTACCACGATGCGATTTCTCCCTACGGTTATCCCGGCGGGCGGCTGGATGGATTGAACGACGTGCCAAAGGACGCGGTGGATTGGACGGACACCGGGCTCGTCAGCCTCTTCGTGCGGGACCGCGTCGTGGGGCCCCAGTGTTTCGCGGGCGGGACGGAGCGCAACGCGGTGTTCTTCATCGACCCGCGGCTGCCCATTGAATTCCAGGCGGAGGCCCGCCGGCAGATGCGGCGCAACACCCGGCTGGGCTTCGTGAGCACCTGCGTTCCGATGCGCGAGGCCTCGCACGAGGAGCGCGAGGGCTTCAAGGACGTCTACCGGCAGACCATGGTCCGCGACGGGGCCCAGTCCCGGTACTTCTTCTCCGATGCGTACTTCGAGGAGCTGTTCTCCTCCCCGGTGGCCTGGCTCGCGACGACCCGTGCCCCGGACGGCCACATCGCCTCCTCAGGGGTGGGGGTCACCAGCGACGGCGTGCTGCACTACTACCTGGGCGGGACGGCGGATGCGGACCTGGCGCGCTCGCCGGCCAAGAACACCGTCTTCGGGGCGCTGGTGGAGCTGGGCACGCAGCTGGGGCTGCCGTTCCACCTGGGCGGAGGCGTCAAGCCGGGCGACGGCCTGGAGCAGTTCAAGCGGAGCTTCTCCAACGCAAGCTCCCATCTCCACACCCACGAGGTGATCTGCGAGCCCACGGTGTACGCCCGCCTGTCGGAAGGCCGCGGCGACAAGGGGTTCTTCCCGGCGTACCGCGCGCCGGGAAACTGACCTTCAGGAGGTTTCACGCGTCGCGGCCCATCGGAGCAGTCCATCCAGCACCGGGCACAGGGACTGCCCCCACGGGGTGAGTTGATATTCGACACGCGGCGGGACCTCCGCGTACACGACCCTGCGCACCAACCCATCCCGTTCCAGCTGCCTCAGTTGCTGGGCGAGCATCTTCTGGGAGATGCCAGGAATGGCGCGCTCGAACTCCGAGAAGCGCACCACCCGGCCCCCGAAGAGTTGGAAGAGGATCACGAGCTTCCAGCGGCCTTCGAGCAGTCCGAGGACCTCCTCGACCCGCGCCGCGGCCGCCTCGGGAGTCGTGGGCTCCTCATACTTACCCGCCGGTGAGTCCCCCACTTCTTCGTGCGCTCTTGTCATCGCGCGAGTCTAGCGACATTCCTATCCGCGTCCCCCGATAGGAGAAACCCATGTCGACCACGGCAGCCCCTCGCTTTCCCATTGATCCCCGCGAGTTCGCGGACAAGCGCGTGCTCGTGACGGGGGGAACCAAGGGGGCGGGGCAGGCCATCGTCCGCCGGCTCAGCGCGGCGGGCGCGGTGACAATCGCGGTCGCTCGCACCGCGCCTTCCGAGCGCGAGCCGGTTCCCGGTCTCTTCGTGCAGGCGGATCTCGGTACTCCGGAAGGCGTGGACACGGTGATGCGGCAGGTCCAGGACAAGGCCGGAGGCATCGACATCCTGGTTCACAACCTGGGAGGCTCCTCCGCGCCCGGGGGCGGATTCGCCATGCTCACCGAGCAGCACTGGCAGGACGAGCTCTCGCTCAATCTGCTGGCGGCGGTCCGGCTGGATCGCGCACTCATTCCACAAATGCTTGAGCGCGGAAGAGGCGTGGTGCTGCACATCTCTTCCATCCAGCGGAAGCTTCCGCTCCACGACTCGACCATCGCGTATGCCGCCGCGAAGGCCGCGCTGTCGACGTATAGCAAGGCGCTCTCCAAGGAGCTGGGACCCCGCGGGATCCGGGTCAACTCGATTGCTCCCGGGTGGATCCGCACGACCGCCGCCGAAGCCCTGGTGAAGCGGATCTCGGAACACGCGGGGACGGACGAGGCGGCCGCGCGCCAGAGCATCATGGATGCGCTCGGTGGCATTCCGTTGGGACGCCCGGCCTGGCCGGAAGAGGTCGCGGAGCTCGTCGCCTTCCTGGCCTCGGAGCGTGCCGCGTCCATCCACGGCAGTGAGTACGCGATCGACGGTGGAACGGTCCCGACGGTCTGACGCCGTGGGCCCGCGTCCTTGTCAGGAAGGGCCCGGCATTTTCGTCCCGCCCGGACCTGACGCACCCCGGAGCCCGCCCGATGGGAGATGCCAGTTCCGCAGATGAGTGAGCCGCGGCGACACGTCCCTTGTTGCCGCGGCCCTCTGCCCCAGCTCATCCCGGTCCCCGTGGAGAGGCAGATCGCCGCCAGATGTTTCCCATTTGCGCGGATGCCTTCATGTCTGACCCGAAAACGCTGTCCTGGAATCTCTCCGTGCCGTCGGCGCTGTTGCTGATGGCCCCCTTCGACCTCCTGGCCTCGCTGGCCATGGACATCTACCTGCCCGTGGTTCCGGCCATGACCGGAATCCTCGGCACGTCCCCCTCCATCATCCAGCTCACGCTGAGCCTCTACATGGCCATGCTCGGACTGGGGCAGCTGGTGTTCGGCCCGGTCTCGGACCGCATCGGCCGGCGCCGGGTGCTGCTGGGCGGCGTGGGCGTTTTCGCGGCCACGTCGTTCCTGCTCGCGAGCACCTCCGGCGCCGCGATGTTCGTCGGGCTCCGGCTCTTGCAAGGCATTGGCGCGTCCGCGGCCCTCGTCGCGACGTTCGCGACCGTCCGGGATGTCTATGCGGAGCGGCCCGAAGGCGCGGTCATCTACAGCCTGTTCAGCGCCATGCTCGCGTGCGTTCCGGCACTGGGCCCCATCGCCGGGGCCCTGCTCGCGAAGCAGTTCGGATGGCGGGCCATCTTCGTCACGCTCGGCGTCCTGGCGGCGCTGGCGATGCTCCAGGCCCTGCCGCGCTGGCCTGAGACACGGCCCTCCGGCGTGCCCCGGCAGGGCGGGGCGCTCCTGCCCATCCTGCGCAGCGCCGCGTTCTGGACGTACACGCTGGGCTTCAGCGCGGCGATGGGCTCCTTCTTCGTGTTCTTCTCCACGGCGCCCCGGGTGCTCATGGGCCGGGCCGATTTCTCGGAGCTGGGCTTCAGCCTGGCCTTCGCCACCGCCGCGCTCGCCATGATGGGGACGACGCGCTTCGCGAAGCGGTTCGTGGCCCGCTGGGGGCTGTCGGGAAGCCTTGCCCGCGGCATGCTCCTGCTGCTCCTGGGCGCGGTGTTGCTCGCCGCCGGGCAGCTCCTCTCGGCGCCGTCCTTCGGGACGTTCGTCGTGCCCATGTGGGTCGTCGCGGTGGGAATCGTGTTCGCTGTCTCCGTCACCGCGAACGGCGCGCTCCAATCCTTTGGCGCCGTGGCGGGAACAGCGGTCGCGCTCTACTTCTGCATCCAGAGCCTCATCGTCGGCGTCCTGGGGACGCTGATGGTCGTCCTGCTCGACGGTGACACGGCGTGGCCCCTGGTGGGCTACGCCTCGCTCATGGCCGGGGTGACATTGGGCTGCCTGGCATCCCTCCGGCGCCGTTAGCGCTTGCGGTCCCGGCGCCACCTCGCGGGGGTGGTGCCGTGGGCTCGCCGGAAGGCCTTGCCGAAGTGCACCGCATCGGCGAAGCCCGTCACTTCGGCGACCTGCTCCAGCGATGCGGGCGTGGCCAGCATCATCGCCTGCGCGCGCTCCAGGCGGGCCCGCAGCTGCCATTGGTAGGGCGCCACGCCGGTGGACGCCTTGAAGGCACGGCTGAAGTGCGCCTGTGACAGGTCCACCAGCGCGGCCAGCTCCGACAACTCAACCCGTTCGGGCAGGCGCGACTCCATGAAGCCGAGCACCCGCCGGAGCTGCCACGGAGTCAGGCCCTTGCGCGTGGAGGGACTTTCGTCACGACGCGACCCCAGCGCGGCGAAGAGGGCGGCGGTCAGTCCATCCCCGTAGAGCTGGGTGGAGGGGTCGTCGTCATCCACCACTTCCGCGAGCAGCCGCAGCAGCGTCCAGAGGCGAGCATCGGCGAAGCGCAGCCTCGGGGCCCCCAGCTCGCTGGGGCTCAGCGCCTGGCCCAGGCGCTCGCCCAGTTCCGTCAGGTCGAACGTGAGCACGGCATCGCGCACCAGGCGCGAATCGGCGCTGTAACCCCACAGCGGCATGCCCGCGGGCATGAGGTTCAGCTGCCGCGGGACGTAACCGATGGGACAGGGCCGGCCCGCGCGCAGGCGGGGCTCGCAGGGCGACCCGACCTCCTCCAACAGCGCGCTCAGGCGTGTATGGCTTTCCAGGCACAGGGGATGCTCGGCCGGTCCCGAACAGCGGGTGGCATTCACGTCCACGCGGATACCATTCCATTCGCGCCGGGTGACGGAGATGTCGACCACGTTTTCCGGCAGCGGGCTCAGCCGCTCAGCGCGCGTCTCCAAGGCATCGTCCTCCCGGTTCCCCTTCGGCGGGGCCACTTCCCGGGAGAACGATGTCAGCAGTCCAGGGGCGAGTCATCCCCGGACCGGGGCAGCCCACGCGTTCAGGCGCCCTTGCCGGTCCGGCCTGCCAGCAATTGCAGCTCCCATGCGAAGGCCACGGCGCTGCCTCCGCCATGCTCGGCCAGCACGCCGGCGAGCTCGGCGGCGCTCTCCTCACGCGCCCAGTCGCGCTGCCATTCGGCGACCACCGCCATCCAGGTGATGGGCGTCACGCCCGCCATCTGCATGCGGCGCACAGCCATGTCATGCGCCTCGCGGCTGACGCCTCCCGAGGCGTCGGTGACGGCGTAGACGTCGTAGCCCTCGCCCGCGGCTTGGATGGCGGGCATGGCCAGACAGATCTCCGTCCACAGCGCGGCGATGATCAGCTTCTTCCGGTCCGTCTTCTTCACCGCGTCCACCACGCGGCGGTCCTCCCAGGTGTTGATGAAGGTCCGGTCAATGGGCTTCTGCTCGGGGAACACGTCCTGCAAGCCCTTGATGAGGTAGCCGCCGCGCTCCTCGATGACGGTGGTGAGGATGGTTGGGACCTTGTAGACGCGGGCCGCCTTGGCCAGGCCGACGACGTTGTTGAGCACCATGGTCGGCTCATGGCTGTGCAGGTTGGCGAACTGGTAGGGCTGGTGGTCAATCAGCACCAGCACGGAGTTCTGGGGCGTCAGCAGGGCTTCGAGCCCTCGGTGAGAAGGGTCCTGGGTCGTGCTCATGGTC
>NZ_RAWK01000240.1 GCF_003612165.1 Corallococcus aberystwythensis | reverse complement strand
CTTCCAGGCCGTCCCCACCTTTCCCGCGCACGGGAGGAGATGACCGATGGCTTTCGACGAAACGCCGTTCGAGCGGCGCTCCATCATTGGCGGCATGCGGGTCTGCTCGGCGGACGGGAAGCACCTGGGCTACGTGGCCTTCATTGGCCAGGAGCACCTCTATGTCCGGCGCTCGCCGTTCACCCGGAACTGGAAGGAGGTGCCCCTGTCCGCCGTGGGCCGGGTGCTCCGGGGCGCCGTGGTGCTGCGCGAGGGCACCGGTCCGCTGGTCGCCGCGGACAAGCAGCATCACGGGGAAATCCTGTCGTTGACCCATCCGCTGGCGCTGATACCGGGCGCGTCGCACGTCTGACGGCGGACACTCAGGAGGGGCGCGGACACCTGAAGTGTGATTCAACCCGGCGTCATGGCGACTTCCCTCGAAGAGCTCTCCCAGCGGGTGTCCGCGGCGTTCGCGGACCGGGCGAAACTGAAGGACGCGGACACGGTGGCGGCGGTGCGCGAGACGCTCGCGCGGCTGGACGCCGGTGAGCTGCGCGTCGCGGAGAAGGGCCCGGAGGGCTGGCGGGTCAACGCCTGGGTGAAGGAGGCCATCCTCCTGTTCTTCGCCGTGTCGGAGATGCAGGTGATGGAGGTGGGCCCCTTCGAATTCCACGACAAGGTGCCCCTGAAGAAGGGCCTGGAGGCGGCGGGTGTGCGCGTGGTGCCCCCGGGCACGGTGCGCTACGGCGCCTTCGTGGAGCGGGGCGCGGTGGTGATGCCCGGGTACGTGAACATCGGCGCGCGCGTGGGCGCGGGCACCATGGTGGACACGTGGGCCACGGTGGGCTCGTGCGCGCAGGTGGGCCGCCATGTCCACCTGTCGGGCGGCGTGGGGCTGGGCGGCGTGCTCGAGCCGCCTTCCGCGTCGCCGGTCATCATCGAGGACGGCGCCTTCCTGGGCAGCCGCTCCATCGTGGTGGAGGGCGTGGTGGTGGAGGAGGAGGCGGTGCTCGGCGCCAACGTGGTGCTGACCGCGTCCACGCAGATCATCGACGTCACCGGGCCCCAGGAGGTCATCCACAAGGGCCGCGTGCCGGCGCGCAGCGTGGTGATTCCGGGCATGCGGGAGAAGCAGTTCCCCGCCGGGAAGTACATGGTCCCGTGCGCGCTCATCATCGGGCAGCGCAAGGCGTCCACCGACCAGAAGACCAGCCTCAACGCGGCCCTGCGGGAATTCGCCGTCCCGGTGTGAGCCGGTGGAAATCCGCCACTGGCGGGCGCACGTATAGATGTTTTGCGACGTGATACGCCCGTAGCATCCGGGAGCGCATGGAACACCTCGACGACATCCTCCCCGAGTGGCTGCTCGGGACCCTGGAGCCCGCCCGGCGCGACGCCGCGGCCCGGCACCTGGACGGCTGCGCGCACTGCCGGGCGGAGCTGGCCCGGCTGGCGCCCGCCGTGGATGCGCTGGGGGCGCTCGCCCCGCCGGTGACGCCTCCCGCGGAAGTGCTCCAGCGGCTGATGGCGCGGATGGAGGGCCCCGGCCGCTTCGCCCGCTGGGCGGGGAAGGTGGCCGCGTTCCTGGACGTGGCGGAAGCGCGGGCCCGCGAGCTGCTGGAGTCCATGGCGGACCCCGCCAACTGGATGCCCGGCCCGGTGGACGGCGTGGAGCTGATGCCGGTGGAGACGGGCCCGGGGCGCGAGGGGATGATGGCCGCCGTCGTGCGCCTGATGCCCGGCGCCCGCTACCCGCGCCACGCGCACCTGGGCCGCGAGTGGAACCTGGTGCTGGAGGGCGGCTTCCGCGAGGACAACGGCCACGAGGTGTGGCCCGGCGACGAGCTGGAGAAGACGGACGGCTCGCTGCACGACTTCACCGCGCTGCAGGGCCCCGCGTGCATCTGCTTCACCGTGCTGGACGGCGTCACGTCCTTCGAGGAGCTGGTGGAAGGCGCCTGAGGGGGCGGTGTGCCGCGCGCGGGCGGGGAGTATGGTGCTCCGCGCATGGCCTCCATCGACCTCGCCGCCCGCCTCGCCCAGACCACGCTCGAGCTGTGCCGCATCGACAGCCCCATTGGCCACGAGGGTCCCATCGCGGACCACGTGGAAGGCTGGGCGCTGAAGCACTTCCGGCGCGAGGAGGTCTTCCGCGTGGGGCACACGCTGCTGCTGGGGTCGCTGGAGGACCCGCGCCCCACGGTGGCGCTCATCGGCCACCTGGACACGGTGCCCATGCACCCCGGGGACGTAGGCCGCGCGCCGCGCATCGAAGGCGAGCGCGTGCACGGGCTGGGCGCGTCCGACATGAAGGGCGGCCTGGCCGTGATGATGGCGCTGGCGGAGGACCTCAAGCGCGACGCGCTGCCCGTCAACGTGGCCTTCCTCCTGTACGAGCGCGAGGAGGGCGCCTACGCGGAGAGCGGCCTCATCCCGCTGTACGAGAAGCGGCCGGACCTGTCCCGCGTGAAGTTCGGCATCGCCATGGAGCCCACGGACGGCGTGGTGCAGGTGGGCTGTGTCGGCAGCATGCAGGTGACGGTCCGCTTCACGGGGCGCAGCGCGCACTCGGCGCGGCCGTGGCAGGGGGAGAACGCCATCCACAAGGCGGGGCCGCTGCTCACGGAGCTCCTGGGGCGCCAGCGCGTGGAGGTGAACGTCGCGGGCTTCCCCTTCTACGAAGTCCTCAGCGCCACGCTGGCCAAGGGCGGCCGGGCGCGCAACGTGGTGCCGGAGGCGTTCGAGCTGAACCTCAACTACCGCTTCGCGCCGGGCAAGAGCGTGGCTCGGGCGAAGGAGGACGTGCTGGCGCTGGTGGCGGGCCGCGCGGAGGTGGAGTTCACGGACGCGTCCCCCAGTGGCCCCGTGGCCGCGGGCAACCCGCTGTTCCAGCGGCTGATGGCGCTGACGGGGCTGCCCGCCGCGTCGAAGCAGGCGTGGACGGACGTGGCGCGCTTTGGCGAGTGGGGCGTGGACGCGGTGAACTTCGGGCCCGGTGAGACGGCGCAGGCGCACCAGCTCCATGAGAGCGCGCCCATCCCTCCCCTGGCCGTGGCGTACGAGAAGCTGGCCGCGTTCCTGAAGGGCGCGCTGTAGCGGCCGTGCGCTCCGGAGCCGGATTTTCGGCCTCGCGCGCATGTAGCACCGCGCGCATTCGTCAGGTGGAGTGCATCTGCGCGGGTGGGCATGCGTGCACTTCTGGCGAATGCGCTTACCCTCCAGGTGTTGTCATCCCTGGAGGTAGTTGATGCACGCCGAGTCGAACATGCAGGACCCGAACGAGACCCCGTCGTCCAACACGATGCAGCCCGCGGGTGAGGCGACGCCCTCGCGCCGTCGCTCCTCCGGTGCGCGCAAGAGCGCCCGCAAGGCGTCGTCCCGCCGCACGGGGGCCGCGAAGAAGGCCACCGCCAAGCGCACCACCGCGAAGAAGGCCGCCGGCAAGCGCGGCACCGCGAAGAAGGCCACCGCCAAGCGCGGCGCCGCGAAGAAGGCCACCGCCAAGCGCGGCGCCCGCAAGGCTCCCGCCAAGCGCGCCGCCGCGGGCCGCACCGCTCGCAAGACGTCCGGCCGTGGCACGTCCGCGCGCAAGAGCCCCGCGCGCAAGACGTCGGCTCGCAAGAGCCCCTCGCGCCGCTCGACGCGCCGCTAAGGCCCGGCATCGCGGGCCACGCGGGGAGGCGGCGGTCCCCTTGAAGGGGATGCGCTCCCCGCGCCGGTGGGTCATCTCCCTTTCACGCAGGGTCTTATCCGTTGGATTAACCCTATTTTCGGGACCAGTCCGACAGTCGTGGAGTTGGCCACTGGACGACAGTACAACCTCTCTGAGTTCCAACGAGGGGTCGGTCTGAATGTCCAAGGCGCGCCAGAAGCAACCGTTCCAGCTGCCGGATTTCTATGTGCCCTGGCCGGCGCGCCTGAATCCGAACCTGGAGACGGCCCGCGCGCACACCAAGGCGTGGTCGTACCAGATGGGCATCCTGGGGCCGCCGCGTGACGGCACGGACCGGGAGGTGTGGTCCGAGCGCCGCTTCGACGGCATGGACTACGCGCTGCTCTGTGCGTACACGCACCCGGAGGCGCCGGCCCCGGAGCTGGACCTCGTCACGGACTGGTACGTCTGGGTCTTCTACTTCGACGACCACTTCCTGGAGGTCTTCAAGTACTCGCGCGACGTGAAGGGCGGCCAGGCCTACCTGGACCGGCTGCCGCTGTTCATGCCGCTGGACCTGTCCCAGACGCCGCCGGAGCCCGTCAACCCGGTGGAGCGCGGCCTCTGGGACTTGTGGCAGCGCACCGTGCCCTCCATGTCCATGGACTGGCGCCGCCGCTTCTTCGAGAACACCAAGCACCTGCTCGATGAATCGATGTGGGAGATCGAGAACATCAGCGAGGCGCGCGTCTCCAACCCCATCGAGTACATCGAGATGCGCCGCAAGGTGGGCGGGGCGCCCTGGTCCTCGGACCTGGTGGAGCACGCCGTCGCGGAGATTCCCGCGCGCGTCGTGAAGAGCCGGCCGATGCGCGTCTTCAAGGACACGTTCTCCGACGCGGTCCACCTGCGCAACGACCTGTTCTCCTACGAGCGCGAGCTGGAGGAGGGCGAGCTCTCCAACGGCGTGCTGGTGGTGGAGAAGTTCCTCGACTGCGACACCCAGCGCGCGGCGGACCTGGTCAACGACCTGCTGACCTCACGGCTCCAGCAGTTCGAGGCCACCTTCGCCACGGAGCTGCCCTGGCTCTTCGCGGAGAACGCCCTCAACCCGGTGGAGCAGGCGCAGGTGCTCTCGTATCTGCGCGGCCTGCAGGACTGGCAGTCCGGCGGCCACGAGTGGCACATGCGCTCCAACCGCTACATGAACCAGCACTCGGAGGAGCGCCAGGCGCTGTCCATCCCCGTGCCCTCCGGCCTGGGGACCTCCGCGCTGCGGATTCCGCTGACGCCCGGCGCGCTGGGACTGGGGCCCCGGGCCCGGTCCCTGAGCCATGTGCCCCGCCAGCACGTGGGCCCCACGAAGCTGCCGAAGTTCTACATGCCGTACAGCACGTACTTGAGCCCCCACCTGGACCGCGCGCGCAAGAACTCCAAGGACTGGGCGCGGCGGGTGGGCATGCTGGAGGTGGTGCCCGTCGTGGGGCTCTACGTCTGGGACGACCACAAGTTCGACGCGGCGGACGTGGCCCTCTGCGGCGCGCTCATCCACCCGGACGCGACCCCGGAGCAGCTGGACCTGACGGCGTGCTGGCTCGTCTGGGGCACCTACGCGGACGACTACTTCCCCATGCTCTACGCCAACACGCGGGACATGGCGGGCGCGAAGGTGTTCAACGCGCGGCTCAACCAGTTCATGCCGGATGACGTGGAGATCGCCAACGCCGCGGTGCCGACCAACCCCGTGGAGCTGGGCCTGGCGGACCTGTGGAAGCGCACGGCGGGCCCGCTGTCGCCGCGCGGACGCAAGCTGTTCCGCAAGGCCATCCAGGACATGACGGACAGCTGGGTGTGGGAGCTGAACAACCAGCTCATCAACCGCGTGCCGGACCCCGTGGACTACGTGGAGATGCGCCGCAAGACGTTCGGCTCGGACCTCACCATGAGCCTGTCGCGCCTCTCCAAGGGCGACGCGATTCCGGAGGACGTCTTCAACACCCGCACGCTGCGCGGGCTGGAGAACTCCGCCGCGGACTACGCGTGCTTCGTCAACGACCTCTTCTCCTATCAGAAGGAGATTGAGTTCGAGGGCGAGCTCAACAACTGCGTGCTCGTGGTCCAGAAGTTCCTGGGCGTGGACAAGGACGAGGCCGTGAGCGTGGTCAATGAGCTGATGACCGCGCGCATGAAGCAGTTCCAGCACCTGGTGGCCAAGGAGCTGCCAGTGGTCATCCGCGCCTTCGACCTGGATGCGAAGGCACAGGAGAAGCTGCACAAGTACGTGGAGCAGCTCCAGCAGTGGATGGCGGGCATCCCCCAGTGGCACGCGGAGGTGACCCGCTACACGGAAGCCGAGCTCCGCCACGACGCGGCGCCGAAGCTCAAGCCCGGGAACGTCTCAAGCCTGGGCATGTCCGCGATGCGCGTCGCCGAGCTGTTCCGCTCCGGCAAGCACTGAGTTCAACCGCAGTTCGAAACCTTTTGAATCCTTAACCTGAAAAGGGTGGCCCCATGTCCAACGACCTGAAGAAGTTCGACGACAACAACCAGAGCCTTGGCACGCAGGCGGCGCGTCAGCTGGCGACGACGACCAAGTCCGAGCCGCAGATGCAGGGCATCTCCTCGCGGTGGCTGCTCAAGCTGCTGCCGTGGATGCAGGTGTCCGGCGGTACCTTCCGCGTCAACCGCCGCATGACCTACGCGGTGGGCGACGGCCGCGTCACCTTCACCAGCACCGGCGCCAAGGTGGCGGTGATTCCGCAGGAGTTGGGCGAGCTGCCCCTGCTGCGCGGCTACGAGGACGTGGAGGCGCTGACGGCGCTGGCCAACCGCTTCGTGCAGAAGGAGTACAAGGCCGGTGAGGTCATCACCGAGTCCGGCAAGGAAGCGGACTCCATCGTCCTCATCGCCCACGGCAAGGTGAACCGCATCGGCACCGGCAAGTACGGCGAGCCGCTGGTGCTGGAGACGCTGGCGGACGGCGACCACTACAGCTACCAGGCGCTGCTGGAGTCGCAGGACTACTGGCAGTTCACGGCGAAGGCCGTGACGCCCGTCATCGCGCTCATCCTCCAGCAGTCCGCCTTCGAGGCGGTGGTGGCGCAGGTGCCGTCGCTCCAGAAGCACATCGAGGACTTCAAGGCCCGCTCCAAGAAGAAGCAGGACACGTCCGGCCAGAAGGCCATCGAGCTGGCCGCCGGCCACCACGGCGAGCCCGTGCTGCCCGGCACCTACGTGGACTACGAGACGCACCCGCGCGAGTACGAGCTGGCCGTCGCGCAGACCGTGCTGCAGATCCACACGCGCGTCGCGGACCTCTTCAACGACCCCATGAACCAGACGCAGCAGCAGCTGCGGCTGACCGTGGAGGCGCTGAAGGAGCGCAAGGAGCACGAGCTCGTGAACAACCGCGAGTTCGGCCTGCTGCACAACGCGGACCTCAAGCAGCGCATCCACACCCGCTCCGGCGCCCCGACGCCGGACGACATGGACGAGCTGCTGGCCACGGTGTGGAAGGAGCCGTCGTTCTTCCTGGCCCACCCGCGCGCCATCGCCGCGTTCGGGCAGGAGTGCAACAAGCGCGGCATCTACCCCACCAGCATCGACATGAACGGGAACATGGTGCCCGCGTGGCGCGGCATCCCCATCGTGTCCTGCAACAAGATCCCCGTCTCCGAGTCCCGCACCACGTCCATCATGCTGATGCGCGTGGGTGAGAAGAACCAGGGCGTCGTGGGTCTGCACCAGGCGGGCATCCCGGATGAGATCGAGCCCAGCCTCAACGTCCGGTTCATGGGTATCAACGAGAAGGCCATCATGAACTACCTGGTGACGGCGTACTTCTCCGCGGCGGTGCTCACCCCGGACGCGCTGGGCATCCTCGAGAGCGTGGAACTGGGCCGCTCGTAGTCCTCCGCCCACACGTAACGGGAAGGTACTTCCATGGCGAACTCTCAGAAGGACGTAGCGGCGCACGAAGGCCAGAGCCTCAGCACGGCGGGTGCGCGCCAGCTCGCGACGACGACCAAGACGCAGCCGATGATGCAGGGCATCTCGCCCCGCTGGCTGCTGCGCATCCTGCCCTGGGTGCAGGTGTCCGGCGGCACGTTCCGCGTCAACCGCCGGCTGACGTACACCGTTGGCGACGACCGGCTGAACTTCAGCAACATCGGCGTCAAGGTGGAGGTCATCCCGCAGGAGCTGCTCAAGCTGCCGCTGATGCGGGGCTTCGAGGACGTGGATGACCTGCTCATGCGCACCCTGGCGGGCCGCTTCACGCAGCGGCAGTTCAAGGCGGGGGAGAACATCGTGGAGGCGGGCCAGTCCGCCGAGCACGTGTTTCTCCTGGCGCACGGCAAGGCGCAGAAGCTGACGGCCGGCAAGTACGGCGACCCGGTGGTGCTGGACACGCTGGCGGACGGCGACCACTTCGGTGACCAGGCGGTGGTGGAGTCGAACGACGTGTGGCCCTTCACCGTCAAGGCCCTCACGGCCTGCACGGTGATGGCGCTGCCGCAGGAGGTCTTCGAGTCCCTCATCGTCCAGTCCCCGGCGCTGAGCGCGCACGTGGCGCGCTACAAGGCGAACCTCAAGAAGCCCCAGGACAAGGCGGGGCAGGCCGCCATCGCGCTGGCCGCCGGCCACCACGGCGAGCCCGTGCTGCCCGGCACCTTCGTGGACTACGAGCTGAAGCCGCGCGAGTACGAGCTGAGCGTGGCGCAGACCATCCTGCGCGTGCACACCCGCGTCTCCGACATCTTCAACGACCCCATGAACCAGACCGCCGAGCAGCTGCGGCTGACCGTGGAGGCGCTGAAGGAGCGCAAGGAGCACGAGCTCATCAACAACCCGGAGTTCGGGCTGCTGCACAACGCGGACCTCAAGCAGCGCATCAACACCCGCTCGGGCCCGCCGACGCCGGACGACCTGGACGAGCTGCTGTCGCGCCGCCGCAAGACGCGCTTCATGCTGGCCCACCCGCGCGCCATCGCGGCGTTCGGCCGGGAGTGCAACAAGCGCGGCCTCTACCCCACGGTGGTGGACGTGGAGGGGCAGAAGATGCAGGCCTGGCGCGGGGTGCCCATGCTCCCCTGCGACAAGCTCCCCATCACGCGGGAGAACACCAGCGCCATCATCGCCATGCGCACCGGTCCGGACGACCAGGGCGTCATCGGCCTGCACAACGCCGGCATCCCCGACGAGATCGAGCCGAGCCTCACCGTGAAGCGCATGGCCGTCAACGAGCAGGCCATCACGAACTACCTGGTGAGCACCTACTACTCCGCCGCCGTGCTCGTCCCGGACGCGCTGGGCGTGCTGGAGAACGTGGCGCTCGGCGGCTGAGCCGTTTCATGCCGTGAAGCATGGACGGGCCCGGTGCCTTCAGCGCGCCGGGCCCGTTTGCTTTAGCGGCACCGGGCGAAGTACCAGCGCAGCTGGAGCTGGCCCCGGAGCACCGGGTCATCGTGCCTGTCCGTGCCGGACGCCGTGGTGAGGGAGGCGATGGCGCTGGTGCACCCGGGCAGCTTCACGTCGATGGCCGCTCCCGGGTGGAGGCGCTCGTCGGTGCCGTCATAGGTCAGCTCGGCTCGGAAGTCGGCCATGGAGGTCTTCCGTTGCACGCCCAGGCCGGTGCGCAGCTCCAGGCCGGAGCCGAACGCGTCCAGCACCTGCATCGTCGCGAGCACGTCGAAGCGCCGCCCGAGCACGGCCTGGCCGGTCAGCCAGAACGTGTGCCGGGTGTCCCGCAGCCCCTCGCCCGTGAACACGCCTCCTTCCGTGCGCGCGGAGACACCCCAGCCGCCGGAGATCTGGATGTCGCCGCTCCGCGCCCGCATCTCCTTCTCTGCCTCTTCGAAGAGGGCGGACAGGTCCACGCCTCGTGCGGTGAGGTTTTCGTCCGAGTCCGCGGGCGGCGGCACGCCCTGGCGCTCCATTTCCTCCGCGATCCGCTCGGGCAGGGTGGAGTTGAGCACGGGGTCGTGCGGGTCGTGGACCGTCGTCCGGAGCCCGAAGCCCACGCGCCACGCGCCTCCGTCCGCGGTGTCTGGAATCAGCGCCGCGGACACCGTCGTCTTCGTCAGCACCCGCATCAGCCGGCCGGCCACCGAGTTCGAGCGGTAGCCCGACAGGCTCCGGACGCCACCGCCGAAGAGGAAGTACGGCGCGATGTCCAGGCTGAGTCCAGGGCTGAGCGTCTCGGGTGTTGTCGATGCCAGGACTGTCGCCATCACGGGCTTGGGCGCGGCTCCGAGCAGCACGCGCAGGGGCGCCTCCTCCAGCGCCACCAGGGCCGGGGACTCGGGCACGTCCACGTCGAGCACGTAGCGGTAGAGGTTGATGTTGTCGCCGTCCCGCGCGCTCCCCGCTCCTGGCATGAGCAGCGCGCCCACCACCGCCAGACCGGCGAACCTCCTCACGCGAGTTCCAGGCCGCGGAGATAATCATTGGAGAAGGCCGCGCGCAGCTCGGGGGTGGGGAGCAGGGCCCCGCGCGCACCGAGCCAGGCATCCACGCGTGCCGTGCCGTACAGGCCGCGCACCGCCGGGCCGTTCAGTTCGTGGAACTTGCCCCAGTGGAACGTGTGGGGAATGGAGGCCTCGGCGATCCGCTGCCAGACGCGGCGGCTGTAGGTCTTCGTGCGGGTGGACGCCGCTCCGTCGATGTCGAGGACGCACGTCATGGGCGCGTGCGAGGTGAACGCCAGCGTGGCCCGGGAGGGCAGGGCGTAGCGCAGCCCGAACAGCCCGGGGAACGGGAACGCGCGGTTGACGGCGAGGGCCATCTCCACGGTCTCGCGCACCCGGCCGAGCGGAACGCCCACCGCGCTGCCCCAGGCCTTCCCCCGGGTGGTGGTGTCGGTGAACAGCTCGCCGTGCGTCGCGCTGACGTTGTCGTACTGCTCGTAGAAGCGATCCATCAGCCGCGACAGCACGGGGATGGTCAGCTCCGAAACCATGTCCGTCAGCACGCCGACGATTTCGAGCGCGCTGTCCCCCTGCGTCAGCTTGCTGCCGGGACTGGGCGGGTGCGAGCCCTCCGGGCGCTGCGCGTGCTTGTACATCACCGTGACGTAGACACCCCGGTCCAGGTCGTTGGGATTGATGACCGCCTGGAAGTGATAGGGCTTGAGCCCCGGCGGGCCTGGCAGCGCCATGCCGGAGAAGTCCAGCTGGTCGAGCGCGCGCCAGAGTTCCTCGGTGAGCGGCAGCCGATGGCGGTAGGCCTGGAGGTAGTAGAGGTCCTCCACCTCCATCAGGACGCCGTGCACGATGCCGAAGCCGCCCATGCCCACCAGGGCGGCATTGAAGAGGGCGTCGTCCCGGACGAGCTGCGCGCCCAGGTTCTGGGGAATCTCGTCGTGGATGACCGGGGCGCTGGCCCGCTCCAGCCACACGTGCCGGTCCGGTGAGACCACGAGGTGCAGGCCCACCACGAAGTCCTGCATGGCGCCGGACTCCAGGCTGGAGCCATGCGTGCCCGTCCCAATGGCCCCGGCGATGGTCTGCCCGTTGCTGGCGCCCGAGGTGGGCAGGGACTTGCCGATCTTCTTCAGGAAGTGGTTCAGCTCCGCGACGGTGATACCGCACTGCGCGAAGAGGAGGTTCTCCCGCCGGCCCGGGTACGCGGGGTGCGTGCGGGGCGCCGGGAAGAGGTAGTTCAGCGGCTTGGTGTTGACGAGGATGCCGCTGGTGGCGGGCGCCTTGGAGAAGGACCAGCCGCCCCCCAGGCCGCGGATCTCCAGGCGCTCGGTGAGCGCGCGCTGGATGAGCCCTTGCAGCCCCTGCGTGGTGTCGATGTAGCCCGGCACCGTGGACTGGGAGGCATTGGCATTCCAGACGTCCACCAGGAGCTCCAGCTTCTGGGTGTAGCTCTGGTGCCAGTTCTGCCAGCGCTTCTGGGGGCTCTCATGGATGATGGGGGGCATGGCTACCGCACCCCGAGGTCGCCGGGCGTGGGCTGGGCCTTGGCGCAGCGCCACTCCACCCGCTGCGGCATCGCGAGGCCGAGCGTCACGACGCTGATGAGCGCGAAGCCCACGTTGGTGCTCTGGGTGACCTCCGCGAGCGCCTGGTCCTGGCAGTTGTCCACCTGGGGCCGCTCCTGGACCAGGCCCCAGCCCAGCGACCAGAGGACCTCGCCCTGCGGCTCGGTGGCACCAGCCCCCGCGGCACCGGGCGCCTGGACGCGGTAGTGCGCGCACGCCGAGCTCAACCCCAGACACAGCAACGCCGCCGCACGCTTTGACATGCTCGAGCATGGGGCCTGCCAGAGGGGTGGGACCACGCGGCCGACGGTCGCGGAGGCCTGTTTGGTACTCCACGCGCAAGGGGATGCAGGTAGGCTGAGCCCCGTGCCCATCGCATCCCGCACCGTGCTGGCCGTGACCCTCGGGGTCGCCATTGGAGTGGCGGTCGGCCTCGGGGGCTTCACCTTCGCGTACGCGAAGGGCTCGTCCTACCTGCGGGACGACCCTGCGGCCTGCGCCAACTGCCACATCATGAACGAGCAGTACGACGGCTGGCGCAAGAGCAGCCACCACGCGGTGGCCACCTGCAACGACTGCCACACGCCCGCGGGCTTCCTGCCCAAGTACTACACGAAGGCGAGCAACGGCTTCTGGCACTCCTTCTACTTCACCACCGGCACCTTCCCCGACCCCATCCGCCTGCGTCCGGGCAACCGCGTGGTGACGGAGAACGCGTGCCGCAAGTGCCACGCCTCCATCGTGGAGGCCATCGAGACGCCGCCCACGGGCCACGAGCGGGTGGCCCCCGGCGAGCAGCTCCAGTGCCTCACCTGCCACAACTCCGTGGGCCACCCCGAAGGGTCGGGCAACCCCGAGCTCATCCGTAAGGAGATTGCACGATGACCGAGCCCCAGAAGGCTCCGGAGAAGCGCCAACGGTTCAGCGGCACCCGGCTGGTGGTCACGGTCGCGGTGGCGGCGGCGCTGGCCTCGGCGGGCGTCACCGCCCTCCTGGTCAACATCATGGAGCGCAAGCAGGAGGCGAAGAACCCCTTCTACCGGGTGGTGGAGCTCGACGACACCATCACGGACCCCGCAGTGTGGGGGAAGAACTTCCCGCTCCAGTACGACGGCTACCGGCGCACGGTGGACCAGCAACGCACCCGCTACGGCGGCAGCGAGGCGGTGGCGCGCACGCCCACCCAGGCGGACCCGCGCTCGGTGGTGGCGCAGAGCCGGCTGGAGGAGGACCCCCGCCTGGTCACCATGTGGAGCGGCTACGCCTTCGCCACCGACTTCCGCGAGGAGCGCGGCCACGCGCACATGCTCGATGACCAGGTCTTCACCCAGCGGCAGCAGGTGACGCAGCAGCCGGGCACCTGCATCCACTGCCACGGCAGCGTGTACGTGCCCTACAAGAAGCTGGGGGACGGGGACCTCATCAAGGGCTTTGAAAAGATGAACCAGATGCCCTTCGCGGAGGCGCGCAAGCTGGTGGAGCACCCGGTGTCCTGCATCGACTGCCACGACCCCGGCACCATGCAGCTGCGCGTCACGCGCCCCGGCTTCATCGAGGGCATCGCCGCGCTCAAGGCCAGCCAGGGCGTGCCGGACTTCCGGGTGAACCAGGACGCCACCCGCCAGGAGATGCGCACGTACGTGTGCGGGCAGTGCCACGTCGAGTACTACTTCAAGGGCAAGGAGAAGCGCCTCACGTACCCCTGGGCGAAGGGCATCAACATCGACCAGATCATGGCGTACTACGACGAGGACGGGCACACCGACTGGACCCACGCGCTCACCGGCGCGAAGGTCCTCAAGGCGCAGCATCCCGAGTTCGAGATGTACAACCAGGGCATCCACGCGAAGAGCGGGGTGGCGTGCGCGGACTGCCACATGCCCTACCAGCGCCAGGGGGCGATGAAGATCAGCGACCACCACGTGCGCAGCCCGCTGCTCAACATCAACCGCGCCTGCCAGACCTGTCACAAGTGGAGCGAGGCGGAGCTGCTCCAGCGCGCGGAGACAATCCAGACGCGCACCTTCCAGACGCGCAACATCGCCATGGACGCGCTGGTGGACCTCATCCACGACCTGGAGAGCGCACAGAAGGCGGGGGCGCCCGAGGCGTCGCTGGCCAAGGCGCGCGACCTGCAGAAGCGCGCCCAGTTCTACCTGGACTTCGTGGAGGCGGAGAACTCCATGGGCTTCCACGCGGACCAGGAGGCGGTGCGCATCCTGAGCAACTCCATCAACTTCTCACGCCTGGGCCAGAACGCGCTGCGGCCTGGCGGAGGGGCCTCCACCGCCCCGGACCAGCGGCCCGCGGGAGCGCCCGCCACCGGAAGTGGGAGCGCTCCGCGGGGCTCGAAGTAGACGGTCAGTACTTCACGCGCACCAGGAAGACGTCGCCGCGCGTGGGCTTGAGCTTGTCCACGCCGAAGTCCGTGACGCGGTCCGTGTAGCCGAACAGCACCGCGTCGCCGTCCGGCAGCAGCGCTACCGCAGGCACCGCCTCCACGCCGTACAGCTCACCGCGTGCTTCCGGCGTGGCGCCCAGGAAGAGGCGCGACTTGAGCGGCTGGCCCGTGGGGTCGAAGCGCTGGGTGAAGAGCTGCGCGGCTCCCAGGCCGTCCGTGCCCGAGGCGCCGTTCTCCAGCCACGAGTACGTGTAGCCCACCACCAGCACCTCACCCGTGGCGTGGATGGCCACGCCCTGCACGGACGCGTCCACGCCCAGGTCTCGCGCCCAGCGCTCGGTGCCGTCCGCGGCCGTCACCACCACGAAGGGGCTGGGGCTGGAGGCGCCCTTCAGCGACGCGCCCGCCCAGGAGAAGCTGCCCTGGAAGTCGCCGCCCGCCACCACGTCACCGGCGGCGTCGCGGCTCACGTCCCGGACGGCGCCCTTCACGCCGGGCCGCACCTTCGCCCAGCCGAGCGAGCCGTTCCCCCGGTACAGCGCCACGAAGGGGCTGCCGGAACCGGACCCCTGCGTCACGTTGGTGCCGAAGCGCACCGTGCCCACGTAGCGCCCCGCCACCGCCACGCTGCCGTCCGCGCCGGGCGACAGGGACAGGGGCTCGGCGCCCGCGCCCTCGGACTCCGCGCTGCCCACGGCGAAGGCCCGCTCCGCGGTGCCGTCCGCGGCGAACACCGCCACGCCCGCCGAGGCTCCCTTCACCGCGTTGCCCAGGTCCACCGCGCCGGGCGCGGTATAGGCCACGTACAGCCTCCCCTCCGCGTCCGCCGCCACGTCCTTCACCGTCAGCTCGCCGGGCACCCGGTGCGCCCAGAGCGTCACGCCGTCCGCGGACAGCCTGGCGACGATGGCGCCAGTGCTGAGCTTGCCCGTGCCCAGGTCCACCGTGCCCTGGATGTTGCCGGCCAGGAGCATGCCGCCCGCGCCGTCCGCCGCCACGCGGGCGTGCACGTCCGCGCGCAGTGCTTCGGGCGTGAGGTCCACGCGCACGTCGTACGTGCGCTTCCACAGCGTCTGCCCCGCGCCGGAGCGCCGGGTGAGCACCAGGTCCACGGCGTCATCCGTGGGGTTGCGCGCCTCCAGGTCGTCGTAGCCGTGCGCGGCGGCGGTGAAGAAGTCCCCGGTGGCGTCCACCGCCAGGTCCAGCGCCAGGTCGTCCTGGGCGGCGCCCTCCTTCGCGAGCCACAGCGTGGCCCCCGAGGCGGGTGGCACCTGCTCCGGCTCCTTGTCCGGAGGCGGTGAAGTCTGTGGGTTCTCATTGTCCGGCGGCGTCTGCGTGCCGCTCCCGGGCGGAGGAACCTCGACCGGCACCGAGGGCTGCTCCTCGGGGGGACACCCCGTCTTCGAATCATGGCAGTTGTCCGGATCAGGCGTCTCCGCCCCGCCTCCGCACCCCCACCCAC
>NZ_RAWK01000023.1 GCF_003612165.1 Corallococcus aberystwythensis | reverse complement strand
GGTTTGTAACGTGTGATGCCAGAAGGGGAAAGTATTTGTTTTTCAATCACAAGACGGCATACGAGGGCTGCGCATGTCTCGTGGGCTCGGAGATGTGTATAAGTGACAGGGCAAGCGCTCCGTGTTCGCCCGGCTGGCGGTGGGGGTGTTCCGGCACCGGGGCCGGGTGCTGGTGGGCACGCTCCTGCTCCTGGCCGCGGCGGTGTGGGCGCTGCTCCAGGGCGGGCACCTCACCACCGGGACCATCGAGGGCATCGAATCCGCGCGGGCCGAGGCGCTCGCGCGAGGTGCCGCCGCCGGGTCGAACGACCAGACCCTGGCGGTCATCTTCCACCACGATGCATGGACGACCGATGAGCCGCGCTTCGCCCAGGCGGTGACGTCCGTCCTGTCGCGCGTGGAGCGGCTGCCGGAGGTCGCATCGGTGGTGTCGCCCATTGGCGCCCCCGAGGCCTTTCGCGCCCGCTTCGTGGCGGGGACGGGCCACGACCTGCTGGCGCTGGTGCGGCTCAAGGGCGGCGAGCGCGAGGCCACCGCCGCGTTCCCCACGGTGCGCGCGGCGCTGGACGACTCGCGCCTCCAGACGACGCTCACGGGCAAGGTGGCCTTCGTGGTCGCGCTCAATGAACTGCTAGAGCACGACCTCTTGCGCGCGGAGTTGCTCTCGTTCCCGCTGGCGCTGGTGGTCCTGCTGTGGGTGTTCCGCACGGTGGTGGCGGCCATGCTGCCCCTGGTGGTGGGCGGGCTGGCGGTGCTCTGCGGCGTGGCGGGCGTGCTGCTGCTGTCGCACGTCACGGACATGGCCCAGTACACGCTCAACGTCGTGTCGCTCATCGGGCTGGGCGTGGCCATCGACTACTCGCTCTTCATCGTGAGCCGCTTCCGCGCGGAGCTCGCCCAGGGGCTCGACACGGAGCAGGCGCTGACGCGCACGCTGGACACCGCCGGGCGGGCGGTGGCGTTCTCGGGGCTGGCCGTCACGGTGGGGCTGGGAGGGCTGCTCTTCTTCCGGGGCTCGTACCTGAGCGCCATGGGGCTGGGCGGTGCCCTGGTGGTGGCCTTCGCGGTCCTCTTCGCGCTCACCGTGCTGCCCGCGCTCCTGGCCTGGCTGGGGCCTCGCGTGGACAAGGGACGGCTGCCCTTCGCGCGCACGGCGGGACGCGGCGGCGTCTGGCATGCGCTGGCCACCTGGGTGATGCGGCATCCCTGGTGGGTGCTGCTCCCGACCCTGACGCTCCTGCTGGCCATGGGCCTGCCCTTCCGGCGTCTGCAATTGGCGGCCACGGACATCACCGCGCTGCCCGAAGGCACCGAAGCCCGCCAGGGCGCGGAGACCCTGGCCCGTCTCTTTCCCCGCGAGGCCGCCACCCGGGTGCTGGTGGCGGTGGAGTTCCCCGGAGGCAGTCCCCTCACGCCAGAGCGCGCGGGCGCCCTCCACGACGCCAGCCGGCGCATCGCCGCGATGCCCGGCGTGGTCGGCGTGGAGAGCGCGGTGGACCTGGTCCCCGGCATGGACCGCGCGGCCGTCCAGCGGATGGCCGCCGCGCCTCCCCAATTCCTTCCGCCGGAGCTCCAGGCCGCGCGCGCCGCGTACCTCACCGGCAACGTGGCGGTGATGCAGGTGCTGACGTCCTCGGCGCCCAGCAGCCTGGAGGCGAGGAACCTGGTCCGCGCGCTGCGCGAGGACCGCGCGGTGGGCGACGGCCGGTGGGTGGTGGGAGGGCAGACGGCGACGGACGTGGACGCGGCGGCCTTCGTGAAGCACCACACGCCCGCGGCGGTGGGCTTCGTGATGGGGATGACGTGCATCGTCCTCTTCGTGCTCCTGCGCTCCGTGCTGCTGCCGCTGAAGGCGCTGTTGATGAACCTGCTGTCGCTGGCCGGTTCGTTCGGGGCCCTGGTGTTCATCTTCCAGGAGGGACACCTGCACCGGCTGCTGCGCTTCGAGCCCGGGCCCATCGAACCGTCGCTGCCCATCCTGTTGTTCTGCGCCCTGTTCGGTCTGTCCATGGACTACGAGGTGCTGCTGCTCAGCCGCATCCGCGAGGAGTATCTGCGCACGGGCGACAACACCCACGCGGTCGCGGAAGGACTGGAGCGGACCGGCGGCCTCATCACCAGCGCGGCGGCCATCATGGTGGCGGTGTTCGCGGCCTTCACGCTGGCCTCGGTCGTGGTGGTGAAGGCGATGGGGCTGGGCATGGCCATCGCGGTCGCGCTGGATGCGACGCTGGTCCGGGTGCTCATCGTCCCCGCGATGATGCGCCTGATGGGGGACCTGAACTGGTGGGGGCCCGGCCACTGGAGGCGCTCGCCTCCGCGGGCGCAGGGGACGGAGGTGCGGCCATGAACGCGCGGAACATGGGATGGACGGCGGCGGCGCTGGGCGTGCTCGTGCACGGGCACCGGGAGCTGATGGCCGGCCTGCGACGGCGTCCGGTGCCACCCACGAGGCGCTTCGAGCCGCCTTCGGTGACGGTCATCCGCCCCATCCGGGGCCTGGACGTGGAAGCGCGCGCGAACGTGCGAGCGCTGCTGGACCTGGACTATCCCGGTGAGTGGGAGGTGCTCTTCGTCTTCGACAGCGAGGACGACCCGGCGTTCCTCCCCACCCGCGAAGAGGTGGCCGCGCACCCGACGCGCGCGAAGCGGGTGGAGCTGGTGGTCGCGGGCGAGCCTCCGGAGGGGATGACGGGCAAGCTCAACGCGATGCAGGTGGGCGTGGCCCGCTCCCGGTGCCAGCTGCTGGCCTTCAGTGATTCGGACACGCGGCCCACGCCCGGCGTGCTCACGGCGCTGGTGGGGGCGCTGCTGGAGGATGCCCAGACGGGCGCCACGTTCGCGCCCATCTACGCGGCGGCGGATGCGCCCCTCGCGGGCGACGTGGGCTACGGGCTGCTGGTGAACGCGTGGTACGGCGCGTCCGTCGCATGCACGGCGGAACCGGATGGCGCGCTGCCCTTCATCATGGGGCAGCTGATGGTCTTCCGCCGCGAGGCGCTGACGGCCATCGGGGGCGTGGGCTGCGCCGCCGGGCAGCTCGTGGATGACATGTACCTGGGGCGCCAGCTGCACACCGCCGGGTGGAAGAACCGCGTCATCCACGCGCCCCTGCGCGTCGTCACGGGGCACCTGGAGCTGGGCGCCTTCCTGCGCATCTTCCGGCGGTGGCTCCTCTTCTCGGAGACGGGCCTCCCCGGGACCTTCGCGCGGCCCCTCTGGGTGCGCGGCGCGGTGAGCTGGCTGTCGTGGGGGGCCCTGACGGCGGCGGTGGCGCGAAGGGCGTGGGGGGGCGCGGTCCTGGCGGCGCTGCCCATCGGCTTCTCCGCGTGGAGCCAGCTGCGGCTCCAGCGGGCCTGTCACGGGCCGGCCGTCGCGCCCCGGCACTACTGGGTGCCGGCGGTGCTTCCGTTGCTGGGGGCCGGCGTCGCGCTGTCCGGGCGGCTGTCGCGCCAGGTGGACTGGCGCGGCCGGGGCTACCGGTTGGATGCGAAGGCGCGCCTGGGGGAGGCCCAGCCGGCCCGGGCCAGCGTGTAGACGGGACGGCGGACGCGACGATGCAGCCAGCTCCTCATCTGTTCCACCGCGCTCGCCACGGTGCCGCGCAAGGGCGGACCGGCCGAGCGCAACAGCGGCGCGGCGGACCGGAGGCTCCCTCCGGGGCCGCGGGGCGAGAGCATCGCGGCGAAGGCATGCGCCACGACGCGCAGGTACTCGCGGGCCATCACCCGCATGCGGGGCTCCTCCGACGACAGCAGGGCCATGGAGGCGCGCGCGCCGCGAGGGCTGTGCTCCCAGTAGTGCAACAGCCCCATGCGCAGCGCCCGCATGCCCTCATCCTGCCCGGCGAAGGCGCTGTAGAGCGCGGAGGCGAGCGCGACGCGGGTGCGCTGCGCCGGCCGCCGCGCGTGCGCGTAGTGCTCCAGCGCGCGGGCGATGTGGCCCGGATGGCGGTGCAGCGACTCCTGGAGGGCGCGGGCGTCGTGGAAGCAGGACGCCATGCCGCTCGCCGTGAGCGGGTGGCAGCACGCGGAGGCATCGCCCACGAGCACGGCGCTGCCCATCCAGACGGTCTCCGCCAGCCAGTCGTCGTTGGAGGCCATGCGCAGCGCGGGCCGCTCTTCCAGCGCCCGCCAGACGGCCTCCCTCAGACGCGAGGGCAGGGCGAGCAGCAACTCCGGCCGGTCCCGCAGCGTCTGGACGGTGCTGCCCAGGGGCAGGTCCACCATCACGCGCGCCACGCCGGGCTGGATGGCGTAGGCCAGCGCGTGCACGGCGCCCCCCACGAACTGGTGGCCGTGGTCCGGATGCGTGAGGCAGTCGCTGTCCACGGTGACGCCCAGCATGGTGGACAGGCGCTTGTGGTGCTCGGCGATGCCCAGCATCCGCCGCACGGGCGACGCGCGTCCGTCCGCGGCCACGAGCACCCGGGCGCGCACGGTGTGCTCGGTGCCCCCGTGGGTGTAGCGCAGGCGCACGCCCTGCTCGCAGTTGTGCTCCACGGCCGTCACGCGGGCCCGGGTGCGCACGGTGACGCCGCGCCTGCGCGACACCGACTCAAAGAGCGGCAGGGTGAGGGCTGCGTGTTCCAACGACAGCCCGGTGACACCGCGACCGTAGGGCAGGACGAGGGTGCGGGCAGGGGCATGGAAGCGCACCGCGAAGCCGCGCACGGGCTGCGCCGTCCAGCCCTCCACGACGTTCCCGAAGCCCAGCGCGCGCAGGTCCCTCACCCCGGCGGGATGGAGCAGTTCGCCCGCGAGCTGCTTGTGCCGGTCCACGCCCGCGTCCAGCAGCAACACGGACAGCCCCAGCTCCGCGAGCGCCGCCGCCACCGCGCAGCCCGCGGGCCCACCTCCGGCTATCACCACCTCGGTGTCCTCCACGTGGCCCCCGTTTGGGTTCCCAGACACCATGTCTGGCATTGAGTACTTAGCCATTGAAGCGCGGTATCGCACGCAGAGGAGGCAGGCATGAAGGTAGAGGGAGCGTCGTTCTGTCGCACGCAGCTGCCCCGGGTTTCCCGGACGTTCGCGCTCAACATCCCGCTGCTGCCGGAGCCCCTGGACCTGGCGGTGACGGTGGCCTACCTGCTGTGCCGCATCGCGGACACGCTGGAGGACGAGGCCTCCGGGGCGCACCCGGGGGCACTGCTCGACGAACTGGGAGCCCTGGCGTCGCTGGAGCCGGGCTGGGAGGCCCGTGCCCGCTCCTTCGCGCGAAGGGCGCGGCTCGCCCTGCGGGACGAAGCGCCCGCCGCGGAGGCCGAGCTGGTGTTGGAGACGCCGAGGGTGCTCGAAACCCTGGCCTCGCTTCCCTCCTGGGTCCACCCGCCCATCGCGCGGTGCGTGCGCACGATGACCGGTGGGATGAACCAGATGCAACGCATGCACGGGGGAAGCGGGCAGGTCATGGGGCTGCCCGACCTCCAGGCGACGTTCATGTATTGCTATTACGTGGCCGGCGTCGTGGGGGAGATGCTGACCGGGCTCTTCATCGCCAGCTCACCCCGGGTTGCCTGGCGCCATGAAAGGCTCACGCCGCGGGCGCCTGCCTTTGGCCGGGCCCTGCAGCTCACCAACATCCTCAAGGACGTGCGTGAAGACCTGGACCGGGGAAGCTGCTGGCTGCCCAGGGACCGCATGGCCGCGCATGGCCTCACGCCCGCCACGCTGACCCTGCCCGGTCTCCGCTCGCGAGCGGTGGCGCTGATGGACGAACTGGTGGCGGTGGCACGCCGGGAGCTGGAGGTCGCGCTCGAATACTCCCTGGCCCTTCCTCCCGAGGAGCCCGGCCTGCGGCTGTTCTGCCTCTACCCGCTCTTCTTCGCGGTCGCGACGCTCGACGTGCTGGAGGGCAACCCCGCCGTGTTCGAACCCGAGCCCGTGAAGATCCACCGGGACACGGTGGCGATGCTGATGCGGCTCGCGCAGGAGCGGGTGGGTTCGGATGAAGCGCTGCGGGCGCTCCACGCGAACGGCTCACGCGCATCCGGGGGCGGCATGGAGGCCAGGCCCTGATGCGGCGGGCCCGCGACGTGCTGGCCCGGACGCAGGAGGCGGATGGCTCCTGGAAGGGCGACTACAGCGGCCCGCTCTTCCTGGGAGCCGTGTACGTGGCCGGGCTGTATGTGATGGGGCGCTCGCCGGATGCACCCGTCCGGGACGGGATGGTCGCGTACCTGCGCGCGCGTCAGAACGCGGATGGGGGCTGGGGGCTGGACGTGGAGTCGCCCAGCCTCGTCTTCACGTCGGTGCTCAACTACGTCGCGCAGCGGCTGATGGGCGTTGGCGCGGACGACCCGGACCTCATGCGCGCGCGGGCGTGGTTCCTTCCCCGGGGCGGGCCACTGGGCAGCGCGTCCTGGGGGAAGTTCGTCCTCGCCCTGCTGGGGCTCTACGACTACGAGGGCCTGGCGCCCGTGCCTCCAGAGCTCTGGCTGCTGCCACGAGCGCTGCCCTTCCACCCATCGCGGCTCTGGTGTCACTGCCGCATGGTGTACCTGCCCATGGGCTGGCTCTACGGCCGCCGGGCCCGCGCGAAGGAGACACCTCTGCTGGCCGAGCTTCGGCGCGAGCTGTATCCCCAGCCCTACGCGGACGTGGACTGGAAGGCGGCGCGCGGGCGGGTAGCCGGGACTGACGCCTACAGCCCCCACGGTCTGGGATTGCGCGCCGTGCACCGCCTGCTGGGCCTGTATGAGCGGCTCCACCCGAAGCGGCTGCGGGCTCGCGCGCTGGACGAATCCCTGGCGCTGATTCAAGGCGAGGACGAAGCGACGCACTTCGTCTGCATCGGGCCCATCAACAAGGTGCTCGACATGGTGGTGTGGCACGTGGCGCGGCCGGAGGGGCCGGAGGTGCGCGCCCACCTGGAGCGCCTGACGGACTACCTCCAGCACACCCCGGAGGGCGTCACGTTCAACGGCTACAACTCCTCCCAGCTCTGGGACACCGCCTTCGCGGTGCAGGCGCTGGTGGCCTCTGGCGAGACGGCCGGGGCGCGGGACACGCTGGAGCGCGCGGGCCGCTTCCTGGAGGCACAGCAGGTGCTGGAGGACTCGCCAGACGCCGCGCGCCACCACCGCCATCCCAGCCGGGGAGGGTGGCCCTTCAGCACGCGGGCGCACGGCTGGCCCATCAGTGATTGCACGGCGGAGGCGCTGAAGGCGTGCCTGTTGTTGCAGCCGCTCGGGTTCAACCGGGTGCCGGAGGCGCGCCTGGAGGGGGCCGTGGCGTTCCTCCTGTCCTTGCAGAACCGCGACGGGGGCTGGGCCACCTACGAGCGGCAGCGGGGGCCTCGCTGGCTGGAGCGGTTCAACCCGTCGGACGTGTTCGCCGGCATCATGGTGGACCCCAGCTACGTGGAGTGCACGTCGGCCTGCGTGCAGGCGCTGGCCGCGTGGCGGAAGGCGCGGCCGGAGGCCCCCGTGGACCGGGCCATCGCGCGGGGCGCGCGCTTCCTTCGCCGCCAGCAGCGCCCGGACGGAGGCTGGGAGGGGGCCTGGGGCGTGTGCTTCAGCTATGGCACGTGGTTCGGTGTGACGGGCCTGGTGGCCGCCGGTGCAGGGGCCGGAGACCCCGCGCTGCGCAGGGCCGTCACGTTCCTCAAGGCCCGCCAGCGCGCGGACGGCTCCTGGAGTGAAACCATCCAGGGCTGCCGCGAGCGCCGCTGGGTGGAGGGGCGGTCGGGCCATGCGGTGACGACGTCCTGGGCCGTGATGTCCCTGGTGGCCGCGGGTGAAGCAGGAGCGGAGGCCACGCGCCGGGGCGTGGCGTGGCTCCAGGCGACACAGGACGCGCAGGGCCAGTGGCCCCCAGAGCCCCTGGCCGGGGTGTTCAGCCGCACCTGCGCCATCCACTACGACGCCTACCTGCGCGTCTTCCCGCTGTGGGCGCTGGCGCTCGCGGAAGCGCCAGCGTCCGGAAGGCTCAGGGAGCGCGAAGGCTCTGCGACCCCAGGTAGTCCATCTTGCCCAGGTTGACGCCGTTGTGACGCAGGAGCGCGTACGCGTGGGTGACGTGGAAGTAGAAGTTCGGGAGCGCGTTCTCCAGGAAGTAGTCGGCGCCGTTCATCACCTGACCCTCCCACCGGGGATGGGTGACGACGCGTCCGGCCGCGCCCTCGAAGTCCTTCCCCGTGAACGTGTCCAGGTACGCGAGGGTGGACTGGACGCGAGCGCTGAGCTCCTCCAGCGTCTGCTCCGTGTCCGGGTGGGACGGCGCGGGCTTGCCGCTCAAGCGCGAGGCCGCCAGCTTCACGGCGTCACAGCCGATCTGCACCTGCCGCACGAACGGGAGCTGGTCCGGGGCCAGCCGGAAGCCCAGGTAGAGGTTCGGGTCGAAGGACTTCGCCTTGGCGTGGGCCGCGGCCGTCTCCAACCACTTGCCCAACTGCCCGAGCTGCTTCTTCATCTGGGAAAAGGTCTCGAAGTACATGGGCGCGCAAGCTAACGGGATGGCGATGGCCGCGCGAGCCAATCTCAGGGGCGTCCGGCCCCCTCAAGCCGGACGCCCCGCGTCACGCGTGGCGTCAGAAGGTGATGGTCAGGTCATGCAGGACGGCCGAGCACCCCGTCTTCGTGCCCGCCTCGTTGCCCGAGGTGTCACCCACGCAGGTGATGTTCTGCACGATGCGCGTGTTCGAGGCGAGCTGCGGGAAACCCCAGGCGTCCAGCGAGTGCCCGGTGTCCGTATACGTCCAGGTGAACTCGGCGCCCATCCAGTAGTCCGAGACGGGCACCGGAGACGGCGAGACGCTCACGATGGGCGTCGCGGTGGTGGCGATGTGGTACCACTGGCCCCCGAAGACATGGGTGTCTCGTCCGCCCGTCTCGTCGCCCCAGATGAACATGCCGATCCACAGCTCGTTGGTGTTGCGCACCTCGAGCTCGAAGTTGAGGGCCATCCGCGGCCCGTGACCGGCGAAGTCCGCGTCGCCGCCCGTCTTGGGCGGGACATAGAAGGACAGCGGGAAGTCGTTGATGGTGAGGGTGGACAGGCCCTGCTCCGTGGTGGCCACGGACGACTCCGCCGGGACCTCCGGCGAATCGAGGGTTTCCGGGCCGCCGCAGGCTCCCAGCAACAGCGCGGCCGCCGGCACGGCGTAGGACACGAAACGATTCAACATGGGTGACTCCTGGACGCGGGTGGAAGACGCGTCCAGGAGTACCGGGCTTCAATGACAGTCGAAACGCCCCTGACGCCAATGGCTCCCAGCCCGTGGCGAGCTGGCCCATGGCGGGGGTGAGCTGTCCATCAGGCCTTGAACGTCATCAGTGGCTTCAGCCGGGCCACCTCCCGGATGATATCCGCGTCCACCTGCGAGGCGATGACCGGGCCAATGGGCTTGTATGCGGCGGGGGCCTCCTCGATGCGGCGCTCGGCCCGCAGCGCGATGCAGTCCACCCCGGTGAGGCCCAGGTCCTCCTCGCGGTGCTTCGCGCCCCCGCGCGACATGGAGAAGCGCGAGTGCGCCCGCCCCGCCCCATGCGACGCCGACGCCAGCGCCTTCGCGTTGCCCAGCCCCCGCATCAGGTAGGACGCCGCGCCCATGGAGCCGGGGATGATGACCGGCTGGTCCGCCTCCGCCGGGCAGGCCCCCTTGCGCGCCAGCCAGCCGCCTTCCCAGGGCAGGGTGATGTTGTGCGGCACGTCGTAGACGAGCGGCGCCTCCACGTCCCCGAACAGCTCCCGCAGCGTCTGCCGCACCAATTCCGCGAGCAGCAGCCGGTTGAGGAAGGCGTAGTTGGCCGCCGTGGCCTCGGCCTTCAGGTACTCGCGCACCTTCAGCGGATCCGCGAGCGGGAAGATGCCGCTCGCCGGGTGCGGGGCTCCCGTGGGCCACGCGGCCCGCGCCCGCTCCTGCCAGGTGCGCCCCACGTGCTTGCCCATGTCCCGCGAACCGGAGTGCACCATGAACGCGAGCTGCCCCTCGCGCACGCCCCAGGCCCACGCCCGCGCGCGGTCCACCACGGCCTCCACGCGCTGCACCTCGACGAAGTGGTTGCCGCCGCCAATGGTGGCCAGCCCGGGGTCGCGCACCACGCCCTCCCGCCGCAGCCCGGTGGGCGCCCACGCCGGGTCCCCCTCCAGCGCACCGCCCAGGTAGACGCGAGAGGACTCGCGGTCCAGCTGGCCCAGGTCCATCCGGGCGGACATGCCCAGCGGCTGCTCCTGCGTCTCCACGAGCCAGCCGGGCAGGCCGTCGCGCAAGAGCGCCTCCAGCGCGCGCGAGCCCTGGGCGACGTCGCGCGTGCCGAAGAAGCAGTGCCCCTTCATCCGCTCGACGAAGGCGTCGCGGCGGGCGAGGAAGGCGTCCACGGGGATGTCCGCGACATGCAGGCGCATGCCGCAGTTGATGTCCGTGCCCACGGCGCCGGGCACCACCAGGCCCTCCGTGTGGACCACCGACCCGATGGCCACCCCGGAGTCTCCGGGATGGAAGTCCGGCGTCGCGCGCACCTGCTTCACGCGGCCTCCGGCGGGATGGTGGAGCGCGGCGAGCGCCGCGAGCTGTTGGAGCGCCTTGCCCTCCACGGGCAGGTCCGGGGGAAGCAGGACCTCCGCGGGGGGCGCATGGGGATCCGCCTGGAGGCGGACCGTGTAGACACGACCGTCGTAAGCAACATCCAGCCCCTCGCGCGCGAGTGCGCGCAGGAGCCGGTTCAATTTCGGCTGCATGACCTTCTCGGAATCTGACCCGGGCGGAAGTTCAACCCGGGGGACGTGAGCGATGGATTCGAGACCTCGGGTCAGCAGCCGCGGCCGGGACGCCGGAGCGTCCGCGCTCCTGGAGACGCCCCGGCCCGCGCAACCTGACAAAGCCAGGGGCGGGCCGGGGCGGCGCCACGAAAGGGACCGCGCCTTACGAATACATCGCCGCCTTGTTTCCCTCGGCGAGGAAGTAGGCGCTGTTCACGAGCGCCAGGTGGCTGAACGCCTGTGGGAAGTTGCCAATCATCCTGCGTTGGCCGGGCAGGTACTCCTCGGCGAGCAGGCCCACGTCGTTGCAGAGCCCCACCAGCTTCTCGAAGAGCTTCCGCGCGTCCTCGGTCCGTCCCAGCATGTGGTAGGTGTTCGCGAGCCAGAAGGAGCACGCGAGGAAGGCGCCCTCCTCACCGGAGAGTCCGTCCACGCTCGCCTCCGTCCGGTAGCGCAGCACCAGCCCGTCCGGCATCAACTCCTCCTCGATGGCTTTCACCGTCCCGGCGATGCGGGGGTCCTCCGGCGGGAGGAACCCGCTGAGCGGGATGAAGAGCAGGCTCGCGTCCACGCCCTTCGAGCCGTAGTACTGCGTGAACGTCCCCCGCTTTGCGTCGTAGCCCTTGCTGCACACCTCGTCGTGGATGGTCTGCCGCAGCTTCACCCACGGCGCCTTGTCCTCCTTCAGGCCGTACTTCTCGATGGCGCGCACCCAGCAATCGATGACGATCCACGCCGACACCTTGGAGGCGGTGAACGAGTGCGTCGGGCCGCGCATCTCCCAGATGCCGTGGTCCGGCTCGGTCCAGACCTCCGACACGCGGGTCGCGAGGCTGTGGAGCGCCTTCTGTCCACGCTCCGTCAGCTTGCCCGCCTGCTCCGCATGGATGTAGAGGACCGCGGCGAACTCGCCGAGCACGTCGAGCTGGAACTGTGAGTAGGCCCCGTTGCCGATTCGCACGGGACGGGCCCCTTCGTAGCCTTTCAGCCAGTCCAGCGTGACCTCGGTGAGGCGGCGCTCGCCCCGGATGCCGTACATGATCTGGAGCTGGTCCGGAGCGCCGCCCACCGCGTGCTCCAGCCAGTGGCCGAATGCATCCGCTTCGTCCAGCAGCTTGGCGCGCATGAGCGCGTTCAGCGTGAGGACCGAGTCGCGGATCCAGCAGAACCGGTAGTCCCAGTTGCGCTCACCGCCCGGGGTCTCCGGGAGGCCGAACGTGGGCGCGGCGACCAGCGCTCCCGACGGTTGGAAGCTGCACGCCTTGAGGGTGAGCAGGGAGCGGGCGACCACGTCGTCGTAGTGGGGGGGCAGGTGCAGCCGCGAGGCCCAGTCCTCCCAATACGTCTGCGTCTCACTCAGGGCGGCCTCCGGGTCGAGCGCCGCGGGGACGTCATCGTAGGGCCGGGCCCAGGAGAGCACGAAGGGGACCCGCTGGCCGGCCTGCACCGTGAACTCCGACTCGAAGGGAGGCGGCTCCTTGCCGGTGCCGCCTCGGAAGTACACCGCATCCGGACCGGCGATGGCGGTGGCGGCTCCGTCCTTCCTGCTGACGAGCGGGACGGTGTAGCCGTTGGCGAACCGGGGGCGCAGCTCGGAGCGCATCGCCACCGTGCCACGGACGCCCTCCACCCACCGCACCACGTGCGGGGTTCCCTTCCGGATGGGCATGAAGTCCACGACGCGCACCGTGCCCTCGTCCGTCACGAACTCCGTCTCCAGGATGAGCGTCTTTCCACGGTAGCGGCGCCGCACCTCGCGCACGGGCGCCTTCGGCGCGAGCTTCCACCGGCCGTTGTCGGGCGTGCCCAGCAGGGACGTGAAGCACGCGTCCGAGTCGAAATCCGGGAGGCAGAGAAAGTCGATGGAGCCGTCCTTGGCAACGAGCGCGGCCGTGTACAGGTCGCCGAGGAGCGCGTGGTCCTCGATGAGCAAGCCCGGTTCCTTCCGGGTACTGCTTCCCCATCCGGTCCTGGGGGCTTCGCTCGTCCGCGCGCTCTCTGTCGAAATCATGGATTGCCTCTGGGTCTGGGGTGGGGTCCAGGAAAAGGTAGGTCCCGGTACCCCGGATGCAATCGCGCGGGGAGGGCAGCAGGCGGGGGCCATCCGGGTCGTGCGTCGGACCTGACAGACTGACGAAAAGGCCGCCCGTTCGGCGATGAGAACCGCGATGCTCGGGGACATGCGGAAGCAGCAGCGGAACGGAGCGGTGTCATGACGGTGGCAGTCCTACGGGCCCAGGCCCCGGAGTTCGATGTGGCATCCGTCCTGGACCGCTACCCGGACTGCCACCCGGATGCCGTCTGGCTTCAGGGGGAGCAGCAGCAGCGCCAGGGCAGGCACTCGACGTCTGGCTTCAACCTCACGCTGGTGGAGGACGGGGAGGGCACGCTGCACGGGCCCGTCGCCGCGGCCCGCCGGCAGCTGGAGGTGCTGGCCCCCCTGCTCACGGAGCTGCGCAACCTGGCCGTCCCCTGTGTCGTGGACTTCGGGCTGTTCGTCGGCAGCGCCCTGCACTTCACCAGCTCCATCCACTTCCCACCCGACGACGTCCGGTGGTTCGCGGACCAGGGCATCGCGCTGGCCGTCTCCGCCTATCCGACCGCCGACGAGGGGGCGGAGGACGGCGCGGGAGACCTCCAATGAGCGCCAGGCCCGCTCCCTCGTGGGACCCGGAGGCCGCGCCGACCTTCTGGATCAACCATGCGTCCCGCCTGCTGATGCGCCAATTCGAGCAGCGTTTGCGGCCGCTCGACTTCGGCATGGCCTACATGCCGGTGGTGATCGCGCTTGAGGAGCAAGGGCCGCTCCTGCAGAAGCAGCTCGCGGAGTACGCCCGCGTCGAGCAGCCCACCATGGCCGCGCTCCTCACGCGGATGGAGCGCGACGGGCTCATCCAGCGGGAGCCGCACCCGGACGACAAGCGCGCAAGCCAGATATCGCTGTCAGCGAAGGCCCGGGAGCGCCTGCCGCGGGCGAAGGAGCAACTGACGGAGGTCGCGGAGCAGGCGACCGCGGGCCTCAGCGAACGCGAGCGCGCCACGTTCATGGCGCTCCTGCACCGCGTGGTGGCCAACCTGGAGCCCGCGTCCGGAGATTGAGCTGTCATTTCCTTGGAACCCGAGGCGGGCCTGCAAACGTCAGATCGACCCTGTAGGGTGCGCCCCTTCCCGCCGGAGGATTCCCTTCCGGCCTGGCTCAAGGTCGAGGCCTCTTGAACCGATTCCCTTTCCTGATGCGCGCGCTGCGCACCGGCACGTTCTGTCTGCTGGGCGCCAGCTCGCTGCTGACCGCCTGTGATTCCAACGATGATCCGCCCGTGGAGCCGCCCCCGCCCCCGGTGGACACCTCTCCGCGCACGCTGACGCTGCTGCAGACGAGCGACCTGCACACCAACATCTTCCCGTGGGACTACTTCACCGGGAAGCCGGACGCGAAGCGCGGCCTCTCCCGGGTGGCCACGCTCGTCAAGCAGGAGCGGGCGAAGAACCCGGACTGCACGCTGCTCGTCGACACCGGTGACACCATCCAGGGCTCGCCGCTCGGCACCTACTACGCCCTGGTGGACAACGCGCCCAAGCACCCCATGGCCACCGCCATGAACGAGCTGGGCTACGCCGCCATGGCCCTGGGCAACCATGAGTTCAACTACGGCATGGACGTCCTCAACAAGTTCAAGGCCGAGGCGAACTTCCCCGTCCTCGGCGCCAACGTGCGCAAGGTCGCGGACGGCTCCGAGGTCTTCACCCCGTATGTGCTGACCACGGTGTGCGGCGTGAAGGTCGGCATCCTCGGCCTGGTGACGCCGGGCGTGGCGACGTGGGAGCGCAAGGACAACATCGCCGGGCTGCGCTTCGATGACCCGCTGGAGACCGCGAAGGCCTACGTGCCGAAGATGAAGCAGGCCGGCGCGGACGTGGTGGTGGTGGCCATCCACAGCGGCCCGGACAAGCAGCCCACCGGCAGCGCCACCAGCCCCGAGTCGTGGCTCGCGGACTACGCGGACGCCACGAAGTGGACCGACCGCGGCAACCTCCCCGGTGAGAACGAGGCCGTGCAGATTGCCCAGCAGGTGGCGGACGTGGACGTGCTCCTCACCGGCCACACCCACCAGCCCATCCCCAAGATGCTGCTGAAGAACCAGGACGGCGGCGAGGTCCTCCTCACGCAGCCCAACCGCTGGGGCAGCCACCTGGCCCACGTGCAGCTCAACGTCACCTGGAAGGACGGACACTGGGGCGTGGACACGCACGACTCGCAGCTCCACGCGGTGGACGAGACGGTGGCGGAGGACGCGACCGTCAAGGGGCTCACCCAGAGCTACCACGACACCACCGTGGCCTACGTGAACCAGAAGATTGGCAGCACCACCGCGGCCTTCACGGGCGGCTTCGCGGGACGCTACGTGGACAGCGCCCTGGCGGACCTGCTCAACACCGTGCAGGAGGAGGCTTCCGAAGAGGCCGGCTTCCCGGTGGACCTGTCCGCGACCGCGCTGTTCAGCAACGACGTCGCGCTGCCCAAGGGGGACGTCACCCTGCGTGACGCCTACAGCGTCTACATCTACGACAACACGCTCTACGTGATGGAGATCAACGGCTCCATCCTCCGGCGCGCGCTGGAGATGAACACGCTGTACTTCAAGCAGCTGGACGCGGCGAACCTGCCCGCGAAGCCCGCGGACGCGAAGGCCACCACGCCCGTCGTCGCGGACTACAACTGGGACCTCTACTCGCGCATCGACTACGGCTACGACCTCACGAAGCCCGCGGGCTCCCGGCTCACGCACCTGCGCTTCCAGGGGCAGGACGTGCGGGACGACCAGGTCTTCCGCATCGCCGTGAACAACTACCGCGGCGGTGGCGGCGGCGGGTACAGCATGTTCAAGGAGGGCCGCCTGCTGTGGTCCTCCGCGGACGGCGTCCGTGACTACGTCGCGCGCTACATGCAGGAGCACCAGAACCTGTCCCCGGACGTGGTGAACACCTGCAACTTCACGCTCGCGCCGGACCTCTATACGCCGTACTTCGGGGCCACGCTCGGCCCCGCGAAGTGCGCGCCCGTGCAGTGACGTAGGGGCGCCAGGGACGCCCGGTGGACAGCGCTCCTCCCCGGAGGGCCCGTCCCACCGGGCCTCCCGCGTCCGTACCTTTCCGCGGATGGCCGACCCACGCGCGGAAGAGACGTTCCAGAAGAGCATCCAGACGGTGACGCCCACCGGCGCACCGCCCCGGACGGAGACGGACAGCCTGGGCTCCCGCCAGATTCCGGCGGAGGCCTACTGGGGCATCAACGTCTGCCGGGCGCTGGACAACTTCGCCATCAGCGGGCGCCCCATCTCCGTGTATCCCGACCTGCTCTACGGCTACGCCTGTGTGAAGCAGGCCGCCGCGCGCGCGAACGCGGAGGTGGGGGTGCTGGATGCGGCGCGGGCCGCGCTCATCGACCGGGTCTGCGAGGAGATCAAGGCCGGCAGGCTGCACGACCAGTTCATCGTGGACGTCATGCAGGGCGGCGCCGGCACCTCCACGAACATGAACTTCAACGAGGTCATCGCCAACCGGGGCCTGGAGCTGGCCGGCCACGCCCGGGGCCACTACGCGCACCTGGACCCGAACGACCACGTCAACCGGAGCCAGAGCACCAACGACACCTACCCGACGGCGCTCAAGGTCGGGTTGATCCTGTCCATCGAGCGGCTGCTCATGGAGCTCCTGGCCCTGGAGCAGGCGTTCCGCGACAAGGGGCAGGAGTTCGCGGGCATCGTGAAGATTGGGCGCACGCAGCTGCAGGACGCCGTGCCAATGACGCTCCAGCAGGAGTTCGAAGGCTTCGCCGTCACGCTGGCCGAGGAGCACGCGAGCCTGACGGGCGTCGCCCGCCGCCTGGGGGAGATCAACCTGGGGGCGACGGCGATTGGCACCGGCATCGCGGCGGACCCGCGCTTCGCGGAAGCCGCCCGCAGGCACCTGGCGGACATCACCGGACGCCCCATCGTCACCGCGCCCGACCTGATTGAAGCGACCACCGACGTGGGCATCTTCATGGAGGTGTCCGGCACCCTCAAGCGCAGCGCGATGAAGCTCTCGAAGATCTGCAACGACCTGCGGCTGCTCGGCTCCGGCCCCCAGGCGGGCTTCAACGAACTCACCCTCCCGCCCCGGCAGGCGGGCTCCAGCATCATGCCGGGCAAGGTGAACCCGGTCATCCCGGAGGTCGTGAACGAGGTGGCGTTCGTCATCGCCGGGGGAGACGTGACGCTGACCATGGCGGCGGAGGCGGGACAGCTCCAGCTCAACGCCTTCGGGCCGGTCATGGCCCACGTCCTCTTCGAGAACCTCAAGTACATGACCGCCGCCATGGCGACGCTGCGCGTGAACTGCGTGAGGGGCATCACCGCCAACAAGGAGCGGCTCGCGCGCCAGGTGGACTCCTTCGTGGGCGTCATCACCGCCCTCATGCCGCACATCGGCTACGCCCCGGCGACGCGGCTGGCGCGGGAGGCCCTGGCCACGAACGCCAGCATCGCGGACCTGGTGGTGGAGGCAGGGCTGCTGACGCGCGAGCAGCTGGACGAGCTGCTCTCCGCGGAGCGGTTGACGCGGGGCCAGGCGATGGCGGCCCCGGACGAGGAGCGCACGCACTAGGCGGCCTTCCCGCCCCCAGCGCGAGTCCGCATGTTCATCCGCCGCCTGCGCAAGGTCCTTCGCGAGCCCTACTGGCTGCTGCTGGGTGGCTCGGTCGTCGTCGGGGGGATGCTGGGGATCGCGCTCGCCCGCGTGCAGACGGACAGCGCACCGGCCTTGTTCGGGCATGCCTGGCGCGGGGACGTGGATGACACCCGGAGCGCCCTGGGGGCGCTGCTCGGGTTGCAGATCACCGTCCTCACCATCGCCCTGTCCCTGAACGCGCCGGTCATCCAGTCCGCCGCGAACCAATACTCGCCCCGGCTGGTCCCCATCTACCTGAGGAGCGCGCCGCTCCGCCGCGCCGTTCCCTTCTTCGCCCTCTCCACCAGCTTCATCCTCACGGCGGTCCGGGAGCTGGGCGTCATCGAGGACACCGGCGTCAGGCCCCGGCCCGTCCTGTCGGGGGCCATCGTCCTGCTGCTCGTGGCGCTCTGCCTGCTCATCGTCTTCCTGGCCCGCACCTTCCGCTTCCTGCGGGTGGAGCGCGTCCTCGGGCTCGTCCAGCACCTCATCGTGTCCGCGACGGAGCGCCGCATCCAGGCCCGGCTGAAGCACCTCCCGCTGGACCCGGCGGCGACGCTGCGGCTGCCGGCGGACGCCACCTCGCTGCTGGCCGCCGCGTCGGGCTACCTCGCGGAGGTCGACCTCCAGGACCTCACGCGGCTCGCGCGCAAGTGGGGTGTGCGGGTCCGCGTCTGCATCGCCGTGGGCGAGTACATCGACCAGGAGGAGGTCGCCGGCTGGGTGGTGGCGGACGCAGGGGGACCCGTGGGCGCCCACGTGCTCCACGGCCTCGCCTCCACGTTGAGCATCACCCCGGCGCGCGAGCCGGACTGCGACCCGTCCTTCGGGCTCCGCATCCTCGCCGACGTCGCGAACCGGGCCCTGTCCTCGTCCTCGAACGACGCGTACACGGCCCGGCAGGCGCTCCAGCAGATCCGCTCGGTGATGCGCCGGCTGGCGGGCCTGCCCCAGGGAGACTGGAACGTCGTCGACCCCGATGGCAGCGCCCGCGTCTCGCTCGTGGCCCTGCGGCTGCGCGACTACCTCTTCCTCGCCGTGGATGGCCCCCTGCATTACGCGGGGGGCGACCCGGAGGTGCTCGAGGAGGTGCTCCAGATCGCCCTCACCGTGGGGCTGGTCGCGCGCGACGCGCAGGACCGCGCCGCGGCGCACGCGCTCCTCGCCCGGGTGCTGGCGGAGGTCCAGGGCTCTCCGGAGCGGGACCGCTTCCACCGCCTGCTCACCCAGGCGGAGCGCGTCCGGGCCTCCTTCCAGGGTGAGCGCCGCACGCGCGTGGAGCGGGGGCGCGCGGACTGGCTGCCGGACTGAAGCGGCGTCAGTTGCGGGTCTGGCGTGGGGCCTTGAAGCCCATGAGGAAGTCGATGAGCAGGCGGGTGCCGTAGCCCGTGGCTCCCTTGCTGCGCCACGCGTTGTCGCGCTCGGCCCGCGCCGTCCCCGCCATGTCGATGTGCGCCCAGGGCAGCCCGTCCACGAACTCCTCCAGGAAGAGGGCCGCGGTGATGGCCCCGGCGTTGTCGCCGCCCACGTTCTTCATGTCCGCGACCTCCGACTCCAGCTCCGGGCGCAGGCGCCGGTCCAGCGGCAGCTGCCACACGGTGTCGCCGGTCCGCTCCCCCGCGCCCTTCACCTGCTCGACGAGGGACTGGTCGTTGCCGATGACCCCCGCGCTCAGCACCCCGAGCGCGCGCTGGCACGCCCCGGTGAGCGTGGCGATGTCCACGATGGCGTCAGGCCGGGGCGTCTGCTCGGTGGCGAGGACGAGCCCGTCCGACATCACCAGGCGGCCCTCCGCGTCGGTGTTGATGACCTCCACGGTCTTGCCGCCGCGGACCGTGAGCACGTCCCCCAGCTTCATGGCGGTGCCCGAGGGCATGTTGTCGGTGCACATCAGATAAGCCGTCACCTCCGCCTTGCAGCCCAGGGACTTCAGCGCGGTCATCGCCGCGAGGATGGCGCCCGCGCCGGACATGTCGCCCTTCATGGTGGCGTGGACCAGGTCGTTGGGCTTCAGGCCCAGGCCGCCCGAGTCGAACATGATGCCCTTGCCCACCAGCGCGACACGGCCCACCCCCGTGACGGGGCCCTGCCGGCCCTCCCCGGGCGTGTATGTCAGCTTGATCATCCGGGGCGGCTCCGTGCTGCCCGCGTTGACGCCCAGCAGGCCTCCGCAGCCCAGCCCGGCCAGGGCCTCTCCGTCGAAGACCTCGACCTTCAGTCCGCAGCGCTCGGCCAGGGACTCGGCGACCTTCGCCATGCGCGCGGCGGTCAGCAGGGTGGCGGGGGCATTGGCGAGGTCTCGCGCGAACGCCGTGGCGCGGGAGTGGACGCCTCCGCGCGCCATCCCCTGTTCCACCCTGGCGGCGTTCCCCGCATCCGCCACGAGCGTCAGGGCCCCGAGCGGCGGCTCCTGCTCCGAGTTCCGCTTGTAGGGCCGGTAGCGGTAGCGCGCGAGCAGGACGCCTTCGGTCAGGGCCTGCGCGGCGACGTCCAGCGGGACGGTCCCCGTGTCCGGCAGCCTGAGCGCGAGGTGCGTCTGGTTGCCCGCGCTCCGCGCGAACGCGGCGGCGGCATCCCGGAGCTTGCTGGCGTCCAGCTGCGCAAGCGGGCCCACGCCGATGGCCACGAGCGGCGGACCCTCCACGCGGGGGATGACCAGCGTCTGACCGGCCTTGCCCTCGAAGCCCGACGCCTTCAGGAGCGCGGGGTCGAAGCTGGCGTCCTTCACCCCTGCGTCGGAGCCCACGAACGCGCCGATGCAGCCGGCCTCGGCGGGGAGGGAGGACGACACAGCGAGCTTCGTCTCCTCCGGGGGCTCAATGGAGGGAGCGGGATGGAACTCGGCCTGCGCGCGCGAATGAAACGAAGTCAACATGGAAGCCTCCTGATGGAGGAACTGGGCATGGACTCAGGAGGGTGCAACATCCACCAGGCCACTCGCCCCTGCCTCCGGGAGCGGTTTGCCGGCGGATGGAGGGTGTGGATGTTGTTCCGCCACGCCATCCCATGAGGGGGGAAGTCCATGCGCACACTGCCGTCGAAGCGGATGTCATTGCTCACTGAACGCGAAGCCCAGCTCGTCCTGTCCAGCGCTCCACGCAACCTGGCCGAACTCACGCCACGGGAGCTGCGCGGGCGCATCCTGCGGGCGCGCCGCCTGATGGAGAAGTACCAGGACGCGGCGCAGCGGCAGCGCAGGGAGGCGCTTCGCAAGGAGCAGCCCTCCCGTTCCCGCCGTGCGGAAGGCAACCGCAACACCCTCCAGAAGGCCGAGTACTTCGCGCTCACCCTGGAGCGCTTCGAGAAGCGGCTCGCCCTGCTCGAGCGCAAGGCGCAGGTCCGGACCCGCGCCGCGAGCAGTCCCACCTCACGGCGTGCGACCCGCGCGGCCACGGGGGGACGCAAGCCCGCACGACGGACGCGCGCCGCCGGACGCACCGCGAAGGCCTCCGTCGCCAGCCCGCGGGCCTCCCGCCAAAAGCAGGGAGGCGCCGTGAAGCAGGAGCGCTTTGCCTCCCTCAAGCGTCAGGCCCATGCTTCCGGCCGGGGCCGCCGGACCCAGGCACAGCGCGACGCGCGGCGGTGAGCCCTGGTGGCGGTGGAACGCCTCCCGCACGGCGAGGCGTTCCACTGCCTCCCGTGCCTACCCGAGCCCCCAGGGCAACCCCAGCACCTGCCAGGCCACCAGCAAGGCAATCCACACGGCGAAGACCACGATGACATACGGCAGCATCAAGGCCACCACCGTCCCCACGCCCGCGTCCTTCTGGTACTTCTGGGCGAAGGTGACAATCAGGGCGAAGTAGGCGTTCAGCGGTGAGATGGCATTGAACGGGCCGTCGCCCACGCGGTAGGCGGCGAGCACCGCCTCCGGGTCCACGTTCAGCCGCATCAGCAGCGGCACGAACACGGGCGCGAAGATGGCCCACTTCGGGATGGCGCCCGTCATGATGAGGTCGAGCACGGCGACGACCAGGACGAACCCGATGAGCAGCGGCAGCGCCCCCAGGCCCGCGTGCTCCAGCGCATCACCCACCTTCACGGCCGCGAGCGTCGCCATGTTCGTGTAGGTGAAGAGGGCGATGAACTGGCTGATGATGAAGAGCAGGAAGATGAGGCCGCCCAGCCCCGCGACGGCCTTCTCCATGGCCTTGATGACGTCCACGCTGTTCTTCAGCGTCTTGGCGCCGATGCCATAGGCGGCTCCCGTCACCAGGAACAGGATGGTGATGGCTACGATGAGGCCGTTCATGAAGGGCGAGTCCCCCACGAGCGCGCCCGTCTCCGGGTTGCGCAGCGGAGCGCCCGGGGGCAGCGCCAGCAAGCCGAAGAACACCAGGACGCCGACGAGTCCCCAGAACGCGAACTTCAGCCCCCGCGACTCCTCCGGGGACAGCTTCGCGCCCGTCGTGGCCGGCTTCTCTCCCGTGTAGGGGCCCAGCCGGGGTTCGATGAGCTTGTCGCTGATGAGCGACACGATGATGGTCAGCATGACCACCGAGGCGACGGAGAACCAGAAGTTCGCCGTCAGGTCGATGGAGCGGTCCGGCGCCATGATGTGGATGGCGTCGTTGGTGATCTCCGTCAGGATGCCGTCCAGCGGTTTGATCAGGATGTTCACGGTGAAGACCGCGGCGACACCGGCGAAGGACGCCGCCAGCCCCGCCAGGGGATGCCTGCCCACGGTGAGGTAGGCCGCCGCCGCCAGGGGAATCAGCACCAGGTAGCCCGCGTCCGCCGCGATGCTCGACAGGATGCCCACGAACACCAGGATGTACGTGAGGGCCCGGGCGGGAGCGACGGCCACCAGCTTGCGGATGAGCGCGCCCACCAGGCCCGCCGCGTCCGCCACGCCGACGCCGAGCATGGCGACGATGATGACGCCCACCGCGTTGAAGTCCATGAAGTGCTGGACGACGCCCGCGAACATGAAGCGCAGGCCCTCGCCCGTCAGCAGGCTCTTCGCGGCGCTGGTCGTCTGCTCGACCTGGTGGGTCTCCGGGTTGATGGTCTCGTAGGTGACGCTGGCGCCCACCAGGTAGAAGACATGGGAGAGCACCATCACGATGCCAATCAGCGCGACGAAGATGATCGCGGGGTGGGGCACCTTGTTGCCCACCCGCTCGATGGTGTCGAGCACCCGCTCCATGCCCTTCTTCTTCGGCGGCGCGCTCCGTTTCTTCTTCGTCTCGCCTGGGACGTCGATGTCGTCGAAATGAGCCGCTTTGGCCATGGGAGTGCTGCTCCTTTCCAATCCCTTAGAGCTCCAGCTCCGCCCCCAGCGAGAGCGAGGTGTCCGTCTGGACTTTTCCCGCCGCGGGTCTGCTGTCGTGTTGCAGTTCGAAGAACGTGGTGAGCGCGAAGCGTTCCGTCAGGTCCACGGACAGCTTCGAGGTGGAGTCCAGGAGCACGCGGGTTTCGCCAAAGACATCCGGAAGCAGGATGGCGTCCTCGCGCAGGTGCACCCGCTCGTTGATGTCGTAGCGGAACGTCAGGCCCACCGCGGGCGACCACAGGGTCACGTCCGGCAGGCTCTCGCGCGTGGGGACGTACTGGAACCGGCGGTCCCGGGCGACGCTCCCGCCCAGATAGGCGCGCAGGAGCAGCTCGTTCGACTCCTCCTTGCGCTCCAGGACGGTGAAGCCCGCGCCCAGCTCCGCCTCGGTGCGCAGCTCCAGGCTCGCGGGATGGTCGGTCTCCGCGCCCAGGAAGGCGTAGGCGCTGAGCAGCCGCGTGAAGCGGTAATCACCGCGTGCCCATCCGCCCAGGTTCTTGGCGGTGACCTCCCGCTCCCCCTCGTCCTCGGCGGCCGCGTTGCCATAGGCGCCATCCGCCTCCAGGGTGAGCGCCCACACCGGTGAGTCGTACTCCGCCAGGGCATCGCCCGTGAGGGTGAAGGCGCGGCTGTTGCCGGTGAAGAAGGACGCACCCAGCCCGAACGAACCCGTCCAGGGCCCCTCGTCCTCGTCCTCGTCCTCGCAGTCTGCTTCGGCTTCCACGGAAGCCGGAGAGGGAGCGTCCGCCGCGTCGTCAGGAGGCGTGGGCGTCTGGGCCAGCGCGGCGAAGAGGATGAGGAGTGGACTCATGCGTGCCTTGGGGAAGGAGGGACCCGCCTGGCGGCCCCGGTGTCTCTCGGAGGCCTCCTCGGGTTCCTCGCAACCTTCGACACGCGCTCCGCGTACTGCAATGACAAGGCGGCACACCGAGGGCTGGCACCCTCGTGCCGACCGTCAGAACGTGATGATGTCTTTGTTTCTACACATCCCGGCTCAGGGCCGCACGACGTCCTGGATGAACCGGCTCAGCGCCTCCGCCATCTTCTGGTGCGTGGCGGCGGACGGATGCCAGTCCTCGCCCACGCCGTCAGCGAAGGGGTTCTGCATGGCCATCACATGGCGGTGGATGCGGGCATCACCCTGGCTCTGACGCTCCGCCACCAGCGCGGAGATCCAGTCGCCAACGTGCGCGGACGTCACCACGCCCTGCTGTTCCCTCCGCTTGAAGCCGTCCGTCATGCTGCCCAGCGTGCAGATGATGTGCGCGCGGGGATGCAGCGTGCGGAGCCGTTCAAGGAAGGTCCGGTACGCCGCCTTGAAGGCCGCTTCGTCCGGGAGGAACGCGGCGGTGCCCGCGCCCGCGAACGTGTCATTGGTGCCGGCGTTGAGGACAATCACATCCGGCGGGCCGCTCGAGAAATCCCACGCGGCGGGATGGTCGGGAACGGCCTGCTCGTAGAGGGCGGGGATCAACCCGGACGTGGACAGGTCCAGGTTGCGGTACACGCCGTGGCCTGAATAGCAGACGAACACGGCCTCCGCGCCCAGGTGCCGCGCCGTGAGCCAGCCATAGGCGCGTCTGGGATTCTGATGCTTCGACGTGAAGGTGGGCACCTTGGAGGAGGACGACTCCGGCATGAAGGTGACGCCGGTGCCATAGCCGCAGGTGATGGAGTCTCCGATGAACTCCATCCGGAGTCCCGTGCGCGGGGGCGGCTCCCGAAGCTCGCCATGGACCTCCAGCGCCACGAGCGTGCTGGCGCCCACGAGCGACTCGGTGCGCTTGAAGAGCTCCACCGTGTGCAGGCCCACGGGAAGGCCGCTGGCGAGGGGGTAGGTCCCCTGGCCGGGATGCACCGCGAGCTGCGTGGGAGGTGCTCCGTCCAGCGAGACATCGAAGTGGTTGGTCCCCACATCGCCACCCAGGCCCGCGTCGTCCAGCCGCATCCGCACGGCGTCTCCCCAGAAGCTCGCGCGAACCGTCACGCCAGGATGGGAGAAGACGACCCCGGTGCCGGCGCGATACGTGCGGCCCACGTACTGAAGCCGCGCATCGGAGGCGGGGATGCTCACCCAGGGCATGGAAGGACCTTCCGGTGTGGGGGAGGGGGCCCGGCACGCGGCCAGCGACAGGCCAATGCCAAGGCAGATGGCAGTGATGGGAGAGCGATTGGGCACGGGTTCTCAGAATACACGAAAGCGTGATGAGGCCCGCCAGATGCCAGCCGTGGACAGCCCATGCTAGACAGCGCGCATGATTGGCTTTCCTTCCCGTCGCCTCCGGGCACTCCCTTGTTTCAACCTTGCATTGCTGGCCGTGCTGACGGTCCTGGCCACCGGCTGTGGTTCGGACCCGGAGCCGCCGCCCCCGCCGCCACCGCCGCCTGGGTCCCCCGAGGTGGTGGAGAGCACGCAGTCCGCCCTCAACGTGCTGGCCAGCGAGACGGTGTCGTTCCACGTCGCCGCGACGGACGACGCGCAGCGGACCCTTGGCTTTGCCTGGGAGGCCAGCGACGGCATCCTCGAGGCACCCCAGAGCACCGCGACGGCCAGCGACGTGAAGTGGAAGGGCCCGGCGTGTCTGCCCGCCGGAACGCGCGTCAAGGTGACGGTGACCATCACCAACGACGTGGCGCCCGCCACCACCCGCAGCTTCGCGCTCTCCGTCGTCGCGTGCCCCTCGTTGCCCGTCGTCGCGGCCGGCACGGTCACCTCGGTGGTGGCTCGCCGTGATGGCACGGTCTGGACGTGGGGGACCTTCGGGTATCTCTCCCCGGGCAGCGACGTCAAACCTCGCCAGGTGGCGGGGCTGGCTGACGTCCTGACCGTGGCCGCGGGAAACAGTCACTTCCTGGCCGTGCGCCAGGACGGCACCGTCTGGGCGTGGGGAGACAATGACCAGGGGCAGCTCGGGATTGGAACGACCTCTGCGCGCGCCACGCCGGTGCGGGTGCAGGGACTGACGGACATCATCGCCGTCGCCGCGAGCTCTGATTTCACGCTGGCCCTGCGCACGGATGGCACCGTCTGGGCCTGGGGCGACAACGCCGAAGGGCAGCTCGGCGACGGCACGACCCTGGATCGCCATCTGCCCGTGCAGGTGCCGGGCTTGCCCCGGGCCACCCGTATCGCCGCTGGCTCGAAGCACGCGCTGGCCGTGCTCGCGGATGGCACGGTCCGGGCCTGGGGGGACGGCACCTATGGCGAGCTCGGCACGGGGCAGGAAGGCCCGGGGACCCACAGCTACGCCCCGGCCCCGGTGTACAGGATGACGGACGCGGTCTCCGTCTCCGCGGGCGGCTCCCTGTCGCTCGCCGTGCACGCGGATGGCACCGTGTCCTCGTGGGGCTCCAACGTGGACGGCGTCCTGGGAAACGAGGACCGGCGGGCCACGGACATTCCGGTCCGGGTGCCCGGGATGGCCAACGTGGTCGCCGTGTCCGCGGGGACCTTCTTCGCGCTGGCCCTGCTGGAGGATGGCACCGTCCGGGCCTGGGGCAGCAACGACAATGGCCAGCTCGGGGATGGGACGTACACCCGCCATGCGGCCCCGGCGACGGTGCCCGGTCTGGCGGAGGTGACGGGCGTGGCGGCGGGCACCTACCACGCCCTGGCCGTGCTCGCGGACGGGAGCCTGCGGGTCTGGGGCGACAACCGGTACACGCAGCTGGGGACCCATCCGGACGCCGTGAATCGCCTGGCGCCCGTGCAGGTGCCGGGGCTGACGGAGGCCCGTGGCGTGGCGGCGGGCGACACGCATTCCCTGGTCCTGCGCGCGGATGGCACGGTCTGGGCCTGGGGGAGCAACGAGAACGGCAAGCTGGGGATTGGCACGGCGCACGGCGGCAGCTCGACGCCGGTCCGGGCCCTGCTCACCGGTGCCACGGGCATCGCCGCAGGGCTGAAGCACTCGCTGGCGGTGCTGGCCAATGGCACCGTCATGGCGTGGGGGGACAACTTCTACGGGCAGCTGGGAAATGAGTCCTTCCTGGACGACTGGGACACGCCCCGGCCCGTCGCGGGGCTGACCGGCTTCAAGGCCGTGTCCGCGGGCTGGTATTCCTCGCTGGCCCTGCGCGAGGACGGCACCGTCTGGGCCTGGGGCGACAACGCCGACGGGCAGCTTGGCGAAGGGGCGCCCTCCAAGCGCGGGACCCCGGCGCAGGTACCGGGGCTGACGCAGGTCACCGCCCTCTCCGCGGGCGGTCAACACGCGCTGGCCCTGCACCAGGACGGCACGGTCTGGGCGTGGGGGCGCAATGACTGGGGACAGCTCGGGGATGGCACGAACACCGGGCATGCCACGCCGGCGCGGGTGCCGGGACTGACGGGCGTCGTCGCCGTGGCCGCCGGGCGGGAGCACTCCCTGGCCCTGCGCGAGGACGGCACCGTCTGGGGATGGGGGTACAACGGGGTGAGCCAGCTGGGGGAATCCACGTCCGGCGCACCCCGCCGGTCCCCCGTGCAGGTGGTGGGGCTGGCGGGCGTCCAGCGCATCGCCGCGGGCGGGACCCATTCGCTGGCCGCCGTGCAGGGCGCCCCCCTCGTCACCTTTGGCCTCAACCGCTCCGGACAGCTGGGGCTGGGAGAGGGGTCCGAGAGCCAGTCGCGCGGACAGGTTCCCTCGCTCTCCGGCGTCCTGGCCCTCGCGGCGGGCGCCGACCATACCCTCGCGGTGGCGGGGGACGGGACCGTCTGGGCCTGGGGGGCCAACCTCGCGGGCCAGGTTGGCGATGGCGTGGCGGGGAACAGCCCCCGGCCGCTCACCGTGGAGCTGGAGTAGGGCCCTGGGAAGGGGCCTGGCGGGGAGTTCGGCGCGGCGTCGGGCGCGCCGAACCCGCGCAGGCGGTCGTAGGCGCACTGGAAGAGCGCCTCCGGGTGCACGCGCAGGAAGGCCGCGTCGAGCGCGATGGCGCTCCAGGCGGCAGGGGGGGGCGCGAGCCGAGGCTACAGCCCGCATATTCGCCGCGTGGGCGGTATCCTCTCGGGAAGGAGTGATTCCAGCCCGATGACAGGACCCTTCGTGAACCTCTCTCAAGTGGCCCACTGCTCCGACGCGGAGCTCGAAACGCTGGTGGAGCAGGCCGACTTCGGCGGCTTCGAGGCCAGCAGGGACCTTGCGCCGCTGCGGGAGCGGCTCCTCCGGCTCGAGCGCGAGCAGGGCATCACGGAGCTCCACCGGCGCTTCTCCGACAAGGTCCTGGCCACGGGGGCACGGCTCGTGGAGACCCCGCGCTACACCGGCATGCAGCGCTGCTTCGCGCTCAGTCCGGATGGACGCCATCTGGCCATCGCCAGCAACCGCCTCGAGGAATCGCACGGTGGAGATGTGCGCATCTGGGAGCTGGCGACGGGGCGCGTGGTCGACGCGGTCGGGTTCGAGCGCACGCTGGTCGGCTCGACGCGGGAGCCCTCCTGTCTCCAGTGGTCGCCGTCGGGGGCGTGGCTCGGCGTCGTCCTGGACAAGGTCGTCATCGGCGTGCTGCGGGCCTTCACCGGAATGCTGCCTTCCTTCACCGCCGACGTCACCCGGCGCTGGGGCTCACCGCCGTCGTGGTCCGTGCTCCATCCCGCACATGCGGCGAACACCGGGCACCTGCCCGCCTGGTGCTGGTCTCCGGATGAAACACGCCTGTTCATCTCCACCCCCGGGCCGGACGGCGCGCTGGGCTGCATCGTTCCATTCAAGGAGGGGACCCGGGTCAACGAGGACAGTGAAGGGATTCGCTGGTGCCCGGCCCGGTTGGACGGAAAGCCTTCGAAATCGAGCCCGCATACCTGGGTGCGGTGGAGCCCGGATGGCTCCCGCATCCATGGCTATTGCAAATCGGAGTTCGTGAACGAACCGGGCCCCCACCTGGAGCAGGAACACCATCCATCCGCCTCCACCCTCGACGTGCGCAGCGGCGACCTCCAGTACCGTTGCGATGACCTGAGGCTGCCCGTGGCGTTCTCGCCGGACGGTGCCCACCTGGCCTCCAGCGAGGAGCCGCCCCGGCTCGCCAATGGACACACGGGCCAGACGGTGTCCGTCCTGAGCGAGATCGCCGACGAGCCCATTCGCGCGGTCGATGAATACGTCTGGTCGCGCGACGGCAGGCGTCTGGCCGTGCTCGTCAACGACCATGCATACCCCCGGGTCGTCGTCTTCGAGGCCGGCAAGCTCCTGTGCGAGCTGGACCTGAAGCGCCGTCTGTTCGGGCTGCCTTCCCGGAGCGGCGACCTGGGCCGCTGGGCCTGGTCTCCGGATGGCTCCATGGGCGCATGCCTGATGCATGAGGGAGGGAAGATCGAGCTGTGGAAGGTGGGGCGCTCGTCCAAGATGATCCGGAGGCTCGAGGGCGCCCGCGGCATCGACGGACTGGCCTGGGGCGCGGACGACACGCTCGTGGGAACGGGGCACCATGACATCGCCTTCTGGGACGTGAACACCGGACAGCCGCGCTTCCAGTCCTCGTTGGAATTGGAGCCGGGCCGCGTGCCGCCCCCGAGCGACTGGAATCCCTGGCCGGAGGACGACGACGCACGGTTCATCCCGACCCGGCACGGCTGGGACTTCACGCGAGTGCAGCCGGACGGCACCGTGGTGTGTCCCCCGGGCTCGCGCAAGGCGCTCGAGCCCCGGCTGATGTTCTCCGTGGGGGGACGCCATGCCTGGCCCTGGCGCTGGGCCGTCGGGACCCCGCATGCGCGGTGGGAGGACGGGGGGCCCTCGCTCGTCACGCCCCAGGCGGAGGCGCCGTTCGAGGAGCGGATCGTCCCGGTGCCCGAAGGCGAGACGCTGGAAGCAAGAGACGCCCGGCACGGGAAGTGGGGCTTCCTGAAGCAATACCAGGCCCCCACCTGGCCCCTGGATCATTACAAGGCCGACCCCGTGTTCACCCACGGCCCCGCCATCTGCCGCGACAACCTCAAGCCGTATCTCGGCAAGGGGGTGATGCTGCGCCAGACGCAATACGGGACGTGGTACGCCCTCGGGGCCCTGCTCGAAGTCACCGAGGAGGGCATCCTCCTCCACCCGCGCGCGCCCATCGGCTCGTACCGCGAGCGGCTCCTGTCCTTCCGGGACATTCTCTGGATTGGACCGGCGGTGCCGCTCGAAACGCCAGAGGGCTAATGCCAGGTGCCCACGCCGAAGCCCCAGCCGAAGTAGAGGCGGGACACGTCGGCGAAGCCGCTGATGCGCCACGACGTGCCGGGTGACATCAGGCCGAAGACGGACCATTGGAACAGCCGCAGCTCCGCGCCCGCGGTGCCATGCAGGCGGGGCCCGACGGCCTCGAAGCGGCTGGGCTCCAGGTAGCTGCCCGCGCGGAGCTGGAGCCGGTTCTCGATGGGCTCCCACTCCGCGCCGACGCGGGGGGAGATGACGAGCCGGCGTCCGGAGCGCTCGAGCTGCTGGGAAAGAAAGGACTCGAAGCCGATGGCGTTCGAAGAGGCGCCGCTGACGAGCACCGAGCCGGTCAGCAGCAGCTTCGCGCGCGGCAGGGCCTGGTAGCGCGCGGCGCGGTCCGGTCCCCACGGCATCTGAAGGGGGCGGCCGCCGAACTGCCAGGCGACGCCCGCTTCAATCTCCCAGGGGAGCTTGATGACGGAGGGCAGGTAGAGGTCGGCCACCTTCACGTTGCCCTCCGCGTCGGCGGTGACCGGGCTGTCGGGCGTGAGCCGGCCCTGGACGGGGGCCCGGAACGTCAACGCCGCGCGCAGCGGCAGGGCCATGGGCGTCCAGAGGGCACCGGCCTCCGCGCTGATGCCGCTCATGGAGGCGAGGCCCGCCTCCGGCGCCGCGTCGGAGTCGATGTCCAGGGAGACGGCGCGCAGGCCGAGTCCCACCGACAGCTCGCCGTCGAGGAAACCGCGCGCGAGCTGGATCTGGAAGCGGCTGGTGTTCAGGAGCAGGGTCTGCCCGTTCGCGTCCTGGCCCAGCGTATAGGTCTGCACGGACGCAAGGCCTCCGAATCCCCAGGGCCCCCATTGGATGAGGCCTCCCAGTTGGGGGAAGACGAAGTCCTTGAAGGTGAAACCCACCGAGCCGTTGTTGTCGAAGTCGGTGTTGCGCACCGAGCTGGGGAAGGTGAAGCCCAGCGACAGGTCGTAGTCGACGTGGTCGCTCGAGTAGAGCGAGCGCACGGCCGGAGCCGCCGTGTTGACGGCGATGCCCTCGACGCCCTCGGCGATGGGCGCGTACGCGCCGGCCAGGCCCGACACCCGCACCGGCGCCAGCACGGGCCCCTGGAACACGTCGATGGCGTAGTTCGAGCCGGTCAACGGCGGGTTGTCCGCGAGCGCGGCCCGGCTGGAGAGCAGCAGGGCCAGGACCGTGAGCCACGCCAGGGCAGGGGCGCGATGGGCGATTCGGGACCGGGACGACATTGGCGGCCTGCAATGTAGCGCGGCCCGGGCCGCGGTGAGGCCACCGGCGCTCAATCCGGATGAAGCCTCCTGGCGAAGAAGGCCAGGATCTCGTCGCGAGCCGCGAGGGTCGGCTCTCCGGCCGCGTCGATGAGGTGCGCCGTCACGACGCTGTGGGCCCCACCGACGACCCGTTCGAAGAACGGTGGAGGCCTGGAGTTCGCGGCCGAAGCGGGCAGCACCTTCGGGAGGAAGCGCGGCCCCAGCGCTTCGGCGTAGGCCGCGAAGCGCTGTGCCGTGCAGAAGCGGTCTCCCTCGAAGCGGTATGCGAGCACCGTCAGGTCCTCGCGATGGAGCCGCTCCTTCACGGTCGCGGCTTCACCGGGGGCGATTTGAATCGCGCCCGGGGCTTCGAGCGGTAGCGAGGGCTGGCAGAGGACGGGCGCCAGCACCGCGGGCTCGAGCATCATGCTGAGCGCGAAGTTGCCGGTGAAACACATCCCGATGGCGCCGACGCCAGGGCCTCCGCATTCCTCGTGCGCGAGGCGTGCGAGCGCACGCAGCCACTGCGTCACGGGGCTTGATTCATTCGCCGCGAACGCGCGGAACTCCGCGCTCACGCACGCGCGCTTCATCACGGCCAGCCCTGCTTCCGCCTGCGGATAGGCACCATCCCTTCCGAACAACGACGGCATGTAGACCGTGAAGCCTGCGTCTCGCACCCACCGGGCGAAGCGCGCGACGTGAGGGCTGATGCCCGGCATCTCGGCCATGACGATGACCGCGGGACCGCGACCGGCGACGTAGACCGGGCGCATGACCGAATCGAGGGTGATGGACCGTCGCTCGAAGTCATCGAGCGGGTCGTCGACGGTGGACTCAGGGGCGGAAGCTCGCATGCCTGGACGATGCGGAAAAACCCACCGTCCAGGCCAGTGGCGGGATTGACAAGCTTCGGTCTACTCTTGCCAGGGTGATCACCCATGTCGTCCTGGATGGCGTGGCGGAAGGCCCGCTGGGCGTCGGACTCGACGTGGTCGCCACGGCCACGCGGCTCGTGGAGGCAGGCCTCTCCCCGGGGCCCGGGCGCGCGGAGCCGCTGCGTCAGCGCGTGGTGTCGCTCGACGGCCGTCCGGTCCGCTCGGGCACGGGGCGCCCCGTCTCCGTGGACGGCGCGCTCAGCCTCCGGCGCGTGAAGGCGGGAGACGTGCTGCTGGTGCCCGGACTCTCCGCGGCCAGCGAACGCGCCATCGAACACCTGCTCTCCCGCGCCGACACCGCGCGCGGCATCGAGCTCCTTGCGCGCGCGGCGGCGAAAGGGGCGATGGTCGCGGCATCCTGCTCCGCGACCTTCGTCCTCGCCGCGGCGGGGCTCCTCGCGGGACGGAGCGCGACCACGACCTGGTGGCTCGTGCCCGCGTTCGCGCGCCGGTTCCCTGAAGTCACCGTCCGCGCGGACCGGATGGTCGTCGAGAGCGAAGGCATCCTCACCGCGGGCTCGGCCTTCGCGCACGCGGACTTGATGTTGGCCATCGTCGCTCGCGTCGCGAGCCCCTCGCTCGCGCACCTGGTGGCCCGCTATCTCGTGCTCGACGAGCGCGTTTCACAATCCAGGTACATGGTGATGGAGCATCTGCGCGTCGCGGATCCGGCGCTGCGCGCGGTCGAGCGCTTCGTCGCGGCGAACCTCGGCCGGCAGCTGACGCTGGACGAGCTCGCCCACGCCGCCGCCACCTCCACGCGGACACTCGCGCGGCGGGTCCAGGCTGGCCTGGGCATGACGCCGCTCGAGTTCGTGCAGCGGGTCCGCGTGGCTCACGCCTCCCACCTCCTGGAGACGACCCGGGAGTCGGTCGACGAGGTCTCCGCACGGGTGGGCTACGCCGACGCGGCCGCGTTTCGCCGCGTATACAAGCGGTACGCCGGCGAGACGCCACGAGGGCGGGGAGCGAGGCCCACCCGGAAGCGGTGAGCATTGAATGCGCGGGCGGCCCGTTCGCTGCACGCCGGAGCCCTTTGGCTGCACCCGTCCGGAAGTGGCCCGGGTTCGGACGTAGACTCCACGGGCCGTGGAATCCCGTCCTCCTCACGCGTCCGAGCTTTTCCCGCTGCTGCGCCGCCTGCCGGTGCTGATGCTTGTCTATGCCGTGCCGGGCCTCGTCACCGCGCTCCACACCTGGGTCTATGCCCAGGCACAGGCCCCGGGCTACCCGCTCAGCCGGGCGCTGCTGGTGCAGGTGCCGCAATGGCAGTACTGGGCGCTCGCTACTCCGTTCGTCCTCGCGCTCGGAGGGCGCTTCCGCCTGGAGCGCGGCGTCTGGCCCCGGAGTCTCGCGGTCCTCCTGGCGGGCCTTGTCGCGGTCATGGTCCCCTACGTCAGCATCATCTACTTCGCTGCCCGGGCCGCGGGAGAGACATGGCTCCAGGGCTCCTGGGGGCGGATGCTGCCCTTGATGATGGCCAAGTACAGCGTCCTGTCCCTGCTCATCTACGGCGGCATCCTCGCCATCGGCTACGCCGTCGACTACCACCGCCGCTACCGTGAGGGAGAGCTGGTCCAGTCCCAGCTGGAGACGCGCCTGGCGCACGCGCAGCTCGATGCGTTGCGCGCCCAGCTCCACCCGCACTTCCTCTTCAACACGCTCAACGCCATCTCCGTGCTCGTGCGCAAGCAGGACACCGCCGGCTCCATCCGCATGCTCACCGGCGTCAGCGAGCTCTTGCGCATGGCCCTCCACACCACGGGCCGCCAGCACGTCCCCTTCCACGAGGACGTGGACTTCCTGGAGCACTACCTCGACATCGAGCAGACCCGCTTCCAGGACCGGCTCCAGGTGGTCCGCGCCATCGACCCGGCCACGCTGGGCGCGCTCGTGCCCAGCCTCATCCTCCAGCCCCTGGTGGAGAACGCCATCAAGCACGGCATCGCCACCCGCTCCGGCGCGGGGCGCGTGGAGCTGCGCGCCTCGCGTGAGGGGGCGCGGCTGGTGCTGGAGGTGCTCGACGACGGTCCCGGGCTTGCTCCGGGGTGGGACCGCCAGGACGGCCGCATCGGCGTGGCCAACGTGCGCGCCCGCCTGCACCAGCTCTATGGCGACCGCCATGTCTTCACGCTGGAGAACCGCGCGGGAGGCGGCGTGCGCGCCCGGCTGGAGCTGCCCTTCCAGGCCGCTGCTTCGCCGGAGGCGCTCCGGGCATGAACGCGGCCGCCGCCATTCGCACGCTCGTCGTGGATGACGAGCCCCTGGCACGCGAGGGCCTGCGCCTGCTGCTGGCCACGGACTCCGAGGTCCGCGTGGTAGGGGAGGCCGGCAACGGACCGGAGGCCGTGCGGCTCATCCGCGAGCAGCGGCCGGACCTGGTCCTGCTGGACGTGCAGATGCCGGAACTCAACGGCTTCGAGGTGCTCGCCCGGCTGAGCCCCGCGGAAGTGCCCGCCGTCATCTTCGTCACCGCGTATGACCAGTACGCGCTGCGCGCCTTCGACATCCACGCGCTCGACTACCTCCTCAAGCCCTTCCGCGACGACCGCTTCCACGACGCCATCGGCCGGGCCAAGGCGCAGATCCGCCTGGCGCGGATGTCCGACCTGGGCCAGCGCCTGATGTCCGTGCTGTCCACCTACGGCGAGCGAGACGGCACGCCCGTTCCGGCGCCCACGCCCACGCCGTCAGACCCGTGGGTGCGAAGGCTGGCCATCCGCGACGCGGGCCGCGTGGTGTTCCTGGACGTGGACGAAATCGAATACATCGAGGCCGCCGACTACTACGTGCAGATCCACGCGGGCGGGAAGGCGTACCTCCACCGCGAGACGATGCAGAGCCTGGAGGCCCGCCTGGAGCCGGAGCGCTTCATGCGCATCCACCGCTCCGCCATCGTCAACGCGCGCCGCATCCGCGAGCTGCGCAGCGAGGGCCGCAGGGACCTCATCGTGGTGCTCACCTCCGGCGCGGAGCTGCGCGTCGCCCGCAGCCACCGCGAGAAGTTCCAGCACCTGCGATGAAGCCGCGGGTGCGCGCTACTTCCGCTTCCGGCTGCGGGGCCGCTGCGGAGCCGGCTCGGCCAGCGTCGCCAGCGCATCCACGAATAGCCGGACCTTGTTCGGAAGGTTCAGCCGGCTTGGGTAGACGGCGTGGATGGCTCGCAGCATCGCGGGCCGGGGACCGAAGAGGACCTTGAGCCGGCCGTCGCGGACGGCCTCCTGGCAGAGGATGTCCGGGACGCGCGCGATGCCGACGCCCGCGATGGCCGCCTCGCACGCGAGCTCGCTGTCATTCACCATCAGGACCGGATCAATCCGGGACTTCACCCCCTCGGCCTCCCACGTCTCGAACGCACTGAAGCCAATGCAGCGTGCGGAGCGGAGCTCCCGGGCGTCCGGCGTGCCGTGCTTCGCCAGGAAGCGGGGGCTCGCCACGAAGCGGACCGCTCCCTCTCCCAGCTTCCGCGCCACGAGGGACGAGTCATTGAGCGGGCCGATGTGGATGGCGACGTCGAAGCCCTCTTCGATGAGATGAGGCCGGCGGTCCGCGAGGACCAGCTCCACCCGCGCCTGGGGGTAGCGGCCGAGGTACTTCGAGATCACCGGCGTCAGGTACCGCCGGCCGTAGAGCACGGGAGAGGACACCCGGAGCAGGCCGATGGGATCCGCCTGCCCCTGCTGCACCTCGCTGTTCGCTTCGTCAATCTGCGCGGCGATGGCGGCGCAGCGCTCGTAGTACGTCGCGCCGGCCCCGGTGACCCGCAGGCGCCGTGTGGTCCGTTCCAGCAGCCGCACTCCGAGCCTCTCCTCCAACTGGCGAATGCGCTCGCTGACGGTCTGCTTGGTGATGCCGAGCTTGAGGGCTGCCCGGGTGAAGCTCTCCTCACGAACGACCAGGACGAAGAGGACCATGTCGGCGGGAGGAATCATGACCGTCAAGCCTAGCCTGACAATGAGTTCGGCGGAGGCCGCATTGTCCGAAAGCCCCAGCCGCCGCATCTTGTGATCCATGAAGCTCTACTTCGCCCCCAGGACCCGAGCGGTCCGTCCCCGCTGGCTGCTGGAGGAACTCGGCGTGCCCTACGAACTGGTCAGGGTCGACCTCGCCCGGCAGGAGGACACCGCGCCGGCCTATCTGGCGGTGCATCCGCTGGGCGAACTCCCCGCCCTGGTGGATGGAGAGGTCACGCTGCTGGACTCCCTTTCCAGCTGTCTCCATCTGGGCGACCGCTTCCCGGAGAAGCCATTCGCGCCGCCGGTGGGTTCAGCGGAGCGCGGTCCCTATTACAAATGGATGGTCTTCGCCGAGACGACCCTCGACTCCGTGGTGATGGAGTTCTACCGGGACGCGCAGGCGCCAGCGGAGCGCGAGCCCTCGGACGCAGCGGTCGAGAAGCACAGGGCGCGGCTCACGGCCGTGCTCGACGTCATCCAGAGGGGACTCGGTGGCCGTGAGTTCCTCGTGGGCGAGACGTTCACCGCCGCCGACGTGGTGATGGCGTCCATCCTCCACCTCGCGAACCATTTGATGCTGCTTGATGGGCATCCGCGGCTGGTGGAGTACGTCCGGCGTCACTCCCAACGCCCGGCGGTGCGCAGGGCCGTCACCGGGTGAGACGCGGGAGCCTCAAACCGCTTTGAGGTGCTCGAGCACCTGCCTCGCACGCGCCCTCGAAGATCCTTCGACCTCCAGCACCTCCACGAAGGTGCGCCACCGTTTGTCGCGGACGACATCAAGCACGAGAGAAGGCCCGGCGGCGCGTCATGCGCATCACTCACGGTGACCGCGAGGCATCAGTCCCCACGTGGACGAGCAAGCCAGTCGTCTCGGACACCGATGTCGAGACGCGGGCGAAGGTGCTCCGGCGTCCCCCTTCCTTGAAGCGCCGAGGCCCGCGAGGTAGAGAACGACGCCTCATCTCCGCAGGGGGCGGGGATTCATGGCAGGGACGCCTTCATGAACCCACGTGGCGCCGAGAAGGAATACCTCCAAGATGGTCTGCGCAGCGGCCTCAAGCTCGACGCGCGCTTCGACGCCCTGACGCCCCATCTCCACGTCTCGTGGATCTCCTGGGACAGCGGCTTCCGCGGTTCGGGACTGCGCGTGGGCGACCGGGTCATCGCCATCGATGGTCAGCCCGTCGTCAAGCCACCCGACCTGGCCACCACGCAGCGCACCGTGCCCTTCATGCTCGGCCAGTACGCCGAGAACCAGACCTGGGACAAACAGGGGCGAAAAGAGGGTGACAAGGTCCAGGTGCGAATCGTTCGCCGGCGCGAGCCCGGCGAGGGCTGGGAGGAGCACGAGTTCAGCGGCGCCCTGCTCCATGAACGCACCTGGAGCATCGCCGATACGACGCGGCAGATCATCGGACCGGGAGGACCCGAGCGCATGGGTCGCGACGGCTTCGACGAGACCTGGATGTCATGGCTCGAGAAGCGCGTCTTCGACTGGGAGCGCCTGCTCGACAGCACCTTCGGCGTCTGGCGCACCTCACGAGGGACGCGCGCGGAGCTCGCGAATCACCTCCGACACAAGGCCCGCGTCGACTCCCTCGTCGAGCATCATCCCGGCCCCTTAGCGACGGCGATGCGCGAGGACTGGGAGACGGTGCGTGCCTGTCTCGAAGGAGACCTCGTCACGCTCCCGGCGGATGCCCTTGAGTTCCGCACCCGGGGCGAGGAGCAGGTGAAGGCCATCGGCCTCCAGGCCGCGGCGGCGTGGAAGGCCCTGCTGGAGGCGCGTGCAGGGGAGACGCTCGGCGCCTTCCCCGTCGTCGACCCCTTCCGGGGTGACCGCTCGGCGGTGACCGGCAAGTTGGTCTCACTGCCGACGCTGACGCAACGGGAGTGGCTGGTCGACATGGGCAAGGGCTACCTGGCCTGGAACCAGTCCGGCGCCTGGGTCTTCTGCCCCGCCAACACCCCGGCCATGAACAAGGTCTTCTCCGCCATGCAGCGCTACCAGAAGCGCGTTGCCCCGTCGGTGAGGCTCGACATCGCCGTGCTCGGCCGCATCCTTCCGGATCCCCGCCTGCTCGCGGGCTCGGGCCGCACCGCCGCTGGCCTGGAGGTGGAGCCCGTCGCCGCTCTGGTCGGCGGCGTGGTCTGCGTCGATGTCAGCGACCCGAGCGAGGGCGGACCGCGCTTCGCCGGAGAGGAGACGCTCAGCCAGGAGAGCTTCGGCGCTCCGGCCGGCGACGCGAGCCCGCGCGAGGTCCTCACCGCGATGATTTCGGCCGTGAAGCGCGGTGACCAGGAGACCTGGAACGGCCTCTTCGCGGACTGGCGCGCCGTGCCAGACGCCGACCGGCCCATCTACTACCCGGTCTGGACCTGGAACGGCCGCGACAGCGATTGGGTGCGCGCGCGGCGCCTCATCCTCGACAAGGTGCTCGACGTGCGGGTGCGCTGGATTGGCGAGGTGCGGGTCGTCATCCGGGGCGACGAGGCCCCGGGCCTGCCGCGCGTCGAGGAGGTCGAGTTGGAGCTGGACCACGTCGGCCTCTTCGAGGGCCAGACCCGCACCTTCAACTCAGTCGACGTGCGCCGGCGCTGGACGGTCCAACGCCGCAACGGTGGCCCCTGGCGCATCACCAGCGAGCAGAGCCTGTAAGGAGCACTCCATGGGCTGGTACTCAAGCCGCGTCTCTGAACTCAACGAACAGTTGAACCGCGCCTCGGAGGGCGCCCCCGACACGGTGAAGCGCGCCTTGAGCGACGCCATCGTGAAGGTTGGAAACGCGGCCGATCAAGCCCTCTCGGCCATGCTCGACGCCAGCGAGCGCACCAGCGCCGGCAATCTGGGGACGCAGCGCAAGTGGCAGGAGCGCTGCGCCACGGCCACGGCCGACATCAGCCGCGCCTTTGGCGATGCCGCCAAGGACAACATGCTCTCGCCCGCCCTCCAGCTCTTCTGGTACCAGGCGCTGGAGCACGAGATGGCCTTCTTCGACTCCCTGGCCAAGGTGCAGACGCCCCAGCTCCACGACGACCTGCTCGTCCACCAGGACCTGCTCAACAAGATGCTGGGCGAGCTGTGGGACAAGTGGACCTTCCTGCTGTCCAAGGACGTCACCTTCGAGAACGACCAGCGTCAGGTGGTGCAGCAAGTCTCACGGATGGCGCAGTCCATCGTCGACGAGCTCGCCCCGGGCGTGCTCAAGCGCACCACCGAGGGCGTCTCGCGCGCCACCGCGAAGGCGCTCGGCGTGGCCCTCAAGCTCGATGACGAGCTCCTGGGTGGCAAGGGCGTGGACCTGGCCAAGCTCATCGCCTCGCGGTTCGATGTCGACATCCCCGACGAAATCGACCGCAACCTGCTGGACGCCGTGCAGGGTGGCTCCGAAGTCTACCAGGTGCAGAAGGGCCACTACCGCAACCTGGTGTCGGCCTACCAAAGCCTGGTGCAGGCGGAGAAGGGCAGCGTCCTGCTGCTCTTCAACGCGACGCGGGCGGAGGTCGACACGTACCGTGACAAGAACGACCTGGGGAAGGCCAAGGTCATGCTCGATCAGGCCAAGGGCTACCTCTCCGACTGGGCCTCACGCGTGCCCAGCTCGGCCCAGCGAAGCGAGGCCTCCAGCTTCAAGGACAAGGTGTGCTCGGCCATCGACACCGACTGGAGGCTCACCGAGGAGCTCGACAACAAGTTCCGGGACAAGTTCAAGGGCATCTTCATCCAGTCCCTGGGCAGCGAGACCCTCGAGCAGCTCGCGGAGTCCTACCTCTTCCGTCAGCACCTCGAGGAAATCACCCGCAAGGACGCCGCCGGCAAGCTCAAGGCCCTGCCGGACAACCTCCAGAGCGAGGCCGACAGCGCGCTCGAACAGGGCCTGCGCCCCCTCGACGACCTGGTCAACCGCGTCCCGGAAGAGGTGCGCGAGCTGGCCCGCATGAAGAACCAGCGGTTCAAGGAGCACGTGCGCGCCAGGCTCAAGGACCGCATCCAGGCCCTGCTGCCGGCCATCGTCGAGCTGGCCGCCCTCTGGGACCCGAACAACCTCTCGAGGGACTTCAGCCGCGAGGAACTGGAGAATGCCCTCCGCTGAGATGGGACGGCGCCACGCCCAACCATTCCCGCGGCTCACGCTCCCTGTGAAGGATTTCCGTCTGCACCGGCCACGAGGCAGCATGGCGCCATGCCGCGCGCCTCCCGCTTGCTGGAGCTCATGCAGTTCCTGCGTCGCCGGCGCACGCCGGTCAGCGGTCAGGAGCTTTCCAAGACGCTCGGAATCTCGATCCGCACGCTGTATCGCGACATCGCGCTGCTGCAGGAGCAGGGGGCGGAGATCCAGGGCGAACCCGGGCTTGGCTACGTGCTGCGGCCGGGGTTCACGCTGCCGCCGATGATGTTCTCCGTGGAGGAGCTTGAAGCCGTCGTGCTCGGTGCGCGGTGGGTGGCCGCGCGCGGAGACTCGCGACTGCGCACCGCCGCCGAGGACGTGGTCGCGAAGATCCGCGCGGTGCTGCCCACGGCGATGCGAGATCAAATCGATGAAGTGATGCTGACAGTGCCGGTCGTGGAGGAGCCCCTCACCGTCGACCTCTCCGCGCTCCGTGAGGCGATCCGCACCGAGCGCAAGGTCACGCTCACCTATCAGGACGAAGCCGGAGCCGGAACGCGGCGCACGGTGTGGCCGCTCCTCATCGGCTTCTTCGACCGGGTGATGATCCTGGCCGCCTGGTGCGAATTGCGCGCGGACTTCCGGGCATTCCGCATCGACCGCATCACCCGCGTCGAACCCTCCGACGCCCGCTATCCAGGCAGGCGGCACACCCTGGTCGAGGAGTGGCGGAAGCGGCAGAAGAAGCCGGCTCCTGCCAGGAACTGACACTGCCAGGAGCTACCTCTCGGGTGTCCCCAACTGGAGGAGCACCCGATGCGAACCTTGAACTACCTGTTGCTTCCCGTCCGCAGCCCCCAGGAGAGCGCCCGGCTCTACACCCAGCTCCTGGGTTGCAAGCCCGTGGAGAACTCGGAGTCGTTCGTCCTGTACGTCCTGCCCAATGGCATCAAGGTCGGCCTGTGGGCGGCGAGCGACATCGAGCCCAGGCCCGTGACACCCGGGGGAATCGAGATCGCCTTCAGCGAGACCAGCCGTGAGGCGGTGCTCCAGACCTACGAGGCATGGACCGGGCTCGGGCTGAAGGTGCTCCAGCAGCCCAAGGACATGCCGTTCGGCTTCACGTTCGTGGTCGAGGACCCCGACGGGCACCGGCTGCGCCCGTTCGTGCTGGCCGTACGCCCACGCTGAGTCAAAGCAGCTCCGCGAGGCGGGCCCGGTCCACGTCGACCTGGAGCTGGCGGGCCGCGATGGCCGCCGCACGCCCCAGGACGCCGGTATAGGTGGGGAACGAGAGCGGGACCCGAGCCAGTTCCTCCACCCGCATCCCCGCCGCGATGGCGATCGCCGCGGTCTGGACCAGGTCGACCGCCCGCTCACCCACCACGTGGCAACCGAGGAGCTTCCGCGTGGCGCGGTCGACGATGAGCTTGCAGAACCCGGTCGTTCGGCCATCGATGAGGGTCCGCGTCGTCGAGTCGAAGCGCACCACCGCCACCACGACGTCGTGCGCCTGGCGTGCCTTCGCTTCGGTCAGGCCCGCTTGCGCGTACTCGGGATCGGTGAAGCTGCCCATCGGACTCACCTCGTCCGCGACGGAGATGCTCGGGGCTCGTGCCGCGTTGGAGCCCGCGACGAAGCCGTCCTGCAACGCCTGGGGAACCAGCATCAGGCGCCCGGTCACGTCTCCGGCGGCGAAGATGTGCGGCGCGGAGGTGCGCAGCTGGGTATCCACGCGGACGAAGCCTCGCGGGTCGGTCTCGACGCCCGCGGCCGCGAGGTTGAGCGCGGAGGTGTCGGCCCTCCAGCCCACGGCGACGACGACGAGCGCAGCCTCGACGCTGTCTCGCACGCCGTCCCTGGAGAAGACCATCCGCACGCCCCCTGGCGTCGCTTCGAACCGCTCAATCGTGCCGAAGGACTCGCGCACCCCCATGCCGCTCTGACGGAAGGACTCCGCGACGGCGGCGGACACGTCTTCGTCCTCGGTCGGCAGGATGCGTGCTCCCGCCTCGAAGAGCTGCACCCGTGTCCCGAACGCGGCGAAGACCGACGCCACCTGGGCTCCCGTGGCACCACCACCGACGACCACCATCGTTGGTGGAACGCTGGTCAGGCTCCACGCATCGCTGTGGGTCTTCGTGAGCTCGAATCCCGGGATGGGAAGGCGCCGGCTCACGCCTCCGGAGCAGAGGATGACCTTCTCCGCTCGAAGCCGCGGCCCGTGCTGGGTCTCCAAGGTGTGTGGGTCCACGAAGTGCGCGTCGCCGGCATGCTCGTGCACGGTGACCCCCGCCATGGCGACCTGCTCGCGCAGGGCCGCGTGGGTGCGGACGTCGCCGGTCACCTCGCGCACGCGCTCAAGCAGCCGCGGGTAGTCCAGCACGGGCTCGGACACCTCGATGCCATAGCGCCCCAGCTGCCGTGCGTCGCGGAGCAACCGCGCCGCGTGCGCCAGCGTCCTCACCGGAACCGGTCCGTCGTGGGCCGCCATGCCGCCGAACTCGTCGCGGGTGACCAGGGCGGTCCGGGCGCCCAGGTCGCCAGCGCGGAGCGCCGCGAGCAGCCCCGCGGGGCCGGCACCGATGACCACCACATCCATGTTCGCAGCGCCGTTCATGTTCGCAACTCCGCCAACCACCGCAGCGCGCGCAGCCCGGGCATGAAGCAGTACTCGCCTCCGCGCGTGACGACGAACCGCGCAAGGCCCTGCAGACGCCTGGGGATGGGCCGCTTCGGGAAGGAGAAAACACCTGCTTCGTCGTGCGAGCCGGCGATCGGGTCCTTCGCATCGCCCAGCCCCAGGAACTCACCGCCGTTGACCCACTCCGCCTGCACGAACTCGAACTGCCGTCCGAGGTGCGCGCCGATGAAGGCGAACATCAACCCTCGATCGACGCCATCGTCATCGAGGACTCCGTCGGGCAGCTCGGGGCCGTAGGCGGTTCCGCGCCGGATCATCCGATGGAGCCTGACCACGCCAGCGACAGGCGCGTCGCGGGGGTTCGTTCTCCGGATGTGCGACCCGCGAGGCGTCTTGTATCCGGTCGGGTCATCTGAATAGTGGAAGTCATTGTTGCGCGACGCATCGGCGCCCAGGCCGGGCGCGTTGTGGAAGGGGCACAGCGCCAGCGGCGCGCCGCTCCGCCACCTCCCCATCATCTTCGCTGCCAGGACCTCCTCGTCCTCCGGGCTGTTCGCGGCGTTCTTCAGGTACTGCCTGAACGCGGCCACCCGCTGATGAAGCTTGCGGAAGGCGACGTACGTTCCATTGCGCCCCAGGACGTCAGGCCGGGGCATCGGGGATACGCCGCCCGTCTCATCCGGGTAGCCGAGGACGAATTCGCCTGACTTGAGCGGCGCCTCATGGGGATTGCTCCCGGGGATGCCGCTCCCCTCGACGGCCGGATGGCTGATGCCGTCCCGGAACCCGAACGGCTCCTTGCCCGTGCTCGGTGCGTGGCAGTCTTGACGCCAGATGGCCTGGATGCCACCCAGCTCCCGCAGGGCCGTGTACGCGCGGTCCAGCGCGGCTTCGAGCCGGGCTTGATCCGGTGACAGCGCCGTCAACACGACGTGGACATCGCTCGTCCCCAGCGGAGGTTCCCAGTGTTCGGGGCTGCTCTCACCGTCGTCGTACAGGGCCTTCGCCCGGGCGGCCATGCCCTGCCGGAACTCCCACGCGAAGCTGTCCAGGGAGTCCCGCGGTACACCCAGCGCCTCGAGCCCGTGAACCGTGAGCGCGACGCCGAGCCCGCAGTCGGGAAGCGGGCTGCTTGGACTGCCGGCCGTGGTCACCGCCGCGCCGAGCCGCCTCATCAACTCCCGTCCCGCGCTCCGCTCGTCGATGCGCAAGAGGATGTAGGTCGCGACGTACGGAGATGGCCGGGGCCGCAGCACTCCGCTCTGGATGTCGTCAAGTTCGAGCATCTCAATGGGCCGTGGCGAGGTTCTTCCAGAAGCGCACGAGGCTCTCGTCCGCTCCGAACAAGGTGCTGAAGTTGGTGGAGTCAGCCACCAGCACGTCGCCAGCCCTGCCGTCGCCCGGCGGTATCCACACCAGCGCGTTGAACTCGGTGTTTCCCGCGTTCGTGAACGGATGGGGCCGGGTCCGGTCGATGGGCTGCTTCGCCAGGACGCGAGCCGAACGGGAGTCCTCCGGGGTGACCGCGTAGTGCGGCAGGTGCATGTGGAAGTTGAAGCTCTGGACCCCGGTCAGCCAGCCGCGCGTGTCCAGGTCCGCCATCACCGTCAGTGGAGCGCTCCGGTTCGTTCCTTCAACGACGGCGGGACGGAGCCCCCAGCGATTCTCCACGGGGATTCCCAGTCCCTTCATCAATGAGCGCGTATAGCCGCCGAAGCGTTGCTGACGCGGCACCAGCGCGTCGCCATGGTGGGCGTATTCCAGGGCGCGCTCGTCCAGGTCCGGTGAGTGCCCGACGTCGTGGTGCGGGCCCATCACCAGACAGGTGCCTTCGCGCTCGAGGAAGGCGCGGACCGCCTCGATCTCCTCCGGGGCGGCCACCTGTTCGGTGACGTTGTGATCCAGACCGAAGACGAGCAGCGTGTCCGCATCCGCGAGGACCCGCTCATCGAGCGGCAGGGGGAAGCCCGCCTGGTCGACCCGCTGGAACATGGGGACCTTGTTCCCGGTGACCTCTTCGATGACCTCCTGGAACTTCACCCACGCCCAGAAGAAGAGCTCCAGCGAGCCCGCGATTCCCTGCTGGAACCTCAACGGATCCGCCCACTGCGGGGACTCGTAGCCGGGCCAGAGCACCCGGCGGACCTCGGTCATCGTCGAGAACCGATTGTCCATCTCTTCAGGGCTGCGATTGGCTTCTCCGGGGTAGCTCCAGGACGTGTAGACGCTGACCCGCCGATGGCCCTTCGAGTATTTCCTCGGCGCGTGGTTCTGGTTGTAGGTCCGCCCGGATGGCTGGCTCATGGCGGGTCCCTACTGCATCTGCTCGAGCATCTCGGTGAACGAGGCCTTGAGCTTCAGGGCCTTCTTGATCTCATCGCTCGTGAAGTACGGATACTCGCCGTATTCCAGAAAGCTGTTGCACTGGTGGTCCCGGATGAACTTGACGAACGCAGGCGCGTTGGTCTTCCAGTCCATGGGAAAACCCTCGAGGTTCTCGAAGGCGGTATTGATGCCGGACTTCGTGAAGAGAACGACCGCGTCCTCGGTGTATTTGTCGAAATCGGTGTCGAAGATGCCCTGGTACATGAACCGGGTGTCGTTATCGAAGAGCACCCAGCGGAGGTAGTGGAGCTTGAGCGGCGCCAGAAGGTCCGGGGTGCCCTTGAGCGCTTCGGCCAGGCTCTGGCCATGGCCGCGCAGCGTATCGGCGCGCCCCGGCTTGACGTTGGCGACAATCGTGAAGCCAAAACAGGCGGGGGTCTTCGGGAAGATGGGACCGTACTTCCCCTTCTCCAGGTGGTCCGTCGACCTGGGTATCGCCATGGCCTGGGGTTTGATCTCCATCGCCCGTCTCCCTTTGCTCGCGCATCTCAAGCTCGGAGTGGGGACTCGCACCTGCAAGTACGCCATCGCCTTCGAGCGGGAGAGCACAGGCCGTCCCGTCGTCTCGGCACGCAGGGCCGCGAAGGCATGCCGCGGCCGGCAGCACGCGCCACGGTGCGAGGGACCCCCGCCAGGCAGAGGAGGGGGCCGTTGCTCAGTGTCTAGCCGACGTACGCCGCCAGGTGCTTGCCGGTCAGGGTTGAAGGCTTCGCGACCAGCTGGGCCGGGGTGCCCTCGAACACGATGCGCCCGCCGTCGTGGCCCGCGCCCGGCCCCAGGTCGATGATCCAGTCCGCGTGCGCCATGACCGCCTGGTGGTGCTCGATGACGATGACCGACTTGCCGGAGTCCACCAGCCGGTCCAGCAGCCCGAGCAGCTGCTCCACGTCGGCCAGGTGCAGTCCGGTGGTCGGCTCGTCGAGCACGTAGACACCGCCGTCCTCGGCCATGTGCGTCGCGAGCTTCAGCCGCTGCCGCTCGCCACCCGACAGCGTGGTGAGAGGCTGCCCCAGCCGCAGGTAGCCGATGCCCACGTCCATCATGCGCTGCAGGATGGCGTGCGCGGCCGGCGTCTTCGCCTCACCCTTGCTGAAGAAGGTAACCGCGTCCGAGACGGGCAGGTCCAGCACCTCGGCGATGTTGAGCCCGCCGAGCCGGTAGTCCAGCACCGCCGCCTGGAACCGCCGGCCCTCGCAGTCCTCGCAGACCGTGGAGACGCCGGCCATCATCGCCAGGTCGGTGTAGATGACGCCGGCGCCGTTGCAGGTGGGGCAGGCGCCCTCGGAGTTGGCGCTGAACAGGGCGGGCTTCACGCCGTTGGCCTTCGCGAATGCCTTGCGGACCGGCTCCAGCAGGTCGGTGTACGTCGCGGGGTTGCTCCGCCGCGAGCCCTTGATCGCGCTCTGGTCCACCGTCACCACGCCGTCCCGGCCGGACACCGAGCCGTGGATGAGCGAGCTCTTTCCCGACCCGGCCACGCCGGTCACCACCACCAGCACACCCATCGGGATGTCGACATCCACCTTCCGCAGGTTGTGGCTGCTGGCGCCGCGCACCTTCAGCGTTCCCGTCGGCTTGCGCACCGTCGGCTTCAAGGACGCCCGGTCGTCCAGGTGCTTCCCGGTGAGCGTGCCGCTGGCCCGCAGTCCGTCGACGGTGCCCTGGAACACCACCTGGCCACCGGCCGTGCCCGCGCCGGGGCCGATGTCGACGACGTGGTCCGCGATCTCAATCGCCTCCGGCTTGTGCTCGACGACCAGCACGGTGTTGCCCTTGTCGCGCAGCCGCAGCAGCAGGCGGTTCATCCGCTGGATGTCGTGCGGGTGCAGCCCGACCGTCGGCTCGTCGAACACGTAGGTCACGTCGGTGAGCGCCGACCCCAGGTGGCGGATCATCTGCGTGCGCTGGGCCTCGCCGCCCGACAGCGTCCCCGACGGCCGGTCGAGGCTCAGATAGCCCAGGCCAATCTCCACGAACGAGTCGAGCGTCTGCCGCAGCGTCGCCAGCAGCGGCGCGACGGACGGCTCGTCCAGCCCGCGCACCCACTCGGCCAGGTCGTTGATCTGCATCGCACAGGCTTCGGCGATGTTGATCTTCTTGATCTTGGAGGACCGGGCGGCCTCGTTGAGCCGGGTGCCACCGCACTCCGGACAGGAGGTGAACGTCACCGCCCGCTCCACGAAGGCACGGATGTGCGGCTGCATCGCCTCCACGTCCTTGGACAGGAACGACTTCTGGATGCGCGGGATGAGCCCCTCGTAGGTGAGGTTCATCTTTTCAATCTTCAGCTTGGTGGGTTCCTTGTAGAGGAAGTCCTGACGCTCCTTCTTCGTGTAGTCGCGGATGGGCTTGTTCGGGTCCAGGAAGCCCGACTCCGAGAAGATGCGCACGTACCAGCCGTCCGCCGTGTAGCCCGGGATGGTGAGCGCCCCCTCGTTGAGCGACTTGCTGTCGTCGTACAGCTGCGACAGGTCGATGTCGTTGACCTGTCCCATGCCCTCGCAGCGCGGGCACATGCCGCCGGTGACCGTGAACTCGCGCTTCTCCGTCTTCTTGGCGGCGTTGCCCTTCTCGATGGAGATCTGCCCGACCCCGCGGACCGAAGGGACGTTGAAGGAGAAGGCGTTGGACGAACCGATGTGCGGCTTGCCGAGGCGGCTGAAGAGCACCCGCAGCATCGCGTTGGCGTCCGTCGCCGTGCCGACCGTGGAGCGGGAGTTGGCGCCCATCCGCTCCTGGTCGACGATGATCGCGGGGGTCAGCCCCTCCAGGACGTCGACCTCGGGCCGCCCCAGCGACGGCATGAAGCCCTGCACGAACGTGCTGTAGGTCTCGTTGATCAACCGCTGCGACTCCGCCGCGATGGTGCCGAACACCAGCGACGACTTGCCCGAACCCGATACGCCGGTGAACACCGTCAGCCGCCGCTTGGGGAGCTCGACGTTCACATCCTTCAGGTTGTTCTCCCGGGCCCCCTGGACGCGGATCAGGTCGTGGCTGTCGGAGGGATGCGGCTTGGAGGAGGGCATGGGCTTGCTCATGGGGCTTGTATATGACTTGACGGGCATATGAAGCAATAGGTATATGAACCGCATGGAATCAACGTTCGCCATCATCGCGGAGCCGAACCGCCGGAGCATCCTCAGTCTTCTGGCGGCGTCCGAGTGCTCCGTCGGCGAGCTCGAGACCCAGCTGCGGATGCCGCAGTCCTCCGTGTCCAAGCACCTGCGCGTGCTGCGTGAGGCCGGCTTCGTGGAGGCGCGCGTCGAAGCCCAGCGGCGCGTCTACCGGCTGCGGCCGGAGCCGCTGATGGAGGTCGACGAGTGGCTGACGCCCTTCCGGCGCTTCTGGACGGCCCACGTCGACGCGCTCGAGCGCCACCTCGACCGGATGGACAAGACACCCGAGACACCCACGAAAGGAAAGAAGCGATGAGCAGCCACCGTGCGAAGTACACGCCGGGCCCCGCGGCGGGAGCCAGGATCCACAAGGAAGGGGAGAAGTGGACGCTCGTGCTCGTCCGCGACCTGCGCCATCCGCCCGCGAAGGTCTGGGAGGCAATCACCGACCCCGCGCATCTGCGCGAGTGGGCGCCGTTTGATCCCGACCGGAACCTGGCTTCCGTTGGCGCCGTGAAGCTCACCACCGTGGGAGCGCCGAAGGAGCACGTCGCCGAGTCGCAGGTGAAGCGGGCGGAAGCGCCGAAGCTGCTCGAGTACGGCTGGGGCGGGAACGACATGCGCTGGGAGCTGGAGCCGCTGCAGAGCGGCGGCACCCGGCTCACGCTCTGGCACAACATCCACCGGGGCTTCATCTCGATGGGTGCCGCGGGCTGGCACATCTGCTTCGACGTGTTGGATCAGCTGCTCGCCGGTGAGCGCCTGGGGCGCATCGTCGGTCCCGACGCCATGCAGTTCGAAGGCTGGCAGCGGCTGAACGCCGAGTACGCGCAGCAGTTTGGCGTCGAACCTCCCCACTTCCCCTCTACCCCCCGGACCTGAACATGCCCCGCACCAAGGGAATCGTCATCGGCTTCTGGAGTGTCACCGCGCTGTTCTGTTTTCAGATCGGCTTCACCGCCTACGCGCAGCTGAGCCTGCCGGAGGCGGCGGAGGGGTTCACCCACCTGGGCTTCCCCGGCTACTTCCGGGTGGAGCTCGCCTGGGCGAAGCTGCTGGGCGTGGCTGCGCTGCTGGCGCCGGTGCCGGCGCGGCTCAAGGAGTGGGCCTACGCGGGCTTCGCCTTCAACCTGGCCTCCGCGCTCATCGCCCACTTCGCCGTGAAGGCTGGCCCGGAGGCGTGGGGCTTCGCGGCGGGCACGAGCGTGCTCTGGGGGATTTCGTATGTCCTCTGGCGTCAGCTGGAGGCCCGCCCCCTGGCCCGTCCGCTCGAGGCCGCCCATGCCTAGCGGTGATCAGGCCACCGGAGCGGCGGCTTCCAAGCTCATCGACCAGCGGATCCTCGACCTGGGGGACTGGCGCGGGGAGACCCTGGCCCGCATGCGGGCGCTCATCCTGGAGGCCGACCCGGAGATGACCGAGGAGTGGAAGTGGATGGGCACCCCGGTCTGGTCGCACGGCGGGATTGTCTGCACCGGCGAGTCATACAAGAAGGCCGTGAAGCTCACCTTCATGAAGGGGGCCAGCGTTCCGGACCCCAAGGGCCTCTTCAACTCCAGCCTGGAGGGCAACACGCGCCGGGCCATCGACATCGCGGAAGGGGAGAAGGTCGACGCGCGCGCGTTCAAGGCGCTCGTGAAGGCCGCGGTGGCGCTGAACGGCCCGGCGAAGGCCGCACGGAAGAAGTAAGGAGATCCTGGACAAGATGGGCACGTCGCCGAGCGACAGGGCTGCCGCACTCAAGGCACACAAAGCGGGTTGAGAGCGAGAGTCATGCAACCGGAAAGACAGGTTCTTGGATTCATCATTCGTGGCGCCGTGGAGGAGCAGCGACTCCTCGGGAGCATCGTCCGCGCGCTTGGCCTCCCTCCCGAAGCGGTGGCGCGCTTCGATGTCGACGGCCCCGCCGACGCGGTGGTGCTGGTCGCGACCGTGCTCCGGTCCTCCGGCTTCCGCACGGACGTGACCCTCTACGTCGATGCTTCACGCACCGGCGAAGCCCTCAAGCCCACTTCGCTGGACGTGGCCGCCCGGGTCGCGGCCCTGCTCGGCGAAGAGGTTCTTGTCTCGCCCCCCGCGGACGACCCCGCGGTCGCCACCGGCTGGTTCCTCGTCACGCCCGAGGGCAAGCGCTTCCGGGCCAGCGAAGTCTCGCCAGACGATGACGAGTACTTCACGCACCTGCGCATCGCGCGGGCGAAGGAGCTGCTCAAGCGTGGCATCCGGGCCTCCGAGGTCGCGCCGCGCGTTACGGGAGCACGGTGGGTGGATAGGATGCGCGCACATGACCCTCTCCAAGAGTGAGTTCCTCGCCCGGGCGGAAGCCACGCTCGCCGGACTCGAAGGTGCCGTTCTCGAAGCGCTCTCCCATCACGGCGAACCCTCGGTCGACTCACTCGCCGGTGTGTTCAAGGGGGAGGCTCCGCTGCGGCCCGAGGAACTCGCCGAGGCGCTGTGCCCCGGGCCCCTCACGGACATCGGCTTCGCGGCCGTCGCGCTGCGTGACTTCCTGCCGCGCGTGGACGCGGTGCTGGAGACAGAGGTGTCCGAGGCCCGGGTCGTGACGGGCAACGCGCACGCTCCCGGCTCGTTGCTCGTCACCTGTCCGCTGCTAGGGGCTGTCCCTGATCTCCGGCCCGAAAATCAACCTGGTGGATCAAACACCCGAGTTGGACCCAACTTCAGAAGGTTGCCAGTCAGCGTCGGACGTGATCAACGCTGGCTGTGCGCCGACATGA
>NZ_RAWK01000239.1 GCF_003612165.1 Corallococcus aberystwythensis | reverse complement strand
GGGGCAGGGGGGTGTGGGGCGCGGCGTCGCCCTCGCCGCGCGAGACGACGACCAGCGTCTGCCCTTCCTTGAGCTGGTACTTCGCGGCCAGGGAGGGCTCACGGCGCGGATCCACGAAGGCGTAGTCGAACGCCTCCGGTGCCGCTTCGTGGTAGCGCCGGAACAACTCCTCCAGCTCGCCGTAGGACGGATGCGTGGGCGGAACGAGCGCCAGCGCGTGGGCCTTCTCCTTCAGCCCCGCGAGCGTCTCCACGGTCTGCGGCGAGAGCGAGAAGATGCGCTCCCGCGTCAGGTCCCACCGCTGGTTCCTACGGAACGCGAGCACGTTGAGCGCCACCAGCACGCCCAGCACCGCCAGCGTGGTGAGCAAGGACGACGCCAGGAACCGTCCCGTGCGGCGCGTTCCCGCGCGGCCCAGCTCCTGCCGGTGCGCGACGACGTAGGCCGCGAGCATCGCCGCGCCCAGCACCGCCTTGCCTCCCGCGAGCGCCACGCTGCCGGAGGTGAGGAACAGCGTGAGGGGACTGGACAGCAGGAGCAGCAGGCCAAAGGCCCCCAGCACCCGGGTGACGTGGGTCGCTCTCATGGTCACGCGTAGCGCTGCGCTTCCACCGCGCGGTGGGTGAGCAGCAGCGAGAACAGGATGACGGACGCGAAGAACACCAGCGCCTGCACCTCCAGCACGCCCTGGATCATCCCCTGCAACTGCGTGTCGAAGGACAGGTAGGCCAGGAGCGAGCGCAGCGGCTCCGCGGTGGACTGGGCCACTCCGCGCAGGAGCATCCACGGCAAGAGCACGGTGAAGGTGAGGAACGCCGCCAGCATCTGGCTCTCCGTCAGCGCGGAGATGAACAGCCCCACCGCCATGCAGGTCGCGCCCCAGAGCAGCACCGCGCCGTAGCCCAGCAGCACGGTGGGCCACTCCAGCGCGGAGCCGGACGGGCCCGAGCCCACCACCGACAAGAGCACCGGGAACACCAGCGTCAGCCCCAGCGTGACGAAGATGAGCCCCAGGCCGCCCAGGTACTTGCCCAGCACGATGTCCACCGGCCGCACCGGCGTGGTGAGCAGCAGCGCGAACGTCTTCTGGCGCTTCTCCTCCGCGAACAGCCGCATGGACAGGAAGGGCGCGACGAAGAGCGTGATGATCAGCACCACGCCCCACAGCTGCACCACCACGCCGTCCGTGAGATTGCGGTAGACGATGGAGTCCGGAGGCAGCCGGCTCCAGCCGTGCTCGCGCGCCAGGGACTGCACCTGCTGGAACTGCTCCAGCAGGCTGACGAAGAAGAACGACGAGAGCGCCGCCATCGCCGTGAACACGGCATAGGCCCACGGGGTGGTGAAGGCGACGGCCAGTTCCTTGCGGGCGATGGCCAGGGCGGTGCGCATGCGCGGAGGGTTCCTGTTCAGGCGGCGGTCAGCTTGATGAAGACTTCTTCCAGCGACGCGTCCTCGGCCTGGCCGTGGGACCTCGCCAGCTGGTCGATGGCGTCATGGGCCACCACGCGGCCCTGGTGGAGGATGAGCACCTTCTCGCACGTCACCGTGACCTCCGGGAGGATGTGCGTGGACAGGAGCACCGTGTGCCTGCCCGCGAGGCTCCGGATCAACGCGCGCAGCTCCGCGCGCTGCGCGGGGTCCAGGCCTTCGGTGGGCTCATCCAGGATGAGCACCGGCGGCGAACCGAGCAGCGCCTGCGCGATGCCCACGCGCTGCTGGTAGCCCTTGGACAGGTTCTGGAGCACGCGGCCCATCACGTCGTCCACGCCCGTGAGCCCCGCCACCCGCGCCACCTCCGCCTTCACCGCGCGGCCGGGCACCTGCTTGAGCGCGGCGACGAACGCCAGGTAGCCGTGCACCGTCAGCTCCGGATACAGCGGCGGCGTCTCCGGCAGGTAGCCGATGCGCCGTTTGACCTCCATCGGGTGCGTGGACACGTCGAAGCCCGCCACCTTCGCGCTGCCCTCGGACGGAGGCAGGAAGCCGGTGAGGATCTTCATCGTCGTGGACTTGCCCGCGCCGTTGGGGCCCAGGAAGCCCAGCAGCTCCCCCTCACCCACGGTGAAGGACAGGTCCTGGATGGCCACGCGATCCCGGTAGCGCCGGGTGAGATTGCGCACCTCGATGATGGGCTTCTCGGTGATTGGCATGCGCGGGGGCGAACTCTACACTGCCCCGGAAGCGAGGCGTGGATGCCAATCGTGGTGCAGAAGTACGGCGGCTCATCGGTCGCTGACGCGGAGAAGCTCGGCAAGGTCGCGCGCCGCGTGAAGCAGAAGCGGGACGCGGGCTATCAGGTCGTCGTCGTCGTCAGCGCCATGGGCGACACCACGGATGACCTGCTGTCGCTGGCCAAGAGCGTGTCCCAGGACCCGCCCCGGCGTGAGCTGGACATGCTCCTCACCTGCGGCGAGCGCATCTCCATGGCGCTGTTGTCCATGGCGCTTCAAGAGCAGGGCGTGCCGGCCATCAGCTTCACCGGCAGCCAGAGCGGCATCATCACCAACGACGCGCACGCCCAGGCGCGCATCGTGGAGGTGCGCCCGTACCGCATCCAGGACGAGCTGGCGCACGGCAAGGTCGTCATCGTCGCGGGCTACCAGGGCGTCTCCTACAAGAAGGAGGTGACGACGCTGGGACGCGGCGGCTCGGACACCACCGCGGTCGCGCTGGCGGCGGCGCTGGACGCGGAAGCGTGTGAAATCTACTCGGACGTGGACGGCGTCTTCAGCGCGGACCCCCGCGTGGTGCCGGACGCGCGCAAGCTGGAGTCCCTGAGCTACGACGAGATGCAGGAGCTGGCGAGCGCTGGCGCCAAGGTGCTCAACGCCCAGGCGGTGGAGTGGGCCAAGGCGCGCGGCATCACCATCCTCGCGCGCACCGCGCATGGCCAGGGCACCGGCACCAGCGTGCAGGAGCTGGCCGTGCCCACCGACAGCCGCGTCAAGGGCGTGACGGCGGACTCGGAGATGGCCGTGCTCGTCACCCACGCCAGCGTGCCCCTCCAGGAGCTGCTGGAGTTCCTGGACGCGCGCGCGGTGCGCGGCCGCACGCTCGCCCATGACGGGCTGCCGGGCGCGCCGGGGCGCACGTACCTGGCCGTGCCGCTCGCGGACATCCATGGTCCGGAGGCGCTCCAGCGCGAGCTGTCCACGCGCTTCGGCGCGGGCGTGGAGTGGCGGGACGGCTGGGGCACCGTCACCTGCGTGGGCGTGGGGCTCAACGCGGACTGGGTGCCGTTGCGCAAGGCGTTGTCCGCCGCCGAGGCCCTGTCCGCCCGGGTGCACGCCGTGAGCACCTCGCCCCTCCAGGTGACCCTCCTGGTGGACAAGGCCCACCTCAAGACACTCACGGCCCGGCTGCACCGCGAACTGCTCGGTAGCTGACACGCCCCGTTCCTGCCCAACCTGCGTTGATCCGGGGACTTGCGGGCTGTTCCTGCGGACAAGGCGACATCCAGCGTTGAACTTCCGTTCCCAGGAGGGGCAGGGCGCTTCCCTCTGCGAAGTCGATGCCTACCCTCCGCCCCTGACACCTTGGAGGGTTGGGCATGGGAGACGGGCGTCGCTGGATGGGGCTGGGGGTGGTGTTGGCGCTCCTGGTGACGGGGGTCGCTGGATGCAAGGACTCCGGTCCGGCTCCCGGCACGCCTCCCCCTGGCGACCGCCACGATGATCCACCCCTCAACAACGACGACGCGGGCGTCATCATCGGGCCGGACGGCGGCATCGTCGTTCCCGAATATGACGCGGGCACCCCGGAGGAGGAGCCGGACGCGGGCACGCTGCCCGACGGCGGCAGCGCGCTGCCCCAGCGCGACCCGGACGCCGTCCACAAGGAGAACCAGAAGAAGGGCACCACGGGCTGGCGCATCGACAAGAACGCCAACAGCCGGGAGATTGAAGGCTACGCCCTCAAGGCCACCCTGACGCAGGGCGAGTCGCTGCGCGTGGCGGTGTCGCTGTCGGAGTCGCGCAAGTTCAGCTGGTTCGTCTACCGCCTGGGCTACTACGGCGGCGTCGGTGCCCGGGAGGTCGCGCGAGGCGGCCCCGTGCAGGGCACGCGGCAGGCGGACTGTCCGGCGGATCCCACGACGGGCATCATCGCCTGTTCCTGGTCGCCCACGCTGGAGATCCCCGTTGGCGAGAACTGGGTGCGCGGCGTGTACGTGGTGAAGCTCGTGCGCGACGACCGTCCGTCCCGCTACGTGCCCTTCTTCGTGCGGGACGCCAACCCGCGCGCGGAGGTCGCGGTGCTCATGCCCACGGCCACCTGGGCGGCCTACAACACCTGGGGCGGCACCAGCCTCTACGATGATCAGAAGGGCGTGATGAAGGCGCAAGGCGTCGCGCGCGCCTTCCAGTCCTCCTACGACCGTCCCTACTACCGCGGCCAGGGCTCCGGACACCTGATGACGGACGACCTGAGCCTGGTGACGTGGCTGGAGTCCCAGGACCTGGACGTGGGCTACTTCACCGACGAGGACATGGACGAAACCTACGACTTCCTTCGCGGCGCGAAGGTGTGGGTGATGTCCGGCCACGACGAGTACTGGTCCTCCAAGCAGCGCGACTCCGCGGACCGAGCGCTGTCCGAAGGGCGGTCGCTCCTCAACCTGGGCGCGAACAACGCCTACTGGCAGGTGCGCTTCGAGCCCGCGGCGGACGGCCGTCAGCGCCGCGTGGTCACCTGCTACAAGGGCGCGCCCCAGGATCCGTACAAGGACCAGCGCAAGACGGCGAAGTTCCGCGACCTGCCCGCGCCCCGTCCGGAGAACGCGCTGCTGGGCGTGCAGTTCGCCGCGCGCTGGCACCAGTGGCCCTTCCCGACCGTCATCACCAACCCGGAGCACTGGGTCTTCAACGGCACGGGGTTCAAGGCCGGTGACACGCTCTGGATGGCGAACGGCTACGAGGTGGATCAACTGGTGTCCAACGGCCGCCAGCCGTCCGGCGTGGAGGTGCTCGCGGAGTCCCCGTCGCTGTCGCTCCAGGGCGGCTTCGGCTTCGCGCACATGGTGGTGCGCAAGCAGGGCGACGCGTACGTCTTCTCCTCGGGCGGCATCGACTTCGTGCAGAAGCTGGCCGGAGCCGGGGGCGGCGTGGCGGATCCGCGAGCGGGCCGCATCGTGGCCAACGTGCTCTACAAGGCGCTGGGCCGGAAGGTGCCGGGCGACCTGGTGAAGTTCCAGCCCCCGGCCTCGTCGGCGCCGGTGGGACCGTTCGCGGAGTCGGTGACGACCGTGGCGGGACAGCCCGGCAAGCGCTGCCACTCGGACACCAAGGTGGCGGCGGACGAACTGGGCGCGCCGCTCGCGGTCGCCGTGCTGCCGGACGGCGGCTGGGCGGTGGCGGACGCGCTGGGCAACAGCGTGAAGCGCGTGTCGCCGGACGGGAAGATCCGCACGGTGCTCACCAGGCTCGCGGGCCCCATGGGCATCGCCGCGGACGCGCTGGGCAACATCTACGTGTCCGACACGGAGAACGCGCTCATCCGCCGCATCACCCCTGACGGCACGTCGGAGGTCTTCGCGGGCACCACGTGGGGCTACCAGGACGGCCTCGCGCTGGCGGCGGCCTTCAACCAGCCCGCGGGCCTGTCCTTCACGCCGGACGGCACGGCGCTGCTCGTGGCGGACCTGAACAACAGCGTCATCCGCCGCATCGACATGGTGTTGCCCGGCAACCCGGTGACGACGCTCCAGGGCGACTGGCTCTACCGGCCCTCCGCCGTGGCGCAGGCGGCGGACGGCACCGTCTACGTCGTGGAGAGCGGCATGGCGCGCGTGGTGCGCGTGCGTGACGGCGTCACCACCGTGATGGCGGGCTCCACCCCCGGCTTCCGCGACGGGGACCCCAAGGAAGGGCAGCTGCTGCCGTACCTGGGCCTGGCGCTGCTGGCGGACGGCTCGCTCGCCATCTCCGACCCGGGCAACTACCGCGTGCGCCGGCTCGTCTTCAACGCGTCGGGCGAGCCGGAGAAGCTGACCACGCTCGCGGGCAGTGGCCGCTACGGCAATGACGACGGCGCGGGCAGGGATGCCCAACTGGTGCTGCCCGCCGGGCTCGCGGTGGGGCCGGACGGGACGCTCTACGTCGCGGACGCGGGCAACTCGCTGGTGCGAGCCATCAATCGCTGATCAGCGGCCCGGGTTGCGCATGCCACCCATGGGCGGCGGCGCGTCCATCTCCTGCCGCGTGCGCCGCCGGTCCGGGGTGTCGCGCGGCAGCTCCACGAAGGTGCACATCTCACAGAGCCGGCTGTAGATGCGCTCGCCCACGCGCTCGCGCAGCAGCTCCGCGTCCTTCATGGCGGAGCGGGCGTCGTCCGTGGCGCGGTAGCCCGAGGGCGCGCTGCTCCGGGCGCCCTTGCGCTCCGGCTCCAGCGAGTAGTTCGTGGCGAAGAGCGTCGTGCGCCCCGCGTTGTAGCGCCGGGCAATCAGCTCATCGAGCGTCTCCATCTCGAAGGGACTGCCGCGCCCCTTGCCCAGCTCGTCGATGGCGAGCACCTCCACCTCCGACAGCGGCCCGATGATCTCCCCGCCGCTCTTGCCGTCCTGGAAGCCGCGCCGGATGGTCGCGTAGAGGAGGGAGATTTCGACGTAGCGGGACTTCACGCCCATCTCCAGCACCAGGTGCCCGAGCGTCGCCGCGAGCAGGTGGGTCTTGCCCGTGCCCACCGGGCCGCTCAGCACGAAGCCCTTGTTGGTGGCGCCCTTCACGTACTGGTGGGCGAAGTGCATCGCCACGCCGCGGCCCCGGTCCTGCGCCTCGTTGAAGGGCCGGTAGTTGTCGAACGACGCGTGCGCCATGACGCCCGGCATCTGCACGTCGTTGTAGAGCGCCACCCGCGTGCGCCGGAGCGTGCACACGCACGGCTCCAGGACGTCATAGGTCCGGGCACCCATCTTCACGCTGAAGGTGCCTTCCTTCTGCACCAGGATGTGCCCACGTCCTCCGCACACCGGGCACGCTTCCGAGCACGTACACACCCGCGCCGACGCAAGCTCCCCGCGCCGCTCGATGAGGTACGTCCGCCCGCCGCACAGCCCACACGCCTCGCCGTTCGCCTTGGCAGCCATCGTGAGCAGCCAATAACACCGTCCCCCCCGGTCGTCAGCCCACTGGCCATCCGTTCAGGCCTGCGGCAGGGGACCCACCCCTCAGGTCTCCTTCATGTCCAGCCGCCGTCTGACGGCCGCCTGGAGGCGGAAGCGCCGGGCCACACGCCGCGCGCGGGCTGTCATCAGCTGTTGTTCACCGGTGCGCGCATCGCGCCACACCGTGCGTCGCTCCGGAAAGGGCAGGGCGCGCAACAAGGCCATCAGCGCCCACGCCTCCTGTTGATCCATCGCCGCGGGCTCGTGCGGAACGCACGCGAGCACCGTGTCCAGCAGCCGGTGCACCCGGGGCGCGAGCGCGGTCTCACGCTCCGTCAGGGCCCGCAGCGCCGCGCACAGCCGCGCGTGCCGCACCTCTTCCCAGGAGCGGGCAGGGCGCTTCTTCGAAGACGTGCGCGCCTCCGCGGCCTCACCCTGGCCCGCGGACAGGTCGCGGTACTTGCGGATCTCCGTCTCCACCTGGCGCCGGCACGCGCGCAGCGAACGGAGCACCGGCTCTCCCGGCCGCGCGTCCCACAGCGCCTTCTCCGCCGAGCGCGAGATGCCGCGCGCCACGACCTCGAAGGGCACGCCCTCCTGCGCCCACGCGGTGACGAGCGCCGTGTCCAGCGCGGACAACATCAGGCCCGCGCCGCGCACCGCGAGGAAGTAGTCCTGCACCAGCTCCTCGAAGCTGGCGCTCTCCGGCAGAAGACTCATGATCCGACGACCACTCCAGGCAGGGCGACCAGGCGAACAGCCGCCAGCCTCCCATACCTTCTGGGAGCGCTGGTGCAACCTTCCTGTCGCTGTCTGAAGCAGCCCGGATAGACAGCAAAGTTGAAGTTTTCTCGCCTGCTATCCAACGGACCGGACGTCCGTCCGTCCGAGTTGACCCGCCTTGCGCAAACCGCGCATAGTACGGGTCCCCTCATGGAAATTCCCGAAGATTCCCGGACACTTGCCAAGCAACCAGGCATCCCGGGACGCCGGTTCCCCGCTCCTAGGAAGACCATGCGCCGCTCGCTACTCGTTTGCCTCGTTCTCCTGACTTCCATGGCTTCGGCCCAGGAGAAGAAAGCACTGCGCGACGCTGACCTGGGCAAGAAGTCCACCACCACCGTGGACAAGTCCCTCGCTGGCGACATCACGCGCCCGAAGGAAGCCCAGCAGGCCGCTCCCGCGCTTCAATATGATCAGTTCCGCCTTGGCGTGGAGGTGCAGGTCGCCTCCAAGCGCCGCGAACAGATCGAATCGCTGAAGAAGATCATCTCGCTGTCTCCTGATCAGAAGGAGGCTCCCAGCCTGTTGTTCCGCCTGGGCGAGCTCTACTGGGAGGAGTCGAAGTTCTTCTTCTTCGAAGCCAACCGGAAGGACGACGAGCTCATCGTCGCCATGAACCGCAACGACGCCGCAGCCCAGCAGAAGGCCAAGGCGGAGAAGGCGGAGTTGATGGCGAAGGTGAAGGAGAACGGCAAGTACGCCGTCGAGCAGTACACGAAGATCGTCCAGGAGTACCCGAAGTTCGAGCGCACGGACGAAGTGCTCTTCTTCCTCGGCCAGTACCTGATGGAGGACGGCCAGGACAAGAAGGCGCTCGTCGCGTTCAAGCGCCTCATCGAGAAGCACCCCACGTCCAAGTACATCCCGGACGCGTACTTCGCCTTCGGCGAGTACTACTTCAACAACTCCAAGGGCAAGCGCCCGGAGCTGGAGAAGGCGCTCGCCGCCTACAAGAAGGCCGCCGAGTTCCCGGAGAACCAGGTCTACGCCTTCGCCCTCTACAAGCAGGGCTGGTGCTACTTCAACATGGGCGAGTACGAGTCCGCGAAGGACAAGTACAAGACCGTGGTCCTCTACGGTGAGCTGGCGGGCGCCGCCGCCGTGGAGAAGGACGGCAAGGCCAAGGCGAAGGGCTCGCTCGTGCGTGAAGCGCGCGCCGACTACGTTCGCGCCTTCGCCCGCGAGGGTGACGTCACGCAGGCCCGCGCGGACTTCGGCAAGGTCGCCACCAATCCGGAAGACCGCTTCGCGATGATGAAGCAGCTCGCGAACCTGTACTACGGCGACGGCAAGGACCGCGAAGCGGCCATCACCTTCAACTCGCTGATCAAGGAGAAGCCGCTGTCTCCGGAGGCCCCCGGCTTCCAGGGCAAGATCGTCGACTGCATCCTTCGCATGGGCAACAAGGAGCGCACCGTGGCCCAGGTGCGCCGGCTCGTGAAGATCATGAAGGACGTGGAGTCCTCCGGCGTCATCAAGGACGACAAGGACAAGAAGGCGCTCGCGGAGGCGAAGGAGCTGTCCGAGCGCACGCTCTCCAACCTCGCCGTCACCTGGCACAACGAGGGCAAGAAGACGCGCAACGAGGAGACCTTCAAGTACGCGGACGCCGTGTACAGCGACTACCTCACGCTCTTCCCGGAGAACCCCAAGGCGTACGACCTGCGCTTCTTCTGGGCGGAGCTCCTCAACGACAGCCTCCAGAACTTCGACAAGGCCGCCGCCAACTACACGCTCGTCGTCCTCCAGGACGCCAAGGTGCTGGAGGCCAAGGACGACAAGGGCAAGCCCAAGCCGGGCAAGCCGGGCAAGTGGCTGACCAACGCCTCCTACAACGCCGTGCTCGCCTATGACGAAGTGGTCAAGGCCGCTGAAGCGCGCGGCGAGGCCAAGTCCGAGTCCGCCGGCACGGACATCCAGAAGAAGATCACCATCCCCACGCTGAAGAAGTCGCTGCTCGACGCGTGCGAGCGCTACCTCAAGTACGTCCCCAAGGGCGACAAGCGCGTGGAGATCGCCTTCAAGGCGGCGAACATCTACTACCGCCACAACCACTTCGACGAAGCGGTGCTGCGCTTCAGCGAGATCGCGCTCGGCTACCCCGAGTACAAGTTCGAGGACGGCACGCGCGCCGCGGAGATCGCCGCCAACCTCATCCTGGACTCGTACAACCTGCTGGGCGACTTCGCGAAGGTCAACGAGTGGGCCCGCCGCTTCTACGCCAACGACAAGCTGGCCACCGGCAAGTTCCGCGACGACCTGGCGAAGCTGATCGAGCAGTCGTCGTTCAAGCTGGTCAGCCAGCTGGAGGAGAAGAAGGAGTTCTCCAAGGCGGCCGAGGCGTACCTGAACTTCGTCCACGACTTCCCGCAGACGGAGATCGCGGACCTGGCGCTCTACAACGCGTCCGTCGACTATTACAAGGCGAAGAGCCTGGACAAGGCCATCGAGGTCCGCAAGCGCCTGTTCGCGGAGTACCCCAAGTCCAAGTACGTGCCGGACTCCATCTACGCGAACGCGGAGGCGCTGGAGGCCATCGGTGACTTCGAGGAAGCGGCGGGCACCTACGAGCTCTACGTGCGCGGCTACGAGCGCAACCTGAACGAGAAGGGCGGCGCCCCGGCGGCGAAGGCCAAGGCGAAGAGCAAGGCCAGGGGCAAGGCGAAGCAGGCCTCCAACGACTCCGGCCCCGCGAAGCCCGCGGTGGTGCAGAAGTGGGACGAGTCCAAGGCGCAGATCGCCCTGTTCAACGCGGCCACCTACCGCGAGGGCCTGGGCCAGCTGAAGGCCGCGCTCAAGAACCGCGAGCACTACATCGAGCTGTGGCCCAAGTCGAAGGACGCGGAAGCCGCCTTCCTGTCCGTCGTGGATCTGTACGTGAAGCAGGGCGCGTACATGAAGGCCATCAAGCTGCTGGAGGAGTACGAGCGCGACAACATGCGCTCCCAGAGCAAGTTCCTCATGGCCGAGGGCCGCATCGTCGACATCTACACGAAGATGAAGAAGACGAACGATGTGCGCCGCATGAACAAGCGCATCTTCGAGTACTTCGACCAGCTGCCCCGCCGTCAGCAGACCTCGCTGGAGAAGCCCGCGCTGGCCGCCGCCGCGCAGGCGAACCTGCTGGCCATCGAGCCGGACTGGAACGAGTACAAGCGCCTGAAGCTGTACTGGGGCGTGCCCCCGTCGCCGGAGCGCTTCAAGGGCTCGCTGGCCGACAAGGGCCGCGCGCTGGAGGTCGTGCAGAAGAAGTACGTGCAGACCGTGGCCCTGGGCGCTCCGGAGCCGGCCATCTGCGCGCTGCAGCGCATTGGCCTCGCGTATGACCACATGGCGGAGCTCGTCGTGAACGCGCCCATGCCGCGCGGTCTGGACGAGGAGTCGCAGCAGGCCCTGCGCGACGAGTTCGCCAATCAGGCCCAGCCGCTCAAGGACAAGGCCACGGAGGCCTTCTCCGGCGCGGTGGCCAAGAGCCGCGAGCTGGGCGTGTTCAACGACTGCGCCGCGGCGAGCCTGAAGATCCTCCGCACCACCTACGCGCCGGACCGCTACCCGGAGGTGCTGGAGGAGAAGCTCGCGCTGAAGAACAAGGAATTGGTGCTGGGCGGCGACTTGTTGGCTGCCGTGCAGGACATCCCGCCCCCGGTCTCCAAGTCCGAGCCGGAGAAGATGGCCAAGAGCGAGGCGCTCAACGAGGACCTGTCCGCGCTGACCGATCAGCTGCGCCAGCAGACCGAGTCCGAGGTCGCCAAGCCCGCCGCCGCGTCCAAGGACGGCGCACCCAAGAAGACCGTTGATGATCAGGAGCCGGAGGACTTCCTCTAATGAATCGCATGCACCCGTTCCGCCCCCTCCTGCTGGCCACGCTGGCGCTGACCGCTGTCGGCTGTTCCACGACGCAGACCGCGGCCCCCTCGGCCGTGGCCAAGCCCGTCGCCGCCCCCACGGGGCCGGTGTCCATCTCCAACCGCGCCATGCTGCTGTTCGATGACGCGGTGAAGTCCTTCGACGCGCAGAAGAAGGCGAAGGCCTTTGACTACCCGTCGCTGGAGCGCAAGTTCCGCGCGGCCCTGGAGGCGGACCAGAACCTGGCGGAGGCCGAGTACAACCTGGGCGTCATCGCCGAGCGCATGGGCAAGCCCGACGAGGCGAAGGCCCGCTACGCGGCGGCCCTCACCAAGAAGCCGTCCCTGCGGCAGGCGTCGGACAACCTGGCCATCATGAAGCAGAACGGTGGCGACGTGGCCGGCGCGGTGGCGCTCTACCAGGACGTGCTCACGCGCTACCCGGACGACGCGGGCTCGCGTGCGCGCCTCGCGGAGATCTACCGGCAGAACAACGACCACGACAAGGCGATGGAGCTGTCTCGCGCCGCGCTCATGCGCGACCCGATGAACACCAACGCCCTCAAGGTGATGATCCGCAGCTACCTGGACCGCAAGCAGCTGGCCATGGCGAAGCTCGTCGCGCTGCGCGCGGTGAAGCTGGACGGCACGGATCCGGAGCTGCACCAGGCCGTGGGCCTCATCCTCCTGAAGGAGGGCGACCAGGAGGGCGCGCGCCTGCAGTTCAAGAGCGCCCTGGAGGCGAAGGCGGACTACGTGCCGGCGCACGTGGAGCTGGCCCAGCTGGCGCTCAACGCGGAGGACTTCCCCGGCGCGGAGGAGCACCTGCGCCGCATCCTGCAGTCGGACGGCAAGAACGCCGCCGCGCACGTGGACCTGGGCATCGCGCTCAAGGGCCAGGGCCAGTACGACAAGGCCATGCAGGAGTACGACGAGGCGGAGAAGCTCAACCCCGACCTGGGCGCCACGTACCTCAACCGCGGCATCATCCTGCACAAGGTGAAGGACGCCCCCGAGCGCGCGGTGGAGCTCTACAAGAAGTACGTCGCGCTGGCGGGCGGCGAGGTCGCGCTCAACGGCGAGGCCCCTGTCTTCGGCCTCATGCGCGAGGCGGAGAGCATCGTGCAGGCCAAGCGTGAGGCGAAGGCCGCCGAGGACCAGGCCAAGCAGATGGAGGCCCTCCAGGCCCAGCAGCAGGCCGCGATGAAGGCGGAGGAGGCCAAGCAGAAGGGCCAGACGCCGCCCCCGGGTCCGGGTGGAGCGACGCCCGTGTCCGGCACCGGCACCGCCCCGCAGGCCACGCCGGCCTCCGCGACGGGCACGCAGCAGCCGGCCGCGACCCCCGCAGCGGGGAAGCAGGCGGAGCCTGCCCAGAAGAATGCAGCCCCGGTGGACTCGGACGAGCCCACGGACGATCTGCTGTGATGTAGGAGTCGCCCGCCAGTGGCTTCACGCTGGCGGCGCGGCTCGGGAAGATGCGAACCTTGAGAGCCCCTCGCGCTTCATGGCGGGGGCCGCCATGCGGAAACACCAGTGGGCCTTCGGAAGGGGCCCCACGTGGAGGCAGGATGCGGAAGTGGCTGATGCTGTGCGTGACGCTGTCGGTGGCCCCGGCCTTCGCCCAGGACGAGGGCAAGGCGCAGGGTGAGGGTGGTGGCGCCAGGATGCAGAAGACGACCAACATCGACTTCGAGGACGACACCATTGAAGGTGACCTCACGAAGCCGGATGGCGAGTACGTCGAGGCGCGCAAGACCGTGAAGCACTCCAACCTGATCCGCATCCGCGAAGACTTCGAGGACAAGGTGATGCAGTCCGTGGGCGAGCTGTAATCCCCCTCCACGAACTGAAATCCGGCGGCGGGAACCTTCCGCCGGCACCGTTGTCCAAGAGCGCAAAGCATACCGGGAGTCCTCCATGGCCGTACCCCTGACACTCAAGGTCTTCAAGGGCGAGACGCTGGTCGCCTCCAAGGACTACGAGCGCGACATCATCAAGATTGGCCGTCTGTCCTCCGCGCACCTGTGCCTGGAGGATGACAAGGTCAGCCGCATCCACTCCGTCATCGAAGTGGCCGCCGACGGCTCCATGTCCATCATCGACATGGGCAGCGTCGAAGGCACCTACGTCAACGGCAAGCGCGTCAACAAGGGGCAGGTCTCCTTCGGTGACGAGGTCCGCGTGGGCGGCACCACCATCCGTCTGGAGAACCCGGCCGCGGTCGCCGCGGTGAACCTGGCCGCCGCCGTTGCCCAGGCGGACGCGCCCACGGACAAGAATCCCACCATCGCGCCGGTGGCCCCCGCCGCCGCCATCGCGCAGGCCGTGGCCGCGCCCGCTCCCGCTCCCGTGGCCGCGACGCCCGCGCCCGTCGCGGCGCCGGCCCCCGCGCTGGATGCGTCCGTCGCGCCCACGCAGAAGAACGCCGTGGCGCCCGCCCGCGCGCCCAAGGCCCCCGTGCAGGAAGAAGAGCACGAGGAGCAGGAAGCCGCGCCGCGCGTGCGCACCGTGAAGAAGACGAAGTCCAACGGCCCGCAGGGCGTGTCGCTGCGCCTGCTCTGGGGTGACCAGCGCGTGGGCGAGTTCTTCATGGCCCCCGGCGTGAAGAAGGGCTTCACGGTGGGCAGCGCCAAGGGCGTGGACTTCGTGATGGGCGACGGCAAGCTGGGCGCCCCCACCTTCGAAGTGCTGCGCACCGACGGCCAGTCCTTCACCGTGCGCTTCGTGCGCAAGATGAAGGGCGAGCTCACCCGCAAGGGCGAGACGCTGGACCTGGAAGCCGTGATGGAGTCCGGCAAGGCCTCCCAGGACGGCGACGCCTACGCGCTGACCCTGGAGGCGGACGACTTCGTCTGGGTGGACCTGGGCGGCCTCACGCTGGAGGCGCAGTTCCAGCCGGTGCCCAAGCGCGTCGTCGTGCCGGTGGGCGAGAACATCGACTACACGGCGCTCAACATCTTCCTGGTGATGTTCTTCATCGCCACCGCGTTCGTCATCCACTCCATGAACCAGAGTGGGGAAGGGGACGAGTACGCGGATGAGCTCGCGGGCAACGACGCGCGCATCGCGAAGCTGATCATCAAGGCTCCGGAGACGCAGAAGAACAAGTTCCTGGAGAAGCTCAACCAGCAGAAGGAGAAGAAGTCGGGCGAGATGGCCCAGAAGTCCCGCGGCGACGAGGGCCAGATGGGCAAGAAGGACGCGCCCAAGTCCAACAACCGCACCGCCCCCAAGGGCGACCCGAACAAGAAGGACGAGGCGCGCGCCCTCACCGCGAAGATCTTCGGCGGCGGCAAGGGCGGCATCTCCACCATCTTCGGCAAGGCGGGCCTGGGCGGCGAGCTCAAGAGCGCCATGGGCAACATGTTTGGCAACAAGACGGGCGACGCGGGCGGCTTCGGCGGCCTGGGGCTGCGCGGCAGCGGCGGTGGCGGCGGCGGCACCGGTGACAGCATCGGCATCGGCGGCATCGGCACCAAGGGCCGTGGCGGCGGCAGCGGCAGCTACGGCACCGGCGTGGGCACGCTCGGCGGCAAGCAGAGCGTGGACGTCGGCATCACCTCGTCGGATCCGGAGGTCATGGGCTCGCTGGACAAGGAGCTCATCCGCCAGGTCATCCAGCGCAACCGCGGGCAGATCCGCTACTGCTACGAGAGCCTGCTCAACCGCTTCCCCAAGCTGGGCGGCAAGGTGTCCGTGAAGTTCGTCATCAGCGCGACCGGCGCGGTGGCCACGTCCAACGTCGCGCAGTCCACGGCGGGCAACTCGGACCTGGAGACCTGCGTGGCGGGCCGCGTACGCACCTGGAAGTTCCCGGAGCCCAAGGGTGGAGGCTCCGTGATCGTCACCTACCCGTTCATCTTCAAGCAGGCCGGTGACTGACGTAGAATCAACACATCCGTGATTCCGCGCGGGCGGTCCTGGAGACAGGGCTGCCCGCTTCTTC
>NZ_RAWK01000238.1 GCF_003612165.1 Corallococcus aberystwythensis | reverse complement strand
CCCCGCGCCCCACCGCCGTCGCCCGTCCCGTTCCGCCGCCTGTCATCCCCGGACCGCCGCCCGAGCCGAAGCCCGCACCCGAGCGCCTCCAGTGGGCGGAGCGGGGCGCGCCCGCGTTCGTGGACGTCAACGGGGATGGGACGGAGGACATCGTCGGCCACGTGATCCGCCACGAAGGAGGCTCCAGTTCCCGGTCCTTCATCGCCGCGTTCGACGGGCGGACGTTCCAGAAGCTCTGGGAGTCGCAGCCCTCGGAGGGTCCGGACGCCTCCAGCCGCACGATGGTCATCGCCCAGAATGGCCGGCTGGTGATGAGCGAGCAGCGCGCCGTGAACCTGCTGGAGCTTGAAACGGGCAAGCGGCTGGGGCGCGTGCCGCTGTCGGACTCGCCGCGCCGGCTCTGCATCCCTCCAGGGGACACGGAGTCCGTCTGGGTGGGGGTGGTCGACAACCAGCACCTGCTCTTCGATACGCGGACCTCCACCGCGAAGCCCTGGCCCCGGGTCCCGAAGGGCTGCGCCACGCCGCCCCTGAGCCCCCAGACGTGCAACATGAGCCGCCCCGCGGCGCACCCCACCTCCTGCGAGCGCTCCAGCTACCCGCCCTCCGACATCCGCGGCTTCTCCACGAAGTACCTCTACCGCTCGGGCGGCTACACGCTGTCGCTGGGCACGCGATGGCCCGGGACGCAGGTGCCCCTGGTGGGGCTGTACGCGCCGGGCAACCGCAAGCCGCTGTGGCACGCCGTCGTGGCGGAGAGGGACCCGCTGGAGCTGCGGGACACCGCGCCGGAGGTGGGGGAAATCACCGAGGACGCCGTGTACGTCGTCTACGAGTTGGAGAAGGGAGGCGCGCGCCTCGTCCGCCGCGACCTGCGCACCGGCGCTGTCGCCTGGGACGTGGCCCTGCCCGAGTCCCACTTCACCTTGACGCCCACCCTCTGGCCCCGGGATGGCCGGGTGTACGTGTCGCAGTGGGGCAACCTGCTGGTGCTGGACGCGGCGACGGGCAGCCGCCTCGGCGGTATCGGAAGTCAGTAGATGGAGATGAGGTGGACCCGCACGCGGGGGTTGCCGAGGTACTCCTCCAGCCGCCAGCGGGTCCGCATCCCGTCCTCGCGGATGCCCACGCCGCCGTCCGCGGGGGCCTCCGCGCTGGCGAGCGCATCACGCAGTTGGGACACGGCCCAGCGGTCGAACTTCGGGTCCCCGGAGCCCTCCAGCACCTGGAGGTCTATCAGGCTGCCGTCACGCGCCTGCCGCACCTCCACGATGGCGACGAGCGCGAGCACGGGGGCCGTGACGTCGACCATGTACATGTCCGCCGCGCGCCCGGCCTCCACCGCCGCGCGCAGCCGGTCGGACGTTTCGCGGCGGACGTCCCGCTCCTGGGGCGCGAAGGGAGTGCCCGTCTTGCCGAACCGCTCGATGGACTCCAGCTGCTCGCGCTTCAGCCGGTCGCTGAGCACCTGGGTATTGGGAGGGGGCGGGTTCACCAGCCGCTCGGAGAAGCCCTGGCGCAGCTTCGCGAAGTACGGAGGCGTCGCGCCGGTGGCCCGCGCGGACGCGGTCGCATCCTTGGCCCAGCCGTCCACGCGCTGACGCGCCTCCTCCGCCTCACGGGCCGCCAGCGCCTTGGGGTCCGGCGCCGAGCCCGGGACGTTGCGAAGCGTCCGCCCCGTCGACGGAGGTCCCTTCAAGAGTCCACCGCCCAGGAGCCCGGGCGGTTCCAACTGGAGCGGGACATCCCGGACCGGAGGAGACGCGCGCTCGGGTGCTTCCGCGAGGGGCTCCGGAGCACCGTCCCCGGCCGTCGCGGGAGCCTTGGCAGGCGCTTCGTCCTTCTCCCGCGCGTGGGCGGAGGGCCCGCGCTCCGCCAGGTGCGCCGGTGCGTCGTCCTTCTGCCGCGCGCTCGCGGGCGGCTTGCGCTCCGAAGGGTGTCCTGGCGAGCGCGGGGCGGGCTGCTCCTCCACGGCCGCAGGCGGCTCCGCGCGCGGGGCCCGCGTCACGATCTCCACCTCGACGACCCGCGCTGGCGCGTGGCGCCGGACGCTGGCGGACGGGCTCCGCGACAGCGCCACGAGGAGCGCCGCGTGCAGGAGCCCGGACACCCCGAGCAGGAGGAACAGCTGAGAACGGCGGGACACGAAGGTCAGCTTGCTCCGTCCCGCCGCGCGGGAGAAGTGGCGCGGAGCGTGAGCGTGGGACCGCCGCGCTCCCCTGCCCTCTCCTCGCCCGCTACGGCGCCGCCGGTGTCTTGAATTCCGGAATGAGCTCGCCCGTGAGCCGGATGCTCTTCAGGACCTTGTCGTGCGCCAGCGCGCCCACCTGGTGGAAGGACATGAGCGCGTCGATGCCCAGCGCCTGGTAGCGCTTGAGCCCCGCGCGCACCTGGTCCTGCGTCCCGACGATGAGCGAGTCCTGCGCGCTCAAGACCTCCCAGACCTGCTCATCCGGCACGCTCTCACCGGACATGATGCGGCCCAGCAGGCGCTGGGCCTGGGACTGCGGCGCGTTCGGGTCCTTCTTGCGCAGGTACTGGCCCGTCAGGCCTCCGCCCGCCGGGTCCTTCGCCAGCACCTCCAGCTCCGCGGCCGTCTTCACGAAGGCATCCTTCGCCTCGAAGAAGGTGAACGACCCGCTCGTGTACCAGGCGGCGGCCCTCGCGGCGCCGTTCTCCATCGCCTCGCGTTCGCTGTCCGCGCAGTGCACGAAGGTGAAGAAGGCGACCTGGTCGTTGACGAAGGCGCCCACCGGCTCGCAGCGCGTGCGCAGCGCCTCGCGGTAGATGTGGATCATCTCCGCCACCTCTTCCGGAGAGGCCCAGAGCGTCACCCCCAGCGCGCCCACGCCGTTGCGCCCCGCCTGTTCGAACGACGCGGGGCTGGAGCACGCCTGCCACAGCGGCGGGTGCGGCTTGCGGTACGGCTTCGGGACGACGGTGACGTCCTTGAGCTTCAGGTCCGGCCCATCCCAGGAGACCTTGTCCTGGGTCCACAGCTTCGGCACCAGCTCGAAGGCCTGCTGCATCTGCCCGCGCGTGGAGTCAGGCTCGATGTTGAAGGTGCGCCACTCCGGAATGGTGCTGCGCGCCAGCCCCAGCTGGAAGCGGCCTCCGCTCAGGTGGTCGATGAAGGCCGCGCGCTCCGCGATGCGGATGGGGTGGTTGAAGCGCGTGGGCGCCAGCACCGACGAGTGTCCGACGTGCAGGTTCTTCGTGCTCCGCGCGATGGCGGTGAGCATGACCTCCGGCGCGGAGCTGTAGCTGAACTCCACGGCGGTGTGGTGCTCCACCTGCCACCAGACGCCGTAGCCCATCTCATCCGCCAGCCGCGCCTGCTCCAGCGTCTCCTGGATGATCTGGTGCTCGTGGTCCGGACCGCTCCAACGTTCCTTCGGGTGCTGCATCTCCGAAAAGATATCCAGCCGCATGGGGCCCCCCTTTGAAATCAGGTTGAGCCGAGTTTACAACGAGTGCGGCTTCCGCGCCGTCCGGAGCCACAGGGCTCCGGACGGCGTGGAGTCAGGCCGTCAATTCGCCCAGTGGACCTTGCCCAGGCCGGCGGGGATCAGGTCGCAGACGTAGACGGTGTCGTCGTACGGGTAGTTGTCATACACGCCCCGCGCGGGGATGCAGCGCGCCTGGTTGGGCTGGGGCGCGTTGAACTCCGCGGCCAGCTGCTGGCAATAGGCGTTGTCGCCCGAGCCGCCGCACTCCTCGGTGCACTGGTCCGCGCGGATCCAAGACGGGTTGTAGAGCGGGTACGAGTCCGCCTCCCTCCAGCACAGGCCCGTCGCGCACTGGGTGTCCGCCGAACAGCCCTGGCCCACGGCGTTGAGGCCCTGCTCCTGCTGCGTGGGCGCGGGGGTCTGCTGCTCGGGGGCCGCGCTGCCGCCACAGGCGAGCATCGCGAACGAGAAGAGGGTCACGGGAACGGCGAAGAGCTTCCGCATCGGGGAGAACCTTTCCAGGAGAGAGGAGAGTCGAGAGAGAACCACATCTGGTCGTGACTACGGCCCGTCCGGGGGAAGGGTGCAGGTCCACGTGTTGTCGAACTTGCAGTAGCAGCCGCCCGTGGGCAGTCCGCTCAGACAGCACTGCCGCTCGGCGCCGGGAGAAGCACAGGAGGTGCCGTCAATGAACGTGCACGTGTTGGCCTTCGTGCAGGGCGGAGGAGGCAACGGGCAATAATGGTAGAGGCCGTCGCACTGCACATACTGGCCGTCGACGGAGGAGCACGAACTCCCCGAGCACGACACCGACAGCCCCGACGCACAGGCCGCCGAACAGGTGGACAAGGCGCTGGAGGACTGCCCCAGCTCCTCCGCCACGTCGCCAGAATCCGTTCCACCACAGGCAGCCAGCGTCGCGATGACCAGTGCCGCGAACACACCCGATACAAGCTTCATGCGGAACACCCTTTCTTGCAGGTACATCCGGCTAGACAGTTTATCCTCATAAGAGCTGGCTCGATAGGGTTCACCCGGACGGCGGAAGCGGGGGCGTGGGGTACGCTGGCGGCACTTCACGAAGAGGGACCCGCCCATGTGCCGGAGCATCAAGACGCTGTTCAACTTCGAGCCCCCCGCGTCCGACGCGGAGGTGCGGGCGGCGGCCCTTCAGTTCGTGCGGAAGTTGAGCGGCACCAGCGCCCCCTCCAAGGCGAACGAGGAGGCGTTCAACCGCGCCGTGGAGGACGTCACCGAGGTCGCGCGCCGGCTGATGGACTCGCTGGTGACCACCGCGCCGCCGCGCAACCGCGACATGGAGGCCATGAAGGCGAAGCTGCGGTCCGCGAAGCGCTTCGCCCCGCGCTAACGTGCTCCCCATGTTCCTCGCATCGCTGCTGTCCGTGTTCGCTGGCGCCTGGATGTTCGCGGCGGCGCCGTTCACCGTCACGATGAAGTCCGCGGGCTACTCCGCCCGTTCGGATGGCGAGACGGTCACCATCACCCGCGTGGAGCCGAAGAGCGTCGCCAAGGAGGCGAAACTCCGGGTGGGCATGAAGGTGAAGCGCATCACCATGCCGGCCCGGGCCTTCATCAAGGTGCCCCTGGCCCAGCTTGACGCGACGGACCTGCAGGACGCGCTGACGCCCCAGCCCGCCGAGTCCCTCTGGCTCCAGGTGGAACCGCCCCCCAAGGGCACCACCCAGGTCATCCTCAAGAGCCGCGAGCCCCTCCCCGACAATCCGTTCCCCAGCATCCCGCTGACGCAGGCCCGGTTGGAACGCCTGACCCCAATGCAGTCCGGGCTCTATTACGCGAGGCTCCAGCAAGCGTTCCTGGAGGAGCCTGAGCAGCCCCGGCTCGAATTCAAACAGGACACCACTGCCTATGTGATGAAGGGGAAGCTCGTGGGAGTGGAGGGCGGCGGCGCCACGTCCCTCTGGCTCCACCCGAGCCTCGACATGAAGACCACCTGCCGCACCGGCCTGGAGAAGCTGGAGCTGAGCGGCACCGTGAAGGGCTTCGACTTCACCCTGCAGCCGGAGGGCGCCCGCCACGATGGGGAGCCCTTCGCAGTGGCCCCGGCGCTCTGGCCAATCCCGAACGTCCTCCAGCAGTGTGCTGGCAGCCCCAAGCCCCTCGAGAAGTCCCTGCACGTCAAGCTGACCTGCAAGGGCAAGCCCCCGCTGGAGCGCGACGTCACCGTGAAGCTGGCGGTGCGCTGTGACATTCCCTCGCCGGTGATCCGGCAGCCCCTGGCCCTGCGGGAGCCGCGGAACTTCAGGGTGGGAGACAAGACCCCGCTCCAGGTGCAGGTATCCGCGCATCAGCTCATCCCCCGCCCCACCGAGGCGACGCTGGTGGAGGTGGACGCCGAGGGCCAGGTGACCCGGCGTCTGGCTCCGCTCCCCATGGGGAAGAACGCCCACGAGTCGAGCCTCCAGGTCGAGGTCCCGCTGGACACGACGGTGGCGCGCACCGCGAGGCTGGCGCTGGAGGCGCGCTTCCCTGACGGAAGCACCTGGCTCAGCGAGCCACAGACACGGGAGATCCGCACCCCGGCACAGGTGGAAGAACTGCGCCGGGAGGCGGCCGGGGCCAACGCGAGGACCTCCGCATTCCTGGAGGACCTCGACGACAAGTTCGGCGTTCCCTGTGACGACATGCCCACCACGCTGAAGTGGATCCTGGCCCATCCCTCCATCGAGTCCGCGCGTGGGGGAGGCCGGAAGCTCCACTACAAGGTGAAGGGCAGCACCGACTTCCACGTCTTCATGTGCGACTACGACTGAGCCCAAGGCTCAGGGGATGTTGATGCGCGAGTGCAGGGCCCGTCCGTCGTATGCAACCGCGCCGCAGCGCGCATGGGCCCAGTCCCCGTTCACGGCGGAGCACACGCGGAAGGCCTGGATGTTGGAGGCCGGCACGTTGATGCCCGGCGTGTCGCAACGCCCCTGGTAGGTCCACGCGAGACTCTTGTTCACGGAGCCCACCCCGATGCACGGGCCAATCCACGCGCCCGTGTCGCGCCGCTGCACGTCGATGGAGTACTGGGCCGGGGTCTCCTCCTCGCTCCACTCCAGGTCCACGAAGGGCGTGACGCCGCCGGGCAGCTCCAGCGACACGTCGTCGGAGATGCCGTCATAGGCCTTCTCCACGAAGGGCCCCCAGACGTTGTTGTTGGAATAGAAGATGCGGAACGCGGCGATCTCCCCCTTCGTCACCACGCGGTCCCCGGCGCTGCGGCACACGCCGTCGAACACCGTCTTGTTGGCCTGCCCCAGCAGCGTCACGGACGTGCACGGCCCCACCACCGACCCGTCGCGCAGCACGACGTCCAGCGAATAGCTGTACCCGGCGAGCCGGTTCCACCGGACGCTCACCTGGTTGAGCGACGTCATCGCCCCGTCCGCCTTGAACGCGACGCGCTGCTTGTACGTGCTGCGCGAGGTGAGGTTGCCCGCGCTGTCGAAGGCGCCCTGGTGGAAGATGTTGAAGTACTCGCCCCGCCGCTCGACGATGACGTTGTGGCCGTGGGACTGCACCAGCCGGCCCGCGGAGTTCCTCAGGGGCAGCGACTGCCGCCGCACCGCCCGCGCCCGCGTGAGCTGGGGGATGGTGTCCGCCATCACGTAGTACATGGCGTACTGGCTGTTGTACCAACCGCCGCTGAAGACCATGTAGTAGCGCCCGTCGCGCTTGAAGAGCTCCGGCGCCTCGTTGATGCCCTCTTCGTAGGCCGGCGTCGCGAACACCGCCGGGCCCGCGTGGTTGTAGACGGTGCCGGGCGCGGCCAGCTTGAACGAGGAGATGTTGTTGCCGTTCTGGAACCAGACATAGAAGAGCCAGCGGTCCGCGCCGTCGTTGAACGTCGCCGAGTCGATGCGGATGTTCCGGTTGCACCCCTGCGGCAGGCACGCCGTGCCCGTGGTGGTGCGCGGCCAGGTGGTGTTGGCGTTGAGCGGCTGGGGCGCGCCGAAGGCCAGGTTCAGGTCCGGCGCCGTGGCGACGAAGGTCGTCACCTCCTGGCCGGCCGGTGGACACGCCGCGCCGTTGGGCACCCGGTGGCCGGAGAAGTGGAGCTGGTAGACGCTGCCCGTCTTGCTCAGGTCCGGCGCCCAGAGGAAGCAGTAGTCGTAGGTTGGATCCGCCGCGGACGGGCTGTAGTCGCGCTTGAAGCGGAACGCCGTCAGGTCGTTCGACTCATACAGCGGCAGCACCACCCCGTTGCCGGTGCCGGTGAGGAAGAACAGGTCGTCGTTCTCCTTGTAGACGTCCGGATCCGCCAGCCACTGCATGAGCAGCGTGCGCCCGTTGTCCTGCGCGTGGGCGGTCCCGGCGAGGGACGTGGAGAGAAGGGACCACAGCAGGACGGCTCGGACGGGCTTCATGAGGCCTCTCCATGGAAGTCTTGAAATTCCAGCTTCCAGGGAAGGCCCGGGCGGCGCAAGCCCGATGGTTTTTGACCGTCCGGCGGCGATCCGCTATATCCCAACTTCGATAATGAATATCAATTTCATTTGATATCACCTTCTCTGGATTGCCTTCAACCGTGAGCACCTCTCCCCGGCGGTTCCCTCCCCTCCTCGTGGCCCTCATCGGGGTCGCGGTCCTCGCGCTCGTGCTCTTCGGTCTGCGGGCCCCGCGCGCTCCGGCGCCGGCCGCCGTGCCGGAAGCCGCGGCGGCGGCCCCTGCTCCGGGAGCGGGCCGGACCATCCCCCACGCGCAGGGCAGCACCGTCGTGGCCCCGAACCCGAAGAAGGTCGTGGTGTTCGACCTGGCGACGCTGGACACGCTGGACGCGCTGGGGGTGGAGGTGCAGGGCGTGGCAGGGGAGTACTTCCCCGGCCCGCTGGCGAAGTACGCGGACGCGAAGAAGTACCCGCGCTTCGGAACGCTCTTCGAGCCCGACTACGAGGCCCTCCACGCCGCCCGTCCCGACCTGGTCATCACCGGCGGCCGCTCCAGTGCCCGGTACGCGAAGCTCGCCGCCATGGTCCCCACCATCGACCAGGTCACGGACGACGCGCACTTCCTGGTCACGGTGGAGGGCAACACGGAGCGGCTGGCCGCCATCTTCGACAAGCAGGAGCAGGCGCGCACCCTGCTGGAGGGGCTGCACCAGTCCATCGCGACGCTGAAGGGGACCACCGCCAGCCGGGGCAAGGGGCTCATCGTCCTGACGTCCGGCGGCCGGATGAGCGCCTACGGGCCGGGCTCGCGTTTTGGCGTGCTGCACGACACCTTCGGCATCCCGCCCGCGGCCCCGTCGCTCAAGGCGTCGCTGCACGGGGAGGCCGTCGGCTCGGAGTTCATCCTGGAGACCAACCCGGAGTGGCTGTTCGTCATCGACCGGGACGCGGCCATTGGCGAGGGCGGCGGCGCGCAGCGGCTGCTGGACAACGAGCTGGTGCGCCAGACGGCGGCCTGGAAGCAGGGGCAGGTCGTGTACCTGGAGCCCGCCAACACCTACCTCCTTGGCGGCGGCATCCATTCCATGCGGCGCCTGCTGGAGCAGATCTCCGATGTCTACGCGAAGCCCCGACAGCCCCCCGCTCCCTGAGCCGGCCTTCGCACTCCCCGGGCCCGTGGCCTCCCTGCCGCTGCTCTTCGTGGCCGGGCTCGCGGTGCTGGTGCTCGCGGGCGCCAGCCTCCTCATTGGCGTGAGCCACGTGTCGTGGGACGCGCTCCTGGCGCCGGCGGAGAACCAGCGCGCCGTGCAGGTGCTGGTCATCAGCCGCGTGCCGCGCACGCTGGCCCTGGTGCTGGCGGGCATGTCCCTGGCCGTGGCGGGCCTCATCATGCAGATGCTCGCGCGCAACCGCTTCGTGGAGCCCTTCACGGCGGGCACGGCGGAGTCCGCGAGCCTGGGCCTGCTCGCGGTGACCATCTTCGCCCCCGGCATCCCCATCCTCGCCAGGACGGCCGTCGCCGCGGGCTTCTCCATGGCGGGCACGGCGCTGTTCCTGCTCATCCTCCGGCGCATCCCGCTGCGCTCGGCGCTCGTGGTGCCCGTCGTGGGGCTGGTGCTGGGCGCCATCTTCGACGCGGCGACGACGTTCTTCGCCTACCGCTTCTCCCTGCTGCAGTCGCTGATGGCCTGGACCACGGGCGACTTCTCCAGCGTGCTGCGCGGCCGGTACGAGCTGCTCTGGGGCGCCTTCGTGCTGACGGTCCTCGCCTACGTCGTCGCGGACCGCTTCACCGTCGCCGGCATGGGCGAGGCCTTCACCACCAACCTGGGCTTGAGCCACCCGGGCATCGTGGCGCTGGGGCTGGCCATCGTGGCCATGGTTACCGCAGTGGTGGTGGCCACCGTGGGGATGATTCCCTTCATCGGGCTCGTGGTGCCCAACGTCGTCAGCCTCATCGTGGGCGACAACGCGCGCCGCTCCATCCCCTGGGTGGCGGTGATGGGCGCGGGCTTCGTGCTCCTGTGCGACATCGCCGGGCGGGTGGTGCGCCAGCCCTACGAGATTCCGGTGGGCACGGTGGCGGGCGTGGTGGGCAGCCTGCTCTTCCTCCACCTGCTCTTCCGGAGGGATGACCGTGCCGGCTAGCGCGCTGCGCCTGGAGGGCCACGCTCAGCGGCTCTTGCTGCTGGGCGGGCTGGCCGCCGTCTGCGTCGGGGTGTTCATGACCGTGGACGCGGGCGGCCAGTGGGACTTCGTGCTGCCGTTCCGCGCGCGCAAGGTCGCCACGGTGCTGCTGGTGGGCTACGCCATCGCCGTCTCCACGGTGCTGTTCCAGACCGTGACGGAGAACCGCGTCCTGACGCCCGCCATCATGGGCTTCGACACGCTCTACCTGCTGTTGCAGACGGGCCTGCTCTTCTTCCTGGGCGCGCGCACGGTGGCGAGCCTGGACACCCGGCTGCTGTTCACGGTGGAGGTCGCCATCATGGTGGGCTTCTCCGCGGTGCTGCACCGCTGGCTGTTCGAGGGCGGCCGGCGCAGCGTCCACCTGCTGCTGCTGACGGGCGTGGTGCTGGGCGTGCTGTTCCGCAGCCTGTCCAGCTTCCTCCAGCGCCTCATCGCGCCGGGCGAGTTCGACTTCCTGCAGGACCGCTTCTTCGCCAGCTTCAACAACCCGGACCCGGACCTGCTCATCGTCTCCGCGGGGATGACCGTGGGCGCGTCCGCCCTGGGCTTCCACCTGCTGCGCGCCTGCGACGTGCTGAACCTGGGCCGCGACGTGGCCATCAACCTGGGCGTGGACCACCGCCGCACGGTGTCGCGCCTCCTGGCGGTGGTGGCGGTGCTGGTGTCGGTGTCCACGGCGCTGGTGGGGCCCGTCACGTTCTTCGGCCTGCTGGTGGCGAACCTGGCGCACGGGCTGGTGCGCTCCCACCGTCACGCCCACGTGCTGCCGGCGGCCGTGTTCCTCGCGGTGATTGGCCTTCTGGGCGGTCAGCTGGTGCTGGAGCGCGTCTTCTCCTTTGGCGCCAACCTGCGCGTCATCATCGAGTTCCTGGGCGGCCTCATGTTCATCACCCTGCTCATGCGAGGCGCGCTGCGATGATTGAAGCCCGGAACGTGTCCCGCCGCTATGGCGACACCCTGGTGGTGGACGACGTCACGCTGAAGCTCCCGGAGCGCGGCGTGACGTCCATCATCGGCCCCAATGGCGCCGGCAAGTCCACCCTGCTGTCCATGGTGAGCCGCCTGCTGCCGCTGTCCTCCGGCACGGTGCTGGTGGACGGCATGGACGTGACCCGCACGCCCGGCGACGCGCTGGCGCGCAGGCTGGCCATCCTGCGGCAGGACAACGCCGTCACCTCCCGGCTCACCGTGCGCGACCTGGTGACGTTCGGCCGCTACCCGCATTCCAGGGGCCGCCCCACGGTGGAGGACCGCGCCTTCGTGGAGGGCGCCCTCGCCCACCTGGGACTGGAGCCCATTGCCCACCGCTTCCTGGATGAGCTGTCCGGCGGCCAGCGCCAGCGCGCCTTCGTGGCCATGGTGCTCTGCCAGGACACGCACTACGTCCTCCTGGACGAGCCGCTCAACAGCCTGGACATGAAGCACGCCGTGGCCATGATGAAGGAGCTGCGGCGCGCGGCGGACACGCTGGGCAAGTGCGTGGTGCTGGTGCTGCACGACCTCAACTACGCCTCCTGCTACTCCGACCACGTCGTCGCCATGCGCGCCGGGAAGGTCGCCTTCCAGGGGACGCCGGAGGAGCTCATGCGCCCCGACGTGCTGCGCGGCATCTACGACCTGGACATCGACATCCACCTGCTCGACGGAAAGCGCATCGCGGTCCACTACCGCTGACGCGCGACCACGACACACGCGTCGTGGTTGGAGTTGACGGACGGTGGGGCCGGGGAATGTTTCCCTCTGTGAAGTCGTGGCATCGGGCTTGCTCCTGTCCGCGGCACCATGCCCCACCACCAAGACACCGCTCCGAAGTCCCGCCTGCGTCACTGGGCCTCCCGTCTGGCGCTCCTGGTTGCCTGCGTCAGCGTCGTCGCGACATCGCAGGCCACGTCCGAGTCCGTGTCCTCCGCCCCCTACACGGGCGCCCCGCGCACCCTCACCTCCGATGCCCCCCGGGTCACGATTCCGCTCGTCATGCGGGCCACGACCTCCAAGTCGCCAGACAAGTTCGTCGAAGCGGAGATGCTGGTGGAGTTCAAGCTCCGGTGGACGCCCGCGGACCCCAACCAGACGGAGAAGCCTGTGTTCCGCGCCATGCTCCGCGAAAGCGGGACGGACTTCTCTGGCCAGGAAAACTACGGCCCGGTGACCGCGGGGCGGTTGACGCCGCTGGATGTGCGCATGTCCCTCCCGCGCGACTGCAAGCTGGGGACGCGCTGCGAGTGGCTCACGGACCTGAACCTCGAGCTGCAGGCCAACGGCATCGCCGGCACCCTGGAGGTGGAGTGGACGGCGACGGGCAGCGCGTTCGTGGTGGACACCAGCAGCACGCCCAGGAACTTCACCGTCACCCTCTCGGAGCCGTAAGCCCCGGCGCCCCGGGTGTCTGGGGTTGATCCGCTCCCACGGAGAGTGAAAGCCTGCGCATCCCCCCTTCCCGAAAGGCAGACATCGATGCGCGAGAAGAACCTGGAGTACACGCTGGATTGGATTGCCATCCAGGAGCTGGTGGCCGAGTACGGGCAGGCCATCGACCATGGCAAGGACACGGGCGACTGGACCCGGTGGGAGCGGGTCTTCGCCCCGGAGGTGACGTCGGACTACTCCCGCTTCATGGGGGTGCCGCCCTCCACCGCGCCGCGCGCCGTGCTGGCGCAGTTCGGCAACAAGGCATTGGAATGCTTCAGCCGGGTGCAGCACTCCACGGCCAACACCGTGCGCACGGAGTTCACCAGCGACACGCGCGCGACGGTGCACGCCTACGCGGAGGTCTCCCACTTCTTCACCATGGACGGCTTTCCCCAGGAGTGGACCCTGGTGGGGCGCTACACGCACGAGGTGGTGAAGACCGCCGCGGAGGGCTGGCGCATCCAGAAGGTCACGCTGGATCCCATCCACCACCGGGGCAACCTGCTGGGCCTGGAGTTCGCCCGCGGCAAGCGGCTCGGCACCCCGTGAGGGCCTGACGCGCGGTGAGGCGGAAGGGCCTCACCGCGCGCGCTTCTTCCGGGGCCTGGCGGGAGGCTTCGCCAGCGCCTCCGCCTGCGCCCGGATGGTCTCCGCCAGGAAGTCCACCACCGCGCGCACCCGCGCGTTGTGGGCCAGGTCCTCGTGGAACACCAGCCACACGGTCCGCTCCAGCTCCGGCAGGGCCTCACGCAGGGGAACGAGCTCCGCGTGCAGGTGGCCGAAGTACGCCGGCAACAGCGCCACGCCCAGCCCCTCGCGCGCCGCCTGGAGCAGCCCCAGGATGGACGTGAGCCGCACGGAGACGGTGGCCTTCGCCGCGTGCACGTCCAGCCACTTCGACTCCGGCCAGCGCCGTGAGTCCTGCGCGTAGCCCACCACGGCGTGCCCCTGGAGCCCCGTGTCGAAGCGCACCGGCCCCCGGCGGGCCAGGTACGCCTTCGACGCGAAGGGCACGACACCGATGGCAGCCACCTTCCGGGCCCGCAGCGACGCCTCCTGGGGCCGGACCAGCCGGATGGCGACGTCCGCCTCCCGGCGCACCAGCGACAGGGACTCGTAACCGGAGAGCAGCTGCAACTCGATTTCCGGATGCCGCGCCCCGAAGCCGGCCAGCCACGGCAGCACGTTGTGGACCAGGAACGAGTCCGTCGCGGTGACCGTCACCGGCCCGGAGGGGCGCAGGTCCTCACCGCTGGCGAGCCGCTCCACCCGCAGCGCCTCCGCCTCCACCGCTTCCGCGGCCGGAAGGATGCGCAGCGCCACCGCCGTGGGTTTCAGGCCCGTGGGGGTCCGGTCGAAGAGGTGCGCCCCCAGCTCCTTCTCCAGCACGGCCAGGCGCCGGCCCACCGTGGTCTGGTCCACCTTCAACCGCCGCGCCGCCGCGGAGAGGTTCCCCTCCCTCGCGATGGCCAGGAAGTGCCGCAGGTCGCTCCATTCGGGCATGGCCTGCATTCTCGCAGAGGCGCTCTGCGCAAACGGGCATTTTCGCAGACCCGCTCCGCCGCCATCCTCCCCGGCGTTTCCTTCCACCGAGGAGTCCCCCGTGAAGACCCTGCCCAAGCTCGTCGCCGCCGTCGCCGTCGTCTCCGCGTTCACCTTCGCCGCCGCCAAGGGGAAGGAGCCCGCCGCGTTCCAGCAGACCGCCTATGACAAGCTCACCTGGACGGAGATGATGCCCGGCGGCCCGTCCGTGCACGTCCTCTGGGGCGACATGAAGAAGGGCCCGTACGCCCTGCTGATGAAGTTCCCCGCCGGGTTCGACTCCGGGCCGCACACCCACTCCGCCAGCTACCACGGCGTGCTGGTGAAGGGCCGCATGACGAACACCAGCGAGGGCGCCGCCGAAGCGGGCGCGGTGGAGGCCGGCAGCACCTGGGACCAGCCCGGCAAGGTGGTGCACCGCAACCAGTGCGCGGCGGACGCCGAGTGCGTGATGCTCATCGCCCAGGACAAGCCCTTCGACTTCGCGCCCGCCAAGGCGAAGTAGGCTCAGCGCGAGTCGCGGCGCTTCTGCTGCCGGGCGAACTCCGCCCGCAGGGCGCCGCCAATGCGCTTGCCCGTCACCTTCGTGGACTTGCGGATCTTCTCGTAGTCCTTCGTCTGCTGGATGTAGCCACCCCGGTGCTTCTTCGAGGTGGTGTCCTTCGGAGGCTGGAACATCGGCAGGGCTCCTGTTCGGGTGGGGGCCACGGCGGTCTTCCGTGAAGATGCATCACGTCCCCGGGGGTTGCCATCTCACCCGGACGCGGTGCGGGCGGGCAGGCGGGCCCGCCCGGCCGGCGCGTCAGACCTTGATGCCCACCACCAGGGAGGCGGCGTAGCCGTCCGTGGTGTTGCCCGTCACCGTGGCCAGCTGCGTGGACGCGCCGTCGCTGAAGACGTTGTCGCTGGAGAGCGAAACCTGGTTGAGGTTGCGGACGCTCTGCGAATAGCCGGACGTCGCGTAGACCGCCTCGCAGACGTCCTCCGGCAGGGCCAGCTGGGACGTGGCGACCTTGTTGCGGGAGGAGGAGGTCGCCTCCACCGAGGGATAGATTTCAAAGTGGATGTGCGGCCAGCGTCCGCTGTAGCAGGCGGGGAAGATGCTGGTGAAGGTCACCTTGCCCTCCTCATCCGTCACCTGCACGCCGCGCAGGTAGTTCTCGCCGGTGACGCCCGGCGAGTACATGGAGTACCGGCCCGCCTGGTCGCAGTGCCACAGGTAGATGGCGTAGCCGCGCAGGGGCGTGCAGCTGTCGTCGCTGGCCACCAGCGTGAGCGTGACGGTGAGAGGGATGCCCGCCGCGACGCCGCTCGCGCCCGCGATGCTGGCGCGGAGGTCGCTCCGGATGATGCCCGACAGCGCCAGGGCGTTGGCCCCGTTGGAGCCGTCACCGGGATAGGGACCGGCCGTCTCCTCCGGAATCCTTGCGCAGCCGGACGCGGCCCCGCCGCCGCCGGAGTCCGTGCCTCCACAGCCGATGATGGGAATGAGGGGGGTGAAGGCCATCCAGCGCAGCAGCTCCCGCCGGTCCGTGCGCTTCGCCAGGACCCGCAGGTCCTGCTGGAGTCCGTGGTGGTGATTGCGTTCGTCGTCGCTCATGCGCATTGCCCCCTTGGGAATGAGCGTGACGGTAGGGCAAAGGTCTTAAGAGCCTATTTCGGTAGGGAAGAAGGTCGGCCACCTGCCGGGTTGAAGAGGCAGGAGGACGCGGCCATGGGGTAGTGAAGAAGGACGACGGCTGGCGAGTGCCGGATGAGCTGTGGCGACGCATC
>NZ_RAWK01000237.1 GCF_003612165.1 Corallococcus aberystwythensis | reverse complement strand
GTGTATAAGAGACAGCCCCAGGCCTCCACCCAGGCCCCCGTGGCCAGCGCCGCGCCGGCCACGCCCGCGCCCGCGCCGGAGGCCTCCAACGTGCCCATGTCCGAGCGCCCCATGCCCCCGGGCCTGGACGCCGCGGTGATGGACCCGTCCGCGAACCCCTGTGACGACTTCTACCAGTACGCGTGTGGCGGCTGGCTGAAGGCCACGGAGATCCCCGCCGAGCGCGCGCGCTGGAGCCGCGGCTTCGAGACGGTGGCCGAGCGCAACCAGACCGTGCTGCGCGACATCCTCACGAAGGCCGCGGAAGGGCAGGGCGAGGGCACCCCGGAAGAGAAGATGCTGGGGGACTACTACGGCGCCTGCATGGACGAGGCGAAGCTGGAGCAGTCGCTGCCCACGCTGCGCACGTACCTGGCGAAGCTCAACGGCCTGAAGAGCCCCCAGGAGGTCGCCAAGGCGGTGGCGTGGCTGCACGCGCGCAACGTGAACGCGCTCTTCCGCGTGGGTTCGGATCAGGACCAGAAGGACGCCACGCAGGTCATCGCCGTCGTGGACGCGGGCGGCCTGGGACTGCCGGACCGCGACTACTACCTCAAGCCCGACGTGAAGATGCGCGAGGCGCGCACCGCCTACCAGGCGCACGTGCAGAAGGTCTTCGAGCTGTTGGGGGACGCGCCCTTCGTGGCCAGCCGCAAGGCCACGGGCATCCTCGCCATCGAGACGCGCCTGGCCAACGCGCGGCTGCCCAAGGACCAGACGCGCGAGCCGCAGAACGTCTACCACCGGCTGGAGCGCCAGGGCCTGAAGAAGCTGGCCCCCGCCTTCCAGTGGGACACGTACTTCGCGGAGGTGGGGCTGCCCGCCGGTGAAGCGCTCAACGTGACGCAGCCGAAGTTCTTCTCGGAGGTGTCCGCGCTGGTGCGCCAGCAGCGGCCGACGGACATGGGGCCGTACCTCTCCTACCACCTGGTGAAGGACGTGCAGACGGCGCTGCCCAAGGCGCTGCGCGACGAGTTCTTCCGCTTCGAGTCCACCGTGCTCACCGGCGCCAAGGCGGACCTGGCGCGCTGGAAGAAGTGCGTGGACGCCACCGACGACGCGCTGCCGCACGCCCTGGCCAAGCCCTTCATCGCGCGCACCTTCGGCGCGGACGGCAAGGCCACCACGTTGGACATGGTCCAGCAGATTGAGCAGTCCTTCGAGCGCAACCTGGACACGCTGTCCTGGATGGACGCGGAGACGAAGGCCCAGGCGCTGGTGAAGGTGAAGAAGATCACCAACAAGATCGGCTACCCGGACCAGTGGCGCGGCTACGACGGGCTGACGGTGAAGCGCGACTCGTTCCTGGACAACCTGCTGGCCGCGACGGCGTTCGAACAGGCGCGCCAGCTGCGCAAGGTGGGGCAGCCGGTGGACCGCCAGGAGTGGTTCATGTCGCCGCCCACGGTGAACGCCTACTACAACGCGGCCACCAACGAGATTGTGTTCCCGGCGGGCATCCTCCAGCCGCCTTTCTTCGGGCGGGACGCGTCCGCGGCGGTGAACTTCGGCGCCATGGGCATGGTGGTGGGCCACGAAATCACCCACGGCTTCGACGACGAGGGCCGCCAGTTCGACGCGGACGGCAACCTGCGCACCTGGTGGACCCCGGCCTCGGACAAGGCCTTCCGCGAGCGCGTGGCCTGCGTGAAGAACCAGTATGACCAGTACATCGCCGTGGACGACGTGAAGGTGAACGGCAAGCTCACCCTGGGCGAGAACGTCGCGGACCTGGGCGGCCTCAAGCTGGCGTACGCGGCCATGGAGGCCTACCTGGCCAGGCACGCGGACCAGGCGGCGAAGGCGAACTCCTACCGCTTCACGCCGGGGCAGCAGTTCTTCCTCGCGCACGCGCAATCGTGGTGCTCGAAGATTCGTAATGAGGCTGCGCGGCAGCGGGCGCTGACGGATTCGCACTCGCCGGCGTTCCTGCGCGTGAAGGGGCCGGACGTGAACCTGCCGCAGTTCCAGCAGGCCTTCTCCTGCCCCGCGGGGTCGAAGATGGTGGCACCGGCTGCGAACCGCTGTGAGGTCTGGTAGGCCCTCGGGCCTTACCTGGAGGAGGACGTCATGGGAATCTGCTCGTGGCTGGTGTTGGGCGGTATCGCGGGCTGGCTGGCCAGCATCATCAAGGGCACCAACGCCCGGATGGGAATGTTCGCCAACATCGTCGCCGGCATCGTCGGCGCGATGGTGGGCGGCTGGGTGTTCAGCTTCTTCGGTGGCCGGGGCGTGACGGGCTTCAACCTGTACTCGCTGCTGGTGGCCACGGTGGGCGCCGTCATCCTGCTGTCCATCATGCAGGCCATCCGGAAATAGCGCCCCCAGCGCCGCCGCTAGAAGAGCGACAGCTGGGGTGAGGTGGAGGGCCGCGCGGGGCGCCGGAAGGTGTCCGGCGCGGCCTCCGTGACGGACGAGGCGCGCATGCCCACCTTGCGCGCCGACGTCGCGAAGAGCTGGTGGATGGTCTGGGCGTACAGCCCTTCGCCGCGCATGCGGTGCTTGAAGCGGCTGTCGGTGAGCTCCCCGCCGCGCGTCTCGCGGATGCGGTGCAGCACCCGGTCCGCGCGCAGGGGCAGCTTCGCGCGCAGGCGCTCCTCGAACACGGCCTGCACGGGCCCGGGAAGCCGCAGCAGGGTGTAGTGCGCCCGCGTGGCGCCGGCCTCGCGCGCGGACGCGAGCACCCGGGCGATGTCCTCGTCGTTGAGGCCGGGGATGATGGGGGCCACGGATACGGCCACGTCGATGCCGGCCTCCGTGAGCTTCCGGATGGTGGCCAGCCTGCGCTTCGGCGTGGCGACAAGCGGCTCCATGGCGCGCGCCAGCTCCTCGTTGTGGAAGGGGAGGCTGATGCTCACGAAGAGCCGCGTCTCGGCCGCGAGCCGCTGGAGCACGTCCACATCGCGCTCAATCAGGACGCCCTTGGTGACGATGCCCACGGGGTTGCGGTACTCGGCGCAGACCTCCAGGCACTGGCGCGTGAGCCGCAGCGACGCCTCCAGCGGCTGGTAGCAATCGGTGACGCCGCTGAAGACAACGGTCTCTCCCTTCCACGACGGACGGTCGAACGCTTCGCGCAGCAGCTCCGGGGCGTTGGGTTTGACGACGAGGCGGGTCTCGAAGTCGGTGCCCGCGCCGAAGTCCAGGTACTGGTGCGTGGGGCGCGCGTAGCAGTAGGCGCAGGCATGGAGGCAGCCCCGGTACGGGTTGACGCTCCAGGAGAAGCACACGTCGGGGCTGTCGTTGCTCGCGATGATGGAGCGGCTGTGGTCCTCCCAGACCTCCAGACGCGCGGGGGGAATCTCGTCCAGGTACTCCACCGCGGTGCTCGCCCAGGGGTTGGGCGGATTGTCGACGGGACGGGCCTTCACCCTCCCAGGGTGCGGCTGAAAGCCCGTTCAGTCAAGGCGTCAGCGCCCGTCGATGACCTGCGCGCGGGAGCGGCGGACCATCTCCGCGGCGGTGCGGGTGTCGCGGTCGCCCATGGGGTCGACGGCCGCTCCCAGGAGGGAGGGCAGGTGCTGCGCCATGGAGAGCGGCGTGTTGCGCAGGACCTTGAAGGCGCCGGAGACACCGATGGGCAGGTTGGTGAAGGAGCCACCGTTCTCGTGGAAGGCGGTGGCGTGGTTGCGGATGAACTGGGTGTGTTCGTTGCGCGGGAGCACGCGGCCGGTGGCCCCGGCGAACTGGAGCACCGCCGTCGCGTGGAGTGTCAGCCGCATGGATTCGCTGTAGGCGCGCGTGGTGGGGGACTCGTTCGCTTCGCCCGCCGCGAAGGACTGCTGCACACCGGCCATCTGGCGCCACGCGCCCGCGTTGCCCGTGTCCAGCTCCGCGACCCGTTCGTAGAACCCGGACGTGCCCACCGCGTCCACCAAGGGGCGCAGCCGCGCCTGATCCTCCGGGCGCAGGCGCGACAGCTGCTCGGTGAGCATGCCCCGGACGCCCGCGTTGACGTCGGCCTGGCGCTCCGGCGGCACGGTGCGCAGCTCCGCCTGACGCGAGGGCCCGAAGAAGGGAAACGCGGACCGGGGCTGCACGCCGGTGCCCCGCATGTCCTGGACGCGGTTGTAGCTCTCGATGGACCGGTTCACCCAGGCGGCGCCGGGGAGGGACTGGAGGTCCAGCGCCACCGGCGTCGCGCGGGCGTCCTCGAAGCGGCTCTCCGAGGAGTAGCCCGGCGTGCGGGCGGGGGCCGGCGTGGACCGCTGCTCGTACGCGGGCGTGGGCTCCCGGGGGATGGGCTGGGCGGAGACGGCGGGGGACGAGGCGCGGGCGATGGGCATCATGGCGGTTCGGGAGCTGCCCCCATTATCGCGCATTCCCCTGTCGAAGTTCCCTGGACGGGCGCTCGCGGCACCTTGTGCCTTTACAGCACCGGGCTCGCGTCCAAAGCTGGCCCGAATGGCGAAATACACGGTCAAGGTCTCCAAGGCGCCGAAGGGGCATGAGGTTCCGCCGCTGCTCGCGGACGTGGGTGCCTGGATTGGCAAGCAGTCCCACGGAACGCTGGGCTGGTTCGATGCGCTCGTAGCCGAGCCCATTCCTAAGGAGTGGAGTCCGGAGAATGCGGACCGGCTTCGCCGTGACGCCTTCGCGTTCCTCCATCTTCCGGACGGCTCGCTGCTCGCGCTCGTGAACCCCGGAGACGGCGCCCCGCTGGCCGTGGCGTTGCTCGGTTCGGAGGGCGAGGCGCGAACGGTCGCGAACAGCTTCGAGTCGTTCCTGGCGCAGTGGTCCCAGGGCGAGACGGAGATCGACGAGCTCGACGACGAAGAAGGTGCATCCGGGCGAAAGGCGCTGGCTGCATGGCTGAAGGCGAAGAAGGTCAAGGCGCCGAAGGCGAAGGACTTCGACTTCGCGGCCTGGCTGGACGGAGACGCCGCGCCTCCGCCCACCGCGTCCGCGACACCCGTGGCGGCCCATGTGTTCACGCCGACCGCGGTGATGAAGAAGCTCGGCCCGAAGGTGCAGCAGCTGGCGTCACTCTTCGGACGGCGCGCGGACGACCCCGAGGTCATCGCCTATGTGACGGGGGTGCTTGGCAAGAAGGTGCCCGTGTCCACGAGTGAGAACACCGATTCGGCGAACGTCGAGGCCGCGAAGCACGGCGTCGAAATCGTCTTCTCCCACGACATCCTGAACGACGCCTTTCCGCCCATTCCGAAGACCGCCAAGACGTTCATCCCCTACGTCGCCTCCGCGTGGGTGAGGTCGAAGGTGGGCGAGGAAATCCTGGGCGTACCGTGGAAGGTGAAGACGGAGGCGGAGGTCACGAAGGTGCTCGGCCCGCCCAGCGGTCGTCAGGCCGCCTTCGCGAACGAGGACGAACTCACCGTCGCCTACTGGGAGTTCGCGCTCGATACCGCGAAGCACGTGTGGCTCGAACTCTCGTTCGACGAGTCCCTCTCCGTCACCCTCGCCGTGAAGGGCGCAGGCGGCCTCGAGCGGTATCCCAACATCACGACCGGGCTCTTCGTCGGCTATGCCGCGACACGGGGGCTGCTCGACACCTCGCGGTTCCCGGCGCACCGCGAACTGCTCGCGGCGGTCGCGGCACGCAAGGCGAAGGGGTCGGAGTTCGTGAAGCAGGCGCTTCCGCGCGGCCTCTGGAACGACCACCTGCGCGATGCGCCGGGCCTCCGCGAGATGGCGTGGCGATGGTTCCACAACATGAACGACCTGTGGATTACGGCCGACCTCAAGAAGACGTTCGGAAAGCGCAAGGGGGCGCACGGCCACGACGAGCCGAAGCTCGATGACGACACCTGGGATGCCGTCGACAAGGCCGCGCCGCTCCTGGACAAGCGCTTCGCGACGTGGCTCGCGAAGTAGCTATGCTCGGGAGCCATGTGGCGCTCCATCCGATACTCCGCTGACATCCATTACACCTGGGTAGGTCCTCCCGACACGTCCGGTGAGGACCGCGACATCGCCGGCCCGATCAAGATGCGGGTCCAGCTGAAGAACGGGTACACGATCGCCTACCAGATGTACTTCTGGTGCCTGGATGCGCACGTCGCCGCGTTCAAGAGGAAGTTCGCCGCGCGCGGCAGGACCGACATCACCGTGCGCGGCATGGAGGCCTTCCTCGCCGCCTCCAAGGGGACGCTGTACCAACTCTGGTACTGGTATGGCGCCAGGGAGACAGACCTCCTCCGGCGCGTCACGCCCATCATCGCCGCCGCCGCCAGGCATGATTCGTCGGTGCGCGAGCGGGTGAACGCCAAGAACGTGTGGGGCTTCTTCGCCCTCTACACCTGGGGCGGCTACCACTTCGACACGGGCATCGAGCCGGATCCGGATCGCCCGCTCAACCTGTCCTACTTCAAGTCCTTCAAGGTGCCCGCCGCGCTGGGCACGGGCGCGGGCGGGCTGACCCTCTTCCACGCCGCGCAGACGCGGGTTGCCGGCCTCGACAACTTCTGCAGCGCCGTGCCCGGAACCAGCGAGACGCTGAAGTCCTTTGATGAAAGGGCCGCCGTCGGCAAACCCATGGGCGCGCAGCACATCGACGTGTGGGCGCTCTACAGCGAGCGCTACGACACGCGGGCCATGCGCGCGCTCTACTGGTATTGCTGCGTCTGGGAGAAGTTGGAGGAGCTGCGCAGAAGAGAAGGCAACAACAGTGAGCCCTACAAGGCCGCGTGCCGCTCCGCGATCATCGACGCGCTCTACACCACGCTGGCCCATGGCGAGAAGGGCGCCTGTCTGGGCGCCATCCTGCGCACGTGCCTGTGGGACGCGGGCAGGGACATCTCCACCGGGAAGATCGCCGAGCTGGGAATCCTGAAGAAGTACTACGGCTCGCACCGCAAGTAGCGCCGCCGCCGTGGTGCCTTCAGCCGTGACGGGCGCTCGGGGCAGGACCGGACTTCAGCCGCCGCGCCTGGGCACGGGCAATGAAGGCCCCCATGTGCACACCGGCCTGCTCGAAGCGGACCGCGGCGCGCTCCAGCGCTTCGTCCAACGACGCGGCCACCTCATGCTGATCCGTGGAGGGCCGGACGAAGCTGGTGACGGCCCTCGCGAGCCTCGCGGTGGCCGAGTTGATCACCACGAAGAATCCCTTGCAGTACTCGCGAGCCAGGTCGGCGGTCTGGGTTTGATGATCCGCCAGCATCATCCGCTGTGAATGGGTCAGCGGACGGGACCGGGAGAAATCAATCACCAGGACGTAGGGCTCGCGCCTCTTGATGAGCTTGGAGAGGCTCTGGAGGATGCCCTCCATCTCCTTGTCCGTCGTCGTGTCGCTCCGCTGAACAATCACCAGCGGCCAGAGGGATTCGTCGAGGGTGTACATTTCCGTGAAACATATAACATTTGGGCCCGGATGTGACGGAGCTCCAGGCCCTGAAAACACGAAGGCCGGTGATTCCAGAGAGGAACCACCGGCCTTCATGAGTGAGCGGCGGAAGGGATTCGAACCCTCGACCCCGAGCTTGGGAAGCTCGTGCTCTACCAACTGAGCTACCACCGCGTGCGACGGGCGAAGCAGGGCCCAAAGTAGGGGCGGGGCCCTGCCTTGTCAATCGGAAGTCGGGGCTACTCCCCCTCCTCGACGGTCAATTGGTACGAGTCCTGGAAGTTCGCCTCGCGGTTCTTCGCGTCGCGCACCTCGAAGACGTAGACGCCCGGTTCGGCGCTGAAGCGGATGGTCTCCGGCTGGTCACCCTTGGCGCGGTCGGACGTCTGCACCAGCGTCAGCTTCCCGTCCGGCTGCACCCGGTGCAGGTACAGCCCCACGTCCACCTTCAGGATGCCCAGCAGCGTCGCGGTGATGGCCGTGCGCACCGGCCGGTCGGACAGGTCCACCCGGAAGTAATCCACGTCCTTCGCCGGGTACACCGTGCCTCGCACCGCCTTGCCCAGCGTCAGGTCCTGCGCGCGGTCGGCGGTGTTGTTGGGCTCGCGCTCCTCGCTGCCGTTGTCCGGCACCGTCGTCACGCTGATGCGGTAGGGCTGGTCCGCGTTCTCGAAGTCCTTCACGAACTTGCCGTTCACCTTGCGGAACGACCCCTCCACCCGGAAGTAGCAGGTGCCGCTGCACGCGACGTTGTTCAGCCGCTCCGGCTCCTTCAGCGCGCCGTCGTTGGCCTTGAGCAGCACCGTCTCCTTCTGCCCGTCGCCCTGCGGCGGCTCCACCATGGACAGCGTCAGGTCCAACCGGTCCACGCCCGACAGCTCCACCTTCGCCAGCACCGGCTCGCGCGCCGTCAGCACGTAGTTGTCCACGTCCGACTTGGGCGACAGGAAGCCCTCGCGGTAGCCCGCGCCCGTCAGCGGCGTGGCCTTGAGCAGCTCGTCATTGGGCTCCAGCTCCGCGTGCGCCCCCGCCTCCTCCTGCGACACGGTCAGCGTGTAGGGCACCTGCGCGTTGTAGGTGCGCCGCTGCGCCTTGCCCGTCCCCGTCCAGCCGCCCTTCACCACCACGAAGACGACCCGGTCCGTGGCCCTCACGCCGATGTTGCGCAGGGCCAGGGGCTCGCCCTCCTTGCCCTGCAGCGTGAACAGCGGCGCCTCCGCGGCGGACAGCACGGACACCTCCGGCCGCACGCCTTCCACGGCGGACAGCTCAATCTTCAGCGCCACCGACGGGACCTCGGGCTCGGGCGGAGGGCCTGCGTCCACCGCCTGGGCCGCCACCGCGCCGCCCAGCTCTCCGGGCGCTGTCGGCATCGCGTTCTCCGGAGGCGTCGCGGGCGGCTCTCCGCCCCCGAACGTGCCCTCCGGGGTGGGGGAGGGGGCCGCGCTGTCGTCGATGACCGGCGTCTCGTCCGGCACGGACGGCGGAGGCACGGCCGCGGGAGTCGTACCCGGAGCCGGCGCGCCGCTGTCCTGCGCGGCGGGGGCGTCACTCCCCGGCGTGGCGGGGCCGGGCAGCTCCACCCGGTACCAGTCCTCATCCCCGGAATGCCCCAGGAACGCCGTCACCGTCTGGCCCAGGGGCAGCGCGGCGGCGTCCACGGCGCGGTCATTGGGCTCGCGCTCCTCGCCGTCGTTGGGCTGGCGGTACTTCACCTCCAGCGTGTACGCCCCGCCCATGCCCTTGCGCGCGGGCGACACCACCAGCCAGCGCTCCTGCTCCACGTAGAGGTTGGGAAGGCGCTCCCCCTTGCCCTCGCCCTCGCTGTTGACGCCCACCAGGCGGTTGCGGTCCTGGTCGTAGACGTCCAGCTTCACGTCCCCGCCGGGCAGGCCCGTCACCGTCACGTCCGCGATGCGCGGGGTGCCCGGGGCCAGCCGGTACCAGTCCTCGTCCAGCTTGTTGGGCTCCGCCGCCAGGCCTCCCGTCACCACGCTGTCGCGCGTGATGGCCAGCGCCTGGTCGGGCCGCTCGTTGGGCTCCTTCTCCGTGAGGGCGGAAGGGCCCGTCTCCACGGCGCCCGCGTCCGGTGCTTCCGCCGGCACGTCCTTCTTGCACGAGGCCACCCCCAGCAGCCCCACGACACAGACCCAGCCCCAACGTCGCATCACGTCTTCCTCCTCGGTCGGTCCGCCTTGTCGGCCTGGGCGTGTCCGGGTGTCAAGCACCCCCAACCCCCGGCGGGCCGCTTTCATCCACGCGCCCTAGGCGTCACCTGGAGAACGCCGTGTCCGGTGCTGACGGAAGGTACACACCCGGACTGGAGCCGCGGGGTGGGGACGATCCAAGATGCGCCCCATGCGACGCCTGTCCCTGGCCTCCCTGCTCCTCGTGTCCCCGTCCGTCCTCGCCGCCGGGCCCTCCGCGCCCGGCTATGCCCAGGCTGAGGCCTGGGTGGAGAAGGCTGCGCGCCCGGACCACTACGTGCCCTTGAACCTCCTGGACGGCCGGGACACCACCGCCTGGTGCGCGGAAGGGGAGAAGCCCGCCCACGTCTTCATCGGCTTCAAGGAGCCCGTCACCCTGGACGAGGTGCGCGTCTACACGGGCGACGGCACGTCCCGCGACGCCTTCAAGGCCAACGGCCGCGTGCGCAAGTTCACCCTCACCAGCGTGGAGGCGTCCCGCAGCGTCACCGTGCAGGACAAGCGCGGCCTGCAGGCCGTGCCCCTGTCCCAGCCGCTGTTCGGCGCGCGCTTCATCCTGGAGGTGGCGGACCGCTTCCCCGGCGCCAAGGAGGACAGCCCGGTGTGCCTCACCGACCTCGTCCTCTACTCGGGCGGCAAGCCCCTCAACGGGCCCGCGTTCGCCACCCGGTACAAGTACGACGCGCGCGTGGCGCCGCTCGTGGGCACCTGGTTCGGCGGCCATGAGGGCGCCCCGGAGCGCTTCCTGTCCTTCTTCGTGGACGGCACCTGGCGCTTCTCCCTGGAGCCGCTGGAGACGCCCGAGCCCACCACCGTCGTCAGCGGCACCTACACCGTGTCCGGCAACCGCGTGACGCTGGACATCCCCAAGAAGGGGAAGGTGACGGCCCGCTTCGAGCGGACCCCAGCCGGCGAGGGGCCGAAGGCGGCCGCCGCGCTGTCGCTGGACGGGACGCTCCCCGAGGAGTGGGGGAGCTCCTTCCGCAGCCAGCCGTGAAGGCGCCCGGGCTCTCGTGGGGGCCCGGGCCGTGGCCTGTCAGATGGCGGCCTTGGTCTTCTGCTTGCCGCTGAAGGCGCGGAAGAACTCGATGATCTTCTTCTCCGCGGCCGCGGTGTCGGTCGCGTCCGCGAATTCCGACTCCAGGAAGATGCCCCCGCACGACTCGCAGGTGTCGAACTGCAGGGGGTGATGCCGGTCTCCACCGACGTAGCGGACGAGGTCCACCTGGCAGTCGGGGCACTGGCCCGTCAGGGCGTCGGCGTCCATCTTGCCGCCCTGTCCCTCCAGGCCGGGCAGGTTGTTGTGGAGGAGGATCCGGTTCAGATCCGCGACGTTGACCCACAAACCGCCGCACTCTTTACATTCCCGCAACGTCTCGTGATCTCCCTCGAGATCAGTCATTTCGGCGTTGCAACCGGGGCAATTCATGGGGCGGCTCGTTCTCCTGAAGGGGGGAGCAGCGGGTGCTCCCCGGTGAATGGAGAATGATAGGTCGCACAAAAATTGGGATGCAACCCATGCCGCCGCTTCTGTTGGCAACGCGCCGTCTACCGGCCCCCTAGGCTCAGGCCGACGCTCAGGCCCGCTCCTTCACGCGGCGGATGTCCGCCCCCAGGCCCCGCAGCTTCCGTTCCAGCCGCTCGTACCCTCGGTCCAGGTGGTAGACGCGGCTGACCTCCGTGTGGCCGTCGGCCCGCAGGCCAGCCAGGATGAGCGACGCGCTGGCGCGCAGGTCGGTGGCCATGACGGGCGCCCCGCTGAGCCCCTTCACGCCCTTCACCACCGCCGTGTGCCCCTGGATGGTGATGTCCGCGCCCAGCCGGTGCAGCTCCGGCACGTGCATGAAGCGGTTCTCGAAGATGTTCTCGGAGATGACGGACGTGCCGTGGCTCACCGTCATCAGCGCCATCAACTGCGCCTGCATGTCCGTGGGGAAGCCCGGGTGCTCCGTGGTGGTGATGTTCACCGCCTTGAGCGTCTTGGGCGCCTTGCAGCGCAGGCCGCCGCCCTCCGCGGTGATGGTGCAGCCGGCTTCCCGCAGCTTGTCGATGACCGCGTCCAGGTGCTCCGGGCGTGCGTGCTTCACCAGCACGTTGCCCCCGCTGATGGCCGCCGCCACCAGCAGCGTGCCCGCCTCGATGCGGTCCGGCAGGATGGCGTGTTCCACCGGGTTGAGGGACGCCACGCCCTCGATGGTGATGACGGACGTGCCCGCCCCCTCCACCTTGGCGCCCATCTTGTTGAGGACCCGCGCCAGCTCCTCCACCTCCGGCTCGCGCGCGCAGTTCTCCATCACCGTGCGGCCCTTCGCGAGCACCGCCGCCATCATCACGTTCTCCGTGCCGGTGACGGTGATGACGTCGAAGTTCACCATGCCGCCCTTGAGCTGCTTCGCCCGGGCCTCCACGTAGCCTTCGGTCAGGTGGATGTCCGCGCCCAGCGCCTTCAGGCCCTTCAGATGCTGGTCGATGGGACGCGCGCCAATGGCGCACCCGCCCGGCATGGACACGCGAGCGCGGCCAAAGCGCGCCACCAGCGGCCCCAGCACCAGGACGCTCGCGCGCATGGTCTTCACCAAGTCGTAGGGGGCCTCCGGGGTGATGTCCCCCACGATGCTGATTTCACAGGTGTCCGCCTTCTTGCCGGTGAGCCGCGCGGCCTCGCAGCCCATCGTGCGGAGCACCTCCAGCATCGTGGCCACGTCCGCCAGGTCCGGCACGTTGCGGAAGGTGGTGGTGCCATCCGCCAGCAGCGCGGAGGCCAGGATGGGCAGCGCCGCGTTCTTCGCGCCAGAGACCTCCACCTCACCGTGCAGCGCGGTGCCACCCTTCAAGACGATCTTGTCCATGTCTTTCCCGTGCCTCTTCCCGTGCTGCCGCCGGGCCGCACCGCCGTGGCCGTCAGGCCGCGGGCTGTGTCCCGAACGCCATGCGTTCACGCCGCTCCAGGTCCTTCTCCGCGCGCGCGTCCGCGTACCCCGCGGCGCGCAGGAGCTCCAGGACGGCGCTGCCCTGGGTCTCCCCCATCTCCAATGCAAGCAGTCCGCCAGGCTCCAGCACCCGCCGGGCGCCCTGAATCACCCGCCTGAGCGCGGCCAGCCCGTCCGGTCCGCCGTCCAGCGCCAGCCGGGGCTCGCGCCGCACCTCGGCGGACAGCCCGGCGATGTCGCCTGAGTCGATGTACGGCGGGTTGGACACCACCACCCGGAACGTCTCGCCCGGGGGCAGGGGAGCGAAGAGGTCCCCCTCCAGCACGCTCACGCGCTCCGCCACGCCCAGGGCCTGGGCGTTCTCACGCGCCAGCGCGCACGCGTCCTTGGACAGGTCCGTGGCCAGCACCGTCGCCTGGGGACGCTCCGCCGCCACGCTGATGGCGATGCAGCCGGAGCCCGTGCACACGTCCAGCACGCGGCTGGGCGCGTCCTTCGGCACCGAGTGCAGCACCGCCTCCACCAAGAGCTCCGTCTCCGGCCGGGGGATGAGCACGCGGGCGTCCACCTTGAACGCGCGGTTGTAGAACTCCTTCGTGCCCGTCAGGTAGTTCGTAGGCTCGCCCGCCATCCGGCGCTCGATGAGCGCCTTGAAGGCGGCCAGCTCGTCCTTGGACAGCGGCCGGTCCAGGTCCACGTACAGGCGTACCCGCCCCGTCTTGAGCACGTGCGCGAGGAGGATTTCCGTCGTGAGCCGGGGCGCGTCCACCCCGCGCTTCTCGAAGTGCCCCGTCGTCCAGGTGAGGAGCCGGCGGATGGTCCAGACGTCGCTCATGATTCGCTGGGGGGCCGCCCGCCGCCCGTCTGCGCCTTGAGGGCCTCCGCCTGGTAGTGCGTCCGGCAGGCGGTGATGACGTCGTCCACGTTGCCCACCATGATGGCCGGCAGGTTGTGCACGGTGAGGCCGATGCGGTGGTCGGTGAGCCGGTCCTGCGGGAAGTTGTACGTGCGGATCTTCTCGCTGCGGTCGCCCGTGCCCACCTGCCCGCGGCGCATGGAGTCGCGCTCGTTGCGGATGCGCTCCTGCTCCATGTCGTAGAGCTTGGCGCGCAGCATGCGCAGGGCCATGGCGCGGTTCTTCCCCTGGCTCTTCTCCTGCTGGCACTTCACCACGATGCCGGACGGCTTGTGGATGAGGCGCACCGCGGAGTCCGTGGTGTTGACGCTCTGGCCGCCGGCGCCCGTGGAGCGCATCACCTGCATCTCGATGTCCGCCGGGTTGATCTGCACGTCCACGTCCTCCGCCTCCGGCATCACCGACACGGTGATGGTGGAGGTGTGGATGCGCCCCTGCGTCTCCGTGGCCGGCACGCGCTGGACCCGGTGCACGCCGGACTCGTACTTCAGGTTGCTGAACACCGCGTCGCCGGACAGCGTCACCGTGGCGTCCTTCACGCCGCCGGCGTTGCCCGCGCTCATGTCCAGGATGTCCGCCTTCCAGCCCCGGCGGTCCGCGTAGCGCAGGTACATCTGCATGACCTCTTCGGCGAAGAGGGCCGCCTCGTCGCCGCCCGCGCCCGCGCGGATCTCCAGGATGACGTTCTTTTCGTCATTGGGGTCCTTGGGCAGCAGGAGGATTTTGAGCGACGCCTCCAGCTCCTCGCGCTGCGCCTTCAGGCCGGGCAGGGCCTCCTTGGCGTAGGCCTTCTCGTCGGGGTCGGCGCTGGACAGCCACGCCTCCACCTCGTTGAGGTCCGCCAGCACCTTGCGGTAGCCGCGGAAGGTCTCCACGAGCCGCTCCAGCGCGGCGCGCTCCTTGGAAACCTTCTGGAGCTTCGCCGTGTCGGCGAGGATATCGGGGTTCGACAGGTCGGCCGTGAGCCGTTCGAAACGGCGCTCGACCTCTTCCAGTTTGTCAATCATGCGTGGTTCCCGGGGCGTCTTGCCCCTTTGGGCGCCCCATGGCAAGGGCCCAGGGCGTCAAGGAAAACCTTGGCCGTGCGGGCAGTGGCATGTAAGAACGGCCCCCGTCGCCGCCCGGTGCGGCTCGAATCACGCTCAACACGGAGTCCTTCACATGGCCGCACAGAAGGGGAATCGTTCCAAGAAGAAGCTGAAGAACCGCGCCAAGACCCGGAAGGCGCAGCTGAAGCGCCGCCGCACGCGCTTCAAGCGCGGCCAGCGCAACAACAAGTAGTCCTGGAAGCTACTGCCCCCCTCTCACACTGGAGGAGGGGGGCGGTGGGCTCCCTGCTCCCTCGGCTTCCCCTGCTTCCAACGCCGGGAGCATCCGCTCCAGCCCCGGCGTCCCCTGCGACGCGGTGCGCAGCAGCGTCATCACCCCTTCGGCCTCGGCACCCGTCACGGGCACCGGCTGGACGGGGAACTCGGGGTAGCGGTCGGTCCTGAGGGGCAGCACGTCACTGGAGAGATAACCCGTGGAGTCGAAGCGCGCCCGCCACAGGACGCTGCGCTTGTCCCGGGGGTTCCAGTTCCCGCCGAACACGAAGTTGCCCAGCGAGTAGAGCACCGGCCTGCCCTGGTACAGCTCCATGGACTGGAGCACGTGCGGGTGGCTGCCCAGCACGCCCGCCGCGCCCGCGTCGATGGCCGCGTGCGCCAGGCGCACCTGGTAGGGCTCAGGGGTGGTGTTGCCCTCGATGCCCCAGTGGAAGAAGGGCAGCACCAGGTCCGCCTGGGCCCTGGCCGCCGCGATGTCCTCGCGCAGCATCCGCTCCATCACCTCCACGTCGGAGAAGTGCCCCGCCACGCCCGGCGTGGTGTCCGTGGCGTAGACCTCCCGGGGTTCGATGTTGCGCGTGCCCAGGAAGAAGTAGCCCAGGAACGCGACCTTCAGGCCCCCCACGGTGAGGACCGCCGGGCGCCGCGCCTCCGCCAGGTTCCTCCCCGCGCCGAAGTAGGGGATGCGCTGGGCGTCCAGGGCGCTGAGCGTGTCCAGCAGGCCCTGCGCGCCGTAGTCCATCATGTGGTTGTTGGCCAGGCTCACCACGCCCACGCGGCCCGCGGTGAGCACGTTCACCAGCTCCGGCCGCGCGCGGAAGTTGAAGTTCTTGGGCAGCTTCACCGTGCTGTCCGTGTACGGGCACTCCAGGTTCACGACGAACAGGTCGCCGGAGTCCACGATGGGCCGCACCTCTCGGAAGCCGTACGCGAACATCTCCTCGCGCGTCCGCCCCTTGGCCACCTGGTCGTCGAAGTACTCCTCGTAGTGGTAGCCGACCGTCACGTCGCCGCCCACCACCAGCGTCACCGGGCGGGCAGGGGCTGGAATGGCCGCCTGGCCAGCGGGGTGTCCGGTATCGGACCCGGGC
>NZ_RAWK01000236.1 GCF_003612165.1 Corallococcus aberystwythensis | reverse complement strand
GCGATCTGCGCATGTCTCGTGGGCTCGGAGATGTGTATAAGGGACGGGGTAGGGGCAGCACGGCAGGACGGGGCGGTACGGCACACCACGCAGACGGGCAGACACTTCATCCTCAGGAGACAAAGACCATGGCGACCAAGACCCAGAAGCAGACCATCCAGCGCAAGGCCCGTCAGATGAAGGCGAAGACGGTCAAGGCCGTGTCCTCCGCCGGCAAGCAGGCCAGGCGCGTGCAGGTGACGCTCGGTGACCTGATCGCCGCGGCCTTCGACACCGTGGGCGGCGAGGCTCGCAAGGTGGCCAAGGTTGTCTCTTCGACCGACATGACGCTGGCGACCGGCAAGCACATTGTCTTCGTGAGGTGACGCTTCCGCCGGCCGGGCGCGGACGACATCAGGGATCCTCTCCAGGGCCAGGTGAGCACGTGAAATCCATTCTCAACCCCGGACGCAACTGCTGGACGCGGACGGAAACGCATGACGCGGGCGTGCTGGTGGACGCCCGGGATTACTACCGAGAGCTGTATCGGGCCATCCGGAAGGCCCGCCGCTCCATCGTCATCACCGGCTGGCAGTTCGACAGCGACGTCACGTTGCTGCGCGGTGAGGACCTGGAAGAGGCGAACGGCGGCGAAGTCCGGCTGCTGCCGCTGCTGGATGAGATGTGCCGGGAGAACCCGGAGCTGCACGTCTACATCCTCGCGTGGGACTTCAGCATGCTGCTCGCCATGGAGCGCGAGTGGATGCAGAACCTGCTGTTCAACTGGACCACGAACGAGCGGCTGCGCTTCCGCTTCGATTCCTCCAGTCCGCTCTACGGCGCCCATCACCAGAAGCTCGTCGTCATCGACGGCGTGATGGCGTTCACCGGCGGCATGGACGTGTGTGACTGCCGCTGGGATGACCGGGACCACCCCGCGTGCTCGAAGCTGCGCTGCGACTCCGGCCGCGACCCGCACGGGCCCTACCACGACGTGCAGACGGTGCTGACGGGCCCCGCGGTGAAGCCGCTCGCGGAGCTGTTCGAGGCGCGCTGGGCGCACTCGGGTGGAGGTGAAATCCACCTGGAGCCCGTGAACCGCGACGACCTGACTTTTGAAGCGACGATGCCCGCGCCTCCGGGCCCGGTGGCCATCAGCCGCACCTTTGGAAAAACCATCCTGCCTCCGCAGGACGCGGTGCAGGAGATCCGCGAGCTGTACGTGGACGCCATCGGCGCGGCCGAGCGCTTCATCTACATCGAGAACCAGTACTTCTCCTCGCGCGCCATCTACGACGCGCTCGTCAAACGCATGCGCGCGGCCGGACGGCCCCGGCTCCAGGTGATGCTGGTGCTGCCCCGTCAGCCGGAGGCGCTGCGCGAGCAGATCGCCATGGGCGTGGCCCAGGTGCGCCTCTTGCGCGCGCTGCGCGAGGTGGCCTCTGAAACGGGCCACGGCTTCGCGGTGTACGGCTCGGCGGCGAAGGCCGAGGACGGCTCGGACGTCTTCACGTACATCCACTCGAAGATCCTCGTCGTGGACGACACGTTCATGACCATCGGCTCCGCGAACACGACGAACCGCAGCCTGGGGCTGGATTCAGAGCTCAACCTGAGCTGGGAGGCGGAAGCGCCCGGGGACGCCGTGTCGCGCGCCATCCGCCGCGTGCGCGTGTCGCTGATGGCGGAGCACGTGGGCCTCTCTGGCGTGGCCGCGCTGCGCCCGCTGGTGGCCGCGACGCACATGGTGGAGACGCTGGACCGGCTGGCCCACGAGGGACAGCACCGGCTGCGTCCGCACCCGCTGGAGACGGTGTTCGACCAGAACCCCCTCTTCAAGCCGCTGGAGCCGGAGGAGTTCCTCATCGACCCGGAAGAGTCGGTGCTGGACGAGTCCCTCTTCGAGGCCCTGCACAAGGGCGACGACGGCCTCTTCGCCTCCGGCGTGCGCCTGTTGTCGCGGTGGCTGGTGGGCAAGTCGTGCGAGACGGCCCGGCGGCACAGCGCCATCCTGCCCTGCGCTCCGGTGCAGGAGGAGGGTGGGCCGGCCGGGCCCTAGCGGCGGGCGAAGTCCACGCCCACGCCAGCGCCCACGCTCACGCCGGGCACCAGCGTGCCGTCCGGCTGCGGGAAGTGCACCGTGGCGCCGGAGCCCCAGACGTACATGGCGGGCAGCACTCGCTGGCGGAACTCCGCCGCCACCGAGTAGCGGGGCTTGTCACCCAGGCCCGTCACCACCACGCGTGCGATGCCTCGCGACGTGCCGCCCGGGCTGCTGAAGCTCAGCGACAGGTCGCCGTCCGCGCGTCCGAAGGCGGAGTACTCCACGGCGCCGCTGGCCACCACCTCCGTGGAGTCCGGCCCGTCGCCCCGCGCGATGGACAGCTCCAGGTAGCCGGAGAAGTCCTGGGGCACGCGCTGGTCGGACTGGGGTTCCTCGGAGAGGCCCACCGCGGAGAAGCGCGCCAGCTCATAGCCCGCGCCGAAGTAGCCGAAGCGGAAGCCGCCGCCCTGCCGGCGCCCCTGCGCGGTGACGCTGATCTGCGTGCCCTTGAAGTTGCCCTCGAACGCGACACCCAAGAGGGCGCCCACGTCCTGTGCGCCCTCGTTGAGCCGCGCGCCGCCGGCGACCAGGGCCCACGAGCGCAGCCGCTCGCCCTTGTACATGGCGAACTCGGCGCCCACCGACGCGACCGTGGCCTCAGGCGTCACCCCGCCGGCCTCGCCCACGTCGTGCGCCGCCGAGGCTCGCACCAGGTAGCGGTCGAAGTTCCCCTCGCTGTCGCTGACGATGCGGCCGATGTCCAGCAGCAGCTCGCCGGAGAAAATCCGCGCGGCGAGCACGTCGCTGGCCAGCAGCTGCACGCGCGCGGGCCCCGCGGTGAACGACAGCGTGCCGCCCGCCGGGTGGTAGTTCGCGTTGAGCTGGTTGTCGTAGCGGTTCACCAGGTAGCCGCGCCCCAGGGACTCCTCCAGGAACGGCTGCACGCGCAGACCGAAGCGGCCGGACTCGTCGCCAATGCGCAACAGGCGCACCACCTGGCCGTAGTCGCTGCGCTCATCCCAGTCCTCACGCCGCAGCCACGCGCCGTAGTCCTGGTCCTTCTGCTTCGGTGCGTTGTCCAGCAACCGGAAGCGCAGCGGCGCGCCCAGCATGAACGCGAAGTCCTCGCCGCCATCCACGCCCAGCGACGGGTACGCGTACCCGAACAGGTCCTGCTCTCCGCCCCGCGTCCCGGACGGGAAGCTCAGCGGCCCCACCTCCAGGAGCGCCCGGAAGCCGATGCCCTCCGAGGAACCCTCCGCGCTCCCTGACGACTCCGGCGCGGAGTACGTCTCCTGCTGCGCATCATTGGGGACCTCCTCGATGGTGGAGGACTGGGAGTGAAGCAGCGCGATCAGGGCCACGAAGGGAGCACCAGTCATTGGTGCTCACTCTAGTTGGCGCGGCGCGGAGTGGACAGACGAATACCCGGGACGGCCCGCACGCGGGCTTTCCCGGGTATCCGCCCTCGCGTGGGGCGCGATGACTAGTTCGTGGGATCCGGCGTGGCGCCCGACTCCACCTTGGAGCTGTCCGTGCTGGCGTCGTCCGTGTCGGCGTTGAGGGCGCCGGACTCGGTCTCGCCGCTCACGTCCTTCACCTCGCTCTTGCCCTCGGTGGCGGTGCTGCCGGAGCCGCCGGTGCCGCCCAGGTTGCCCTCCGTGCCCAGGTTGCCCTTGTCACTGGCATTGCGGTTCTGGTTCACCGCGCCTGAGGGGGACTGGGTGTCACCCAGCTCGGTGGGCGTGTTCTGCTGCACGTCCCACTTCTCGCCGTCCTTGGTCTTCACGGCCTCGTCGGGAGCGCCGGAGCCGCCCGTGGCCTCGCCCTCGTAGACGGTGGGCGCGTCCATGCGGTCGCGCTTCTCCAGGTCGCTCACGTTGCCCGTCTCACCGGGCAGCTCCTGGTTGGTGGCGTCCGAGGACGAGGAGTCGATGCTCCCGCTGGTGTCCTGGGTGCTGCCGGCGCTGCCGGAGCCGCCGATGGCGCCTGCTTCAGGTGACGAGGCCTCGCGCGTGTTGGCGTTGTGGCTGGCGCAACCGTACAGCGACAGGGCGGCGATCGCCGCGAACAGAGGGAGCTTCATGGGAAATCTCCGTGTGTGTCGGGTTTGAAGTCGGCTTCCAGAAATCTGGTTGCCCTTCCGACAGAGACAAGGACACACACGGTCCGCTGCTACCCGACCCTTACCTGAGCAGCCGGGCAGACAGGCGCCTGGATGGCTGGCGGTAGGTGCTAGGCCTTCCGCTTCTTCTTCGTCTTCGACGACGAGGACGACGCGAGGTCGGTGTCGTCCGCCTTGCGCTTGTCGCCGGCCTTCGCCGCTTCCTTGCTGGAGGACATGGCCTCGCCCTTGTCGTTCTTCGTGAAGAGCCGCTCCTCGGTGAGCAGCCGGTCCGGGCCGTAGTTCTGGTGGGCCTGGAAGAGGCGCTCCGCGCGCTCCGTGGGCTTGCCCTGCGCGTCCAGCGGCGTGTCGAAGCCGGTGCTGATCTTCGTGTTCTGGGTCCGGTTGCCCAGCCGCAGGTTGCCCGGCGCGTCGAAGGTGTCCTTCAGCACGCCCTTGTAGGCGCCGAAGCGCGTGGCCTGATCAGGCCCCTGCATGGCGGTGAGGGTGCCCTTCATGGCGGCGTTCTGCTTCGTCTGCACCTGCGCCGGGGTCAGCTCTCCCTTGCGCTCGGCGAGCGTGGCGCGCGAGTAGCCCTGCACGCGGCCCACGCCCGCGGCCTGCTGCGCCAGCCCCTTGCGCAGCTGCTTCTGGGCCTGGGCCACGTCCGCGGGGTCGGTGGCCGTGGCCAGCTTCTGGGTGGCGGCGTGGGTGTTCTTCACGCCCTGCTTGAACTGGAGCGTCTCGTGGTTGAAGACGTTCTGGCCGGTGCCGGAGGCGATGACGTGGTTGATGCTGGACGCGGGCGCCTTGTTCTTCGCGCTCCCCGCGACCAGGGACTCCTGCTCCGTCAACGGCCGCCCGGAGGCCTTCGCCGCCTTCGTGTACGTGGTGTGCGAATCGCTGTACTGGGTCAGGCGCTCCAGCGCGTTCTGCGGCGTCTTCTCCGTGCCGTGCTGGCCGTAGTGCTGGAGGAGCTTCTGCTTCTGCTTCTCACTGAGGTCCGCGGTGGGGCCGTACTTCACCTGCTCGCCCACCTTCGTGGAGTTGTTGCCGACCTTGAACTGCGTCTGGTTCAGCTTGGGGCCGCCAATGCCTCGCATCGTCGCCTGCCTTTCGTCGACGGGCCGGGCCGGAGGGACGGCGGGACCCATCATGGGGGGATGCCAGACTATGCGGGGAGGGTGCGGCTGTCTTTCAGGGAGATCCCTGACGCCTCCCGGAACCTCCCTCTCGAATCCCGAGCAGGACACCCGCTTGACTACGGCTGTAGTCAGGCGTACCTTGCCTTCTGACTACAGTTGTCGTCACGAAGGGCAGGGCGCATGAAGAAGCCGGTGGGAGAGCAGGAGCTGGCGGTGCTGCGGTACGTGGCCGAGCACGGTCCGGCGACGGTGGGCGAGGTGGCCGAGCGCTTCGGTGAAGCGCAGGGGCTGGCGCGCTCCACCATCCTCACGGTGATGGAGCGGCTGCGCCTCAAGGGGTACCTGACGCGGAGCAAGGTGGACGGGGTGTTCCAGTACGCCTCGCCGGTGGCGACGCAAGAGCTGCTGCGCGACGTCGTAGGGAACTTCGTGCAGCGCACGCTCAGCGGGTCGCTGTCGCCGTTCGTGACCTACCTGTCGGAGACGGAGGACGTGTCCGACGAAGAGCTCAAGCAGCTCCAGGACGTCGTGGCGCGCCTGCGCCAGAAGCGGAAGGAGTGAGCCTCATGACGCCTCTCATGACCTCGCCGTGGTGGTCGTCGTGGTCGGAGTCGGTGTGGCGCGCCTCGTGGCAGGGGGCGCTGTGCGCGCTGGCCGTCTGGCTGATTGCCCGGGCGGCGCCGCGCCTGCCCGCGGCCCTGCGCGCGGGCCTGTGGTGGCTGGTGGCGCTCAAGTTCGTGCTCACGCTGGGCTGGCCCAGGCCCATGCCCCTGGCGCTGCTGCCCGTGGAGTCCGCGACCGCGGGGAGCACCCGCGTGCAATCCCAGACACCGGGACCGGAGGTCATGGTGCTCGGCGCGCCGGATGCCGCCACGCGCATCCAGGTGCCGGCGCAAAGGCAGACAACGCCTTCCGTGGCGGTGGCCGCGGAAGTCCCTTCGCACGGGACGCGGTTCGCCTCCTTCGTCCGGGGCGCGGTGGAGTCGCTCCGCTCGCCTCCGTGGACGGTGGGCGCGGCGTGGGCGCTGCTCGTCCTGTGGGGCGCGGGCGTGGCGTGGAAGGTGCGGGGCCATGTGCAGGCGTGGCGCCAGGTGCGGGGCATGCGGGAGCGCGCGCGGCCCCTGCGTCACCCGGCGCTGGAGGAGGAGGCGGAGTTCCTGGCGAATGAAGCGGGCCTGCGCCGTCCGCCCCTGCTGCTCGTGTCGGACGAGGTGGTGAGCCCGCTGGCGGCGGGGCTCGTGGCACCGGCCATCGTGCTGCCCGCGAAGGCGCTGCGCGACCTTCCGGAGGACGCGCTGCGCATGGCGCTGGCGCATGAAGTGGCGCACCTGCGGCGCGGGGACCTGTGGCTGGGCTGGGTGCCGGCGCTGGCGGAGACGGTCCTCTTCTTCCACCCGCTCGCGCGCCAGGCGGCCCGTGAGTACGCGCTCGCCCGGGAAGAGGCGTGCGACGCGGAGGCGCTGCGCCTCACCGGCGCGGAGCCCGCGGACTACGGCGAGCTGCTCATCGCCTTTGGCATCACCCGGCCCCCGGGCAGCGCAGCGGCGCTCGGGGCGTCGGCCCACCTTCACGCGCTGCACAGGAGGCTCCGCATGCTGGAACATGTCGACGTCGTCCCCACCCAACCCCGCCGGTGGCTGAAGGGTGCGCTGTTCGCCCTCGGCGCCGTGGTCCTGATGCCCTTCCAGGTCGTCGCCAAGGCGCCCGCGGAGAGCACCGCTCCCGCCGCGAAGGACGCGGCCTCCGCCCCCGTGAAGGTGGGCACCGTCCGGCAGCTGCCCGAGTCCACCGCGTCGAAGCCGGCCGTGACGGAGCACACCGCGAAGGCGCCCGGCACGCCCGCGGACGCACCGCCGCTGCCGCCGCTGCCCGCGCTGCCTCCTCCCACGCCAGGCGCGCCCACCACGCGGCTCGTCACCGCGCACGTCGCGCCGCCCGCGCCCCCGGCCCCGCCGGCCGATGGCACTCGGACCCCGGTGCCGCCCGCGCCGCCCGCCGGTGGCAAGCTGACTCCGGTGCCGCCCGTACCTCCCGTGCCCCCGGTCCGTGGCGCGCTGGCTCCGATGCCGCCGGTCGGTGGCCCGCGGGCCCCGCTGCCGCCCGCGCCTCCCATGCTCGCGGCCGCGCCGCGTCCTCCGGCGCCTCCCGCGCCTCCGGACATGGGCATCGAGGACGGCGACACCTTCGCGTACCTCTCCGACGGCCGCACGATGATGGCCGGCTCCACGGACGATCTGTACCTGGCGCGCACCTTCAAGCAGCAGGGCAAGGACCTGCTCTTCGTGCGCCGCGACAACAAGCCCCTGCTGATCCGCGACGCGAAGACGCTGGAGCAGGTGCGCAAGCTGATGGAAGACGACCGCAAGCTGGGCGACGCGCAGGGCGCCCTCGGTGAGAAGCAGGCCGCCCTGGGCGCGCAGCAGGCCGCGCTGGGCCAGAAGCAGGCGGAGCTGGCCTACCCCATGTCGCAGATCGCCGCGAAGCACGCCGCCATCGCCTCGAAGCGCGCGGAGATCGCCCTGGAGCGCGCCCGCCTCCACAACCAGGAGGACAGCCCCGAGCGCGACCGCAAGGAGGCGGAGCTCGACAAGCGCGACGAGTCCTTCGACAAGGAGCTGGAAGGCCTCGACAAGCAGCAGGAGGAGCTCAGCCGGAAGATGGAGGCCCTGGGTGAGGAGCAGGGGAAGCTGGGCGAGCAGCAGGGCAAGCTGGGTGAAGAGCAGGGGAAGCTCGGCCAGCAGCAGGCCGCCCGCAGCCGCGAGAGCATGAAGAAGGTCATGGCCGTCATCGACGAGGCCATCCGCAAGGGCCTGGCCGAGCCTCTGCCCACCTGAGGACGGAGGGCGCGGCTCCCCGGTGACGGCGCACGCGGGGGTTCCCTATACCGGGACCCGGTGTGAAGCCTGTCTCGGAGGTCGCCATGTCCGCCGCCGTCCCGCAGTCCACGTCACGCACCACCATCGACATCCTGGTGCGCCGGGTCCGTGAGGGCTCGAGCGCGTGGGTGAAGCTCGCCCTGAAGGAGCGCATCCGGCTCCTGGAGGACCTGCGCCACGCGTACGCCGCCATCGCGGAGCCCAGCGTGCGCGCGGCCTGCGAGGCGAAGGGCATCGACCCCGGCGGTCCACTCGCGGGTGAGGAGTGGCTCGCCGGGCCCATGGTGGTGGTGCGCACCCTGCGCCTGCTCGCGGACGCGCTGAAGGACATCCAGAAGCACGGCGTGCCTGTCATCCCCCGGACGCACCTGCGCACGCTGGAGGACGGGCGGCTCGCCGCACGGCTGTTCCCCCGCGACAGGCTGGAAGGGATGCTGCTGCCCGCCACCACGGGCGAGGTCTACTTCCAGCCCGGCGTCACCGCGGACAACCTGCGCGAACACCAGGCGTCCTTCTACCGGAAGCCCCACAAGGGCCGGGTCTGCGCGGTGCTGGGCGGCGGCAACGTCAACTCCATCCCGCCGCTGGACTGCCTCTACAAGCTCTTCGTGGAGGGCACCGTCTGCGTGCTCAAGATGAACCCCGTCAACGCCTACCTGGGCCCGTTCCTGGAGCAGGCCTTCGCCCCGCTCGTCGCGCGCGACGCGCTGGCCATCGTGTACGGCGGCGCGGAGGAGGGCGCGCAGTTGGTCCACCACGACGCGGTGGACGAGGTGCACATCACCGGCAGCGACAAGACCCATGACGCGCTGGTGTGGGGCCCCCCTGGTCCGGAGTCCGACGAGCGCCGGCGCAAGAACGAACCGCTGCTCGCGAAGCACGTCTCCAGCGAGCTGGGCAACATCTCCCCCGTGGTGGTGGTGCCGGGGCCGTACTCCGACGGCGAGCTGCGCTTCCAGGCGGACGACATCGCCGGCATGGTGTCCAACAACGCGTCCTTCAACTGCAACTCGGCGAAGCTGCTGGTGCAGCCCAAGGACTGGCTCCAGCGCGGCGCGTTCGTGGACCGCATCCAGGCGAGCCTGGGCCAGGCGCCCGTGCGCCGCGCGTACTACCCGGGCGCGCAGGAGCGCTGGCACCAGTTCACGGACGCGCGCCCCAACCTGAGGCTGGTGGGCAACCCCGGCGAGGGCGACCTGGCCTACGCGCTGATTCCAGACGTGGACCCGGCGAAGACGGACGACCGCGTGTTCCGCCACGAGCCCTGGTGCACCGTGCTGTCGGAGACGGGCCTGCCGGGCTCCGACGAACCGGTGGCCTTCCTGGAGGCCGCGGTGGCGTTCCTCAACGAGAAGGTGTGGGGCACCCTCAACGCGATGCTCGTCGTCCATCCGAAAACGATGCGGGACCCCCGCGTGCGCGCGGCGGTGGAGAAGGCGGTGCGCGACCTGCGCTACGGCACCGTGGCCATCAACACCTGGCCCGCGGCGGGCTACGCGCTGGGCAGCCTGCCCTGGGGCGGCCATCCGTCCGCGTCGCCCCGCGACATCCAGAGCGGGCAGGGCTGGGTGCACAACACGTTCATGCTGGAGTCCATCGAGAAGGCGGTGCTGCGCGCCCCGCTCACGTCCCTGGTCGCGCCCCCGTGGGTGCCGGGTCACAAGAGCATGGCGGAGCTGTCCCGCCGGTTGGTGGAATTCGAGCAGTCCCCGTCCTGGTGGAAGTTGCCGGGTGTCGCCCTGGCCGCGCTGCGCCGGTAGGGCAGGCGGGGAGGCGGGGATTCGGGAGGCTCGTGGTAGGTAGGGGCCATGGCATCCAGGTACGCGCAAGAGGGTGGGCAGTTGCTGCAGCAGGGCCAGCCCGCGGAGGCGGTGAAGAGCTTCCAGAAGGGCCTCTCCATCGACCCGAAGGACGTGGACTGTCTGATGGGCCTGGTGCGCACCCACCTGAGCACCGGCGCCGCGAAGGACGCGGAAGGCGCCGTGACGCGCCTGTTGCAGGTGCAGCCGGGCAACACGGAGGCGCAGGCCCACCTGGCCATGCTCAAGGCGCAGGCCGGGGACCCGGTGGCGCTGGTGACGCTCAAGGCGCTGGCCGCCGCGCCCACCGCCGGCTACTTCGAGCGCTTCAACCTGGGCACGCTGCTGGCCGAGCGCGGCGACCTGGAGGGCGCGAAGGCCGCCTTCGAGGCCGCGCAGGTGGTGGCGCCCCACAGCGTCTACCCGCACTTCGAGCTGGGCCGCATCGCGGTGCAGCGCAAGGACATGGCGGCGGCGGCGGTGCACTTCCAGCAGGCCGCGTCGCTGGCGCCCCAGGAGGCCCTGCCGCACCTGATGCTGTCGCGCGCGCACGCGGCGAACGGCGCCATCGGGCCGGCCATCGCGGCGGCCACGCGGGCCCTGGAGCACGCGCAGGGCCGCACGCGCGTGGCGGTGTTGCAGGACCTCTTCCGGCTCTACCTCCAGGCGAACAGCCAGGACGCGGCCCGCCGCACCATCCTGGAGCTGCGCGAGCTGGAGCCCACGCAGGTCCGCTACATCCACCTGCACGGCCTGGCGAGCATGCTCTCCGGGGAGCTGGCGCAGGCGAAGGCCCTCTTCGGAGAAGCGCTCCAGCGCGCGCCGAACCAGTGGGACATCCGCCACTCGCTGGCGCAGGCGCACGAGGCGCTGGGTGAGCGCGCCGAGGCCCGCAAGCTGCTGGAGGAGACCGTGGCGGCGGCGCCCAACGAGCCCGGCCCCACCAACGACCTGGTGCGCCTGTTGATGGGGGACCAGGACCACGCGCGGGCCCGCGTGCTGCTGGAGCGGGTGCTGGAGGCGAACCCCCAGGACGCGCTCACGCACCTGAACCTGGCGCGCGCCACCCAGCCGTTCGACCGGGCGGAAGCCACCAAGCACGCCAGGCAGGCGCAGTCGCTGGGCGCGGACGCCACCGTGAAGGACCAGGCGTCGCAGTTGCTGACTGAACTGAGCGGTTGACGCACCCCGTCTTCCCCTGCTCCGGGGCCGTGCCTAGCTTCTCAGGCGCGGTCCCATCAGCGGGCAGGGGGGCGTATGCGCAAGGCCGAGCAGGCATTGATTGAGCAGCTGGAGGCGCGCTTCCGGGAAGTGACGCGGCTGCTCTACACCACGTCCATCCCCGCGTCGGTGCTGGACGCGGAGCTGATGCCGATGATCGCGGAGGACGTCACCTTCACGGACCCCTGGCAGAAGGGGGGCGGCAGGGAGACGTACCGCAAGGGCGCGGCGGGCTTCCACTGCATGTTCCGCTTCGACTTCGACATCTTCCAGCTCAACGTCCAGCTGGAGCCGGATGGGAAGAGCGGGCGGGCCATCGTGGACGGGGTGATGAACCTCCAGCAGTTCGCGTGGCTCTACACGTACCCGCTGCGCACGATTCTCGTCTACGACTTCACGCTCCAGCGCGGCGAGGACGGCGGCGAGGTGCTGCCGCTCATCCACGCGCACGAGGAGATGTGGAGCTTCGGCGACATGATCGCCAACGTGCCCGGCGTGGGGGCGCTCTACAACCGCTTCCGCAACGCCTTCAGCGTGGGCTTCCTGGCGGCGTCCGCGGTGTGCGGGCGCCTCAAGCAGTCCCCCTGAGACAGGGCAGGGCGCGGGCGTCATGCCCTGACTTGTGTGTCAGGGATTGCGCGGTGCCTCTCCGGGGGCGCCGTCTGTCGGCCAGTGGGCACGGGTGTTGCTCTGGGGCGCGGGGTCCCCTGTTCCCGGAGGTCCCGCGTGCGTCGCTGGCTGTTGCTGCTACTCCCCCTCCTTGCTGGCTGTGAGCCCGGGCTGGAGGCGGCCGGCGTGTTGGATGCCACGGCGGCGCGGCTCGAGGACGACCGTGTCTCCGTCGAAGTCACGCTGACCTGCGGCCTCGTCTACGGCATGGCGCGGTTGGAAGGCTGTGACGCGGATGGCGAGCGCGTCTGCGTCTCCGCGACGTGGTACGCGGCCGATGACACGGCCTTCGCCCATCCGCGGCACCGGGCGGAGTCGTGCCAGAAGGTCCCCGACATCATCGGCACCCAGGTGACGGTCACCACGCCTGACGCCGTGGACCGTGACCCCGGGCTGCGCATCCTCGTCAGCGCGGATCCCCGCGTGATGAACGCCGTCATCCCCAACCCCTGAGGCCCTCATGCATCCGACCTTCATCATCGTGGCCCTCGCGGGCCTGCTGACGGCCTGCGGGCCTCGTTGGGACGCCGTGGGCGTTCGCGCCGCTTCCGCCACCCGTGACGCGGACGACCACGTCACCGTGACAGCCGTCTTGACCTGCGTGCCGGCGAACGGCTCGGAGCCCGACGGTTGTGACGAGGACGGGGAGTCCCTTTGCATCGAGCTCATTGGGTACCCGACCCCGGCCGTCCGGGATGCGGAGCGCGGCTACGCGGGAGTCTGGCGCGTCTCCGAGTGTTTGAAACCCCAGCACTGGGAGGGGACGACCGTGGTGTTGCGCTCGCCGGAGCCCGTGCCGCGCGACGTGCCCTGGACCCTGGAACTGGGACGGACCCTCATCGGTGGAGAGGGCCCGCGCGTCTTCTTCGCGAGCCCCTGACGCGCCGACTGCTTCAGGCGGGGATGAGCTTCTCCGCCTGGAGCTGACGCATCAACGCGACCATGGCCTCCGTGCTGTCCAGGTGCATCTCCTGGAAGCCGAAGCGGCGGGCCTTGTTCACGTCGAAGAACGCGTCGTTCTCCACGCCGAAGATGAAGTCGCCGAAGGCCCAGTTGGCCAGCTTCTTCAGGCCGTGCGGCTGCAAGCCCTGGCGCTGCGTGAGCGCCTCCCAGACGGGGGATTTGTCCTTCATCGCTTCCGTCAGGGAGAAGGGCTGCGGGTCCGCGCACGGGATGCCGAACGCGTCCGCGATGCGCGGGAAGACCTGGCTCCAGCGGAAGACGTCGCCGTTGGTGATGTTGAAGATTTCGCCCGCGCACGCCTCGTTGAGGGCGGACCACTCCATGGCCTTGGCCAGCACCGTGGCGTCCGTCACGTTGGCGAGGATGGAGTACGCGCGAGGCGTGGAGGGGAAGCGCAGGGGGACGCGCAACGCCTTGCACAGCGAGGCATAGACGCCAATGAGGTTGCCCAGGTTCATGGGATTGCCCACGGCGAGCCCCATCATCATGTCGGGCCTCAGGGCGGTCCAGCTCCAGCGCCGGCCCTGGGACGCGTCCCGCAGGAAGTCCTCCTGGTCGTAGTAGAAGTTGGGCGGGAAGTGCCGGGGGTCGGTCTCCTTCGCGGGCGTCTTGTAGAGGCCGAACTGCGCGCCGTACGCCTTGCCGCCCTGGATGAAGGACACGTGGCGGAAGCCGGGCGCGTGCTTCTCCAGCGCCTCCACGATGTTGCGCAGGAGCATCACGTTGATGCGGTTGAGATCCGCCGGGTCCGGGTGCTCCTGGTACGCGGCGAAGAAGACATGCGTGACATCGCGCAGCCACTCGGCGGCGCTGGCGAGCGAGTCCTGGGACTGGAGGTCCAGCGACTTCACCTCTGCGCGCGTGGCGAAGTCCGGCGCGCGGCGCGACACGGCCTTCACCTTCCAGTCCGGCCGCGTGTCCAGGTACGTGAGGAGGTTGCGGCCGATGATACCGGTGGCGCCCAGCACCAGCGCCGTGTGCTTCGTCGTCATGGAAGAAGGCCCTTGAAGGGAAGGTGTCTGTCTTGATCAGCGGCCAAACAGCCCGCGCCGCTTCGCCGGCTGGGCCTGTCCGCCCAGGCGGGACAGCCGCTGGCCCAGGATGCGGCTCATCTCCAGCGCGACGGCGGGGTTGGCCATCATCACGCCGCGGAAGTCCTCGCGGCCCACCGCGGCCAGCTCGCACGGCGTGGCGGTGACGGCGGTGGCGTTGCGTGGCTCGCCCGTGAGCAGGGCCAGCTCTCCGAAGAAGCCGCCCTGCTTCACCGTGGCCACCGTCTGCCGGGAGGCGTCCTTCATCGCCACCTCGCCGGAGATGACCACGTAGAACGTCTCGCCCGCGTCACCCTGGCGGAACAGCTCCGTGCCCGCGGGCGACTGGAGCAGCTCCGCTCCGCGCGCCACCGCCTGCAATTCGTCCTCACTCAGGGGCGCCAGGAAGTCCAGCTTGCGCAGCGTCTGCGCCAGCGACGACGCCAGGCCCGCGCCCAGCGGCGGCTCCGACGTGAGGAACTCCACCGCCTTCGCCACCTGCGTCCGGCGCGCCACGAGGATGACGTTGTGCCCGGCCTTCAGCTGCGTGTTGCCCTCCGGCAGCGCGGTGTGGCCCTGCGGGTCCACCAGCGCGATGAAGATGCACTCGCGCGGGAAGCCCTCCATGCCGCGCACCTGCGCCACCGTCTGCCCCGCCACCCGGGCGCGGAGGGGGATGGCCAGTTCGAACAGGAGCGCGTCGCCGCTGCTCAGCGGCAGCGACCCGGACACCTGCGGGAAGTCGATGGCGGTGGTCATCTTCGAAACCACCACGTCCGCCTCGGCCACCAGCTCCTTCACGCCCGCCAGCCGGTACGCGTCGCGGTAGTTCGTGTCCAGCATCCGCACCATCAGGCGCGCGCTGGACACCGCGCGCACCAGCATGGTGAACGCCAGGTTCGCCGGGTCGTGCGCCAGCACCGCCGCCGCCACGTCCGCCGTGCCGATGCCCGCCGCCTCCAGCACGCGCGGGTTGGTGGCGTCCCCGCACACCGTCACCACGCCCACCTCTTCAAAGAGGCGCGCGCAGATGCCCGCGTCGCGTTCAATCACGGTCACCGTGTGCTGCTCCGACACGAGCCGCGCCGCCAGCGCGCCGCCCACCCGTCCTCCCCCCGCGATGACGATCTTCATGACGCCTTGTGCTCCTTGCTGTCCTTGCTCGCGTGCCCGCCGTGCAACACCTTCTCCAGGTCCAACATCCGCGCGTCCAGGTGCGCCAGCATCTCCTCCGCCGTCGCCTCCGGAATCAGCCCGTTGCGCCGCGCGCCCTGCAACGCCGTGCGCTCCGCGTCGATGAGCCGCCTGCGCATGCTCAGGATGTCCTTCGCCCCTTCGGCCAGGTGCTGCTCGCTGATGCGCCGCAGCTCCCGCTCCGCCCGGGCGATGTTCACCTGGTACTCGCTGCGCAGGTGCTCATAGGCCGCGCGCGGCAAGAGACCCTGCGTGTGCAACGCATCCAGCTCCACGTGCGCCGCGCGGCTCGCGATGAGCCTGCCGCGCTGCCCCGCCATCTCCAGCGCCACCGCGTCCTGCTGGAACAGCCCCAGCGCCTTGAGCGCGCCCGTGAGCATCAACCCCTGACCCACCGTGGACACCAGCGTGACGCCGAACGCGATGGAGATGATCTGCTCTCGCGCGGGCGTGGACTCCGGAAGACCCAGCGCCAGACCGATGGACAGCGCGCCCTTGATGTTGCCCACCAGGAACACGTGCTGCCATCTCAGCGGAATGGACTCCGCGGGCTTGAACAGCTTGAGCAACAGGAAGGGCAGGTAGATGGCCACCGCGCGTCCCAGCACCACCGCCACCACCGCGATGCCCACGCCCGGCAGGTGCCCCTGGAGCGCCTCCGGCCGCGTGTCCAGGCCCACGGAGAGGAAGAGGAACGTGTTGACGCCGAAGGTGGCGTACTCCCAGAAGGAGTGGATGGCCACCTGGCTCTGCGGCGGCACCTCCCGCCGCAGCGTCACGCCCACCGCCAGCCCCGCCAC
>NZ_RAWK01000235.1 GCF_003612165.1 Corallococcus aberystwythensis | reverse complement strand
GGGCAGGGCGGGTTCGGACATGGCGCCCAAGGATGCCTGCTCCCCTGGTTTCCTGACAGACCCCGCTCCGGCCACGGCCTTGTTCAGTGGCTCAGTGCGCCGCCTCGGAGGGCGTGACGGGGTAGTTGCCCGTGGCGTGAGCGCGCGTGTGCTGCGCGAAGAGGAATCGCCGGACGGCGGCGCGGGTGAGGAGTCCGCACGGGGCCAGGCCCAACACGGGGGTCACCGGCAGCGCGTCCACGTCCTCCTGGTCCATCACCTGGAGCGCATGCGCCAGGTCCGAATCCGGCGCCAGCGCGGGCAGCTTGCGCGCCAGGTCGCTGGCCACGAGCAGCGGGTACATGGATTCATCCCGCCACACCTCGCGCAGCTGCTCCACGTGCACCGTGCCGTAGAGGTTGCCCTGCGTGTCCAGCACCGGCAGCGTGCCGGCCTCGGACGTGAGCAGTTGGTCCGTCAGCGCGCGCAGCGGCGTGCCCGCGGCCACCGCCGGGACCTCCGTCATCAGGGCCCGCACGTGCGTGACCGCGAGCAGGTCCTCGTCGCTCTGCACCTTGGGCGCGGTGCGCTCCGTGAGGAAGTGGCACACCGCGGACGCGATGGTGCACGTCACCATCAGCGGCAGGATGATTTCGTGGCTGCCGCTCAGCTCGTACAACATCATCATGCCGGTGAGCGGGCCGCGCGTGAGCGCCGCCACCGCGCCGCCCATGCCCACGATGGCGTACGCGCCGCTGGGCCCCGTGGCGTGAGGGAAGAAGTAGTGCACCAGCGTGCCGAACGCGCCGCCCGCCATGGCGCCGATGAGGGCCGCTGGGAAGAACGTGCCGCCGGACCCGCCCGAGCCGATGGTGAGCGACGTGGCGACGAGCTTCAGCACGCACGCCGTCAGCAGGAAGAGGAAGGGCAGCTGGCCGGCCGCCGCCAGGTTGATGTAGTCGTGCCCGCTGCCCCAGACCGTGGGGCTGAGGAACGCGAGCACGCCCGTGCACAGCCCACCCAGCGCGGCGCGCACCGGCAGGGGCTTCCGGCCCAGCCACGGGGACAGCCGTCCGCCCATGCCGCCGTGGAAGAAGTGCTCCACGCCGTGCAGCAGCTTCACGAACGCGAACGCAATCAACCCACACCCGATGCCCAGCGCCGCGTAGGCGAATACCTCCGAGCCGCTGACGAGCTCGTAGTTGACCCGGTTGAGCATGGGCGCCTCGTCCAGCACGCCCCGGCTCACCAGCGTGCCCGCCACGCTCGCCAGGATGATGGGGGAGAACACGCGCAGCTCGAACTCGCGCAGGATGATCTCCATCGCGAACACCGCGCCCGCGATGGGGGCGTTGAAGGACGCGGAGATGCCCGCGCCCGCGCCGCACGCCAGCAGGATGGACAGCTCCTTGCGGCTGAAGCCCAGCACGCGCCCCACGCTCGACGCGAACGCCGCGCCGCCATAGACGATGGGGCCCTCGCGGCCAGCGGAGCCGCCGCTGCCAATGGTGATGGCGGACGCGATGAGCTTGAGCAGCCCGCGGTCCGCCGGCACCACGTTGGCGCCGCTCTTCACCGCGCGCACCACCTCCGGAAGGCCGTGGCCGTGCGTCTCCGGCCGGTCGCGCAGCAGCCGCCCCACGGCCAGGCCGCCCACGGTGGGCGCGAGCAGCATCAACCACCAGGGCAGGTGCGGCAGCACCGCGGGCAGGTTGTGCGCATGGCCGAACACGGCATTCACGGCCGCCAGCCCCACGAGCGGGTAGTACAGCGACAGCGCGCCCAGCGTCAGCAGCGCCAGCAGGCGCAGGCGGCGCTTCACCTCGTCGCGCGGGCCGCCGGGCTCAATCACGCGCGCGAGCAACAGCGCGCCCAGCGCCAGCGGCACGCCCACCAGGGCGTATTCCAGGTGCCAGCGCGCGGAGGAGAGCGACTCCATCAACGTGCGCAGCCGCTGCGGCTTGAGCGCCACCGCCAGCTCCGCGGCGCTGAACGTGATGCCGCTCATCACGCCAATGAGGTTGGAGAAGATGCCCGCGGCCAGACCGCTGTAGAGCCCCACCACCGCGCCCGCGATGGGCAACACCGAGGGGGTCGGCAGGCGGATGCGGTTGGACGCGCCCAGCAGGAAGTAGATGAGGCGTGACAGGTTCTGGCGCGCCCAGGCCGTGAGCGCGGCCCTCCGCTGCGACTGAGCAGGCGGAGGTTCGTCGGAGGTGTTCATTTGGTGCACCTACTAAACGGAGGAGGCCACTGGGTTTCAAGTCCCTTGATGAAGGTGTGACCCCGCCGCAGCCGGGCTGCACTCCACTCCACACATCGTGCGAGCGGTGCCCGGCTTCCCGCCCACCGGGCGTGCTACGACGCCCCTCATTTCCACCCCATGAAGGAGGCATCGCACATGCTCAAGCAGGGAGACGTGGCGCCGGAGTTCACCGTGCAGGACTCGACGGGGAAGACGCACCGCCTGTCGGACTACCGGGGCAAGAACGTGGTGCTCTGGTTCTACCCGAAGGCGGACACCCCGGGATGCACCGCGGAGGGCTGCTCCTTCCGCGATCACCAGACCCAGTACGCCGCGAAGGGCACCGTCATCCTGGGCATCAGCTTCGACACGCCGGAGGAGAACCAGGCGTTCTCCCAGAAGTTCGGCTTCAACTTCCCGCTCCTGTGCGACGTGGACCGCCAGGTGGGGCTGGCCTACGGGGCCGCGGATGACGCCTCGGCCGCCAACGCGCGCCGGGTGGGCGTCGTCATCGGGCCGGATGGCCTCATCAAGGAATGGCACGCCAAGGTGGACGCGAGAGCCTTCCCCCAGGAAGCGCTGTCGCGGCTCCAGTAGGGGGCTCCACCGCCCGGCACTTCAGGGCGCGTACGTGCGGGACGGCAGGCGCGAGCGGATGAGCACCGCCACGCCTGCCAGCGCGAACCACGGCAGCACGTGGCCCAGCATCAGGTGGCCCGCGCTGCCGTCGGGGCAGTGCACGTGCAGCACCAGCAGGCTCACCCCCGCGGAGGACAGGCCCGCCGCCAGCGCGCGCACCGGCTGGAAGGCGGAGCGGCACAGGAGGACGAGCGCCAGGGCCAGCGGCACCACCGACAGCGCCACCTCCGCGCCCATGCACCCCAGGGTGCCGGCGAGGAAGGGGCGCACCTGGACGCCGGAGCGCCCGGACAGCTGCGCCAGCGCCAGCAGGAGCGCCCCCCCGGCCACGAGCGTGAGGGGCCAGGTGCGCTGCCTCGGCGCCAGGGCCACCAGGGCGCCGCCGCCCACGCCCACGACGATGAGCAGCGCCACCAGCGCCACCGCCCACGGCGATGCGGAGTTGAGCAGCATCCCGTGCCGCCCCACCACGAGCAGTCCCACCACGCCCACGCCCAGGTAGGCGGCGAGCAGCACCGCCACCTCCTTCCACCACGGCGTGGGCCGGGGGTGTGCGGCCAGCTCCGTGAGGGACTGCCGCCGCGACTGCTCGAGCCTCGCCTCGTCGATGGGGACGGAGGGAGGTGCCGCCGCGGGAAGCGCCAGGACGTGGAAGCCCTCCAGGAGGGCACGGCAGTCCGCGCAGCCGGCCGCGTGCGACGCCAGCTCCGGAGGCAACGGGCCGTCCATGCAGTCCAGGACGCGTTCGCACTCGGGCGTCATCGCGAGGTCTCCTGCTGAAGGGGGGCGAGCAGCTCGCGCAGGCGCGCGTAGCCCCGGTGGGCGCGGACCTTCACCGCGCTCTCGGTGAGGCCCAGGGCCTCGGCGATTTCGGCGAAGCCCATGCCCTCGAAGCGGTGCATGAGGATGGGCAGCCGCTGGCCCTCGGGAAGCTGCGCCAGGGCCCGTTGCACCGCGCGCTCCAGGCCGGCGTCGCGCGGCTCCGGGGTGTCCGCCACGGCGGTGAGGGGCAATTCACCCTCTGGAGTGAGGTCCTCCGGCCGGCGGTGGCGGCGCGCATGGTCCCGCGCGGCGTTGGTGGCGATGGCGTACAGCCACGGACGGACGCGGGCGCCCGGTTGGTACCGGCCACGCGCGCGCACCAGGGACAGGAAGGTGAGCTGGGCCAGGTCCTCGGCGGTGGCGGGGCTGCCGGTGAGGCGCGCCAGGTACCCCTGCACGGGGCGCGCATACCGCTGGAAGAGCGCGTCGAACGCCTGCGCGTCTCCCTGGCAGAACCGCTCCATCAACACCTCGTCCGAGTCGCCGGAAACTCCCGGGGATGCCGGCATGTCTCCGGTACGCACGGGCGCGGAGGAAGGTTTCACGGGAGGGGACGAGGGGCTCACGGGACGGCGAGGACTCTAGGGCCCGCGGACGCCGGGAGGGAGAAAGTCGCCCTTCCGGAGCCCCTGGCCGCGCCCGCGTGGCCGGGGGGCGGCCTGGGAGCCGGCAGCCTCGCGACCGGCGCGGTCCTCCGAGCGACAAGGCGGCTTCGTTGGAGGCAGCGCGCCCCGCCCGGGGCCAGCGCTCGCCATGCGGCGTCAACGCCCGAGCGCGGTGCCGGAGCCCTGGCTCAGGGCGAGGCGGCCGGCCGCAGCCGCGCCAGCCACGCCTCGAAGGCGGGGTGTCCGTGCAGGTGCGCCAGGTCCTCGTCGGAGGCGGCATAGGCCCCGTCCTGGAAGCCCAACTCCTCCGCCCGCTGGAGCAGCCGCACCGCCTCTGTCACGTTGCCCGCGCGCGCGAAGGCGCACGCCGCGTCGTACGCGATGCCCGGGTCCGGCACGTGCTTCAGCGCCGCCTCGCCCACCGCCGCGGCCTCCGAATAGGCGCCCCGGATGAACAGCGCCCGCTCCGCGCACCGGAACGCGGCCGCCGGGTCCACGCCGGGCAGCCGCAGCGCCTCGTTCACCTGGCCCAGCCGGATGAGCGCGCCCGCGTACTCGTGCATCACGGTGCGGTCCTGCGACTCGCCCCACGCCTGCTTCCAGTAGCCCACCGCCCGAGCGTCATCCCCCACCAGGGAGAACGCCGCCGCCACCGCGTGCATCTCCACCGGCTGGCCCTGCACCTGGGAGAAGTGGTCCAGCGCGGGCCGCCCATGGCCCTGCTTCAGCGCCACCCAGCCCAGCAGGTAATGGGTCCGGCTGGTGAGCCCCGGGGACAGCCCCTCCGTCTCCAGCACCTGGTTGCCCAGCCGCCACGCGTCGTCCAGCCGGTCCTCGCGCAGGGCCTGCTGCGCCTCGCGCAGGGACTGGGCCTTGGGGCCTTCCTCCTCCTTTGCTTCGTTGCGCGCGCGCATCACGTCCGCCAGCACGCGGAACGCCTGGAAGCCGAACATGGCGAAGAGGACGCCCATGAACAGGGCCCCGCTCTTGATGGCGAGCAGCACCACGCCCACGCACAGCCCCAGCGCCAGCACGTGGGACACGATGAAGCCCCGCCGCCCGAACATCCGCGTCGCCAGCGCCGTGCTGATGTGGCCGCCATCCAGCGGAGGCACCGGCAGCAGGTTCAGCACCGCCCACACCATGTTGGCGAAGAAGAAGTTGTTCAGGAAGAAGTCCGCCATCTCCGAGCGGCCCTTCACCTGCATCAGCACCGCCCAGCACAGGACGCCCAGCGTCAGCCCCGCCAGCGGGCCCGCGAAGCTGCTCACCACGTCCTTGTGCCAGGGCAGGGGCGCGTCCGTGTTGGGCCGGGTGACGCCGCCCATGAAGACCAGGTCCACGCTCGGCTGGTATCCATAGAAGCGGAAGGCCACCGCGTGCCCCAGCTCATGGACGAGCACGGACACGAAGACGATGAACATCCACGACAGCACGTAGGCCGCCACCGCGCCCATGTGCCCGGGCGACGAGGGGTCGGCCAGCTGGTCCCCCAGCCACCCGGCGCCCGAGTGCCGCCCCGGTGACGGCAGGGACTGGTAGGCGAGCACCGCGGAGAAGAGCAGGTGACTCGTGTGGACGTGGACGGGGACGCTCCCGAGCCGGAAACGGAACATGGAGGGGGACCTTAACCGTTGGTCTCCACCCGCGCAGGGCCGTTCTCATGGCCCGCGCGCTTCTGTTCCCCGCCGGGTATAGGGTGTCTTTCCGCATGCTGAAGCTGGGTCCCTACACGCTCCCCAACCCCTACATCCTCGCGCCCATGGCGGGGGTGAGCGAGCGTCCCTTCCGCGTCATCGCCTTCCGGCTGGGCGCGGCCCTGTGCCCCACGGAGCTGGTCAGCGCCCAGGGCCTGATGCGGCAGAACCAGCGCACCCTCAAGTACCTGCGCTACGACGCGGCGGTGGAGAAGCCCTACTCGCTCCAGATTTTCGGCGGCGAACCGGAGGCCATGGCCCAGGCCGCGCAGGTGGGCAAGGCCGCGGGCGCGCAGGTCATCGACATCAACATGGGCTGCCCGGTGAAGAAGGTGGTGCGCAACGGCGCCGGCAGCGGCCTGCTGTGCGACGTGCCCCGCGCCGCGGCCATCGTCCGCGCCATCCGCGAGGCCACCGGCCTGCCCGTCACCTGTAAAATCCGCTCGGGCTGGGACGCGCGCACGCTCAACTACCTCCAGGTGGCGGAGTCCCTCCAGGAGGCGGGGTGCGCGGGGCTCGCCCTCCATCCGCGCACGCGCGAGCAGGGCTACTCGGGACAGGCGGACTGGGACCACATCACGGACCTGAAGCGCCACTTCCCGGAGCTGCCCATCATGGGCAACGGGGACGTGAAGACGGTGGCGGACGCGCACCGCATGCTGGACAGCACCGGCTGCGACTTCGTGATGATTGGCCGGGGCGCCCTGGGCAACCCGTGGCTCTTCCGCGAGCTCGTCGGCGGCCCGCCCGCCACCCCCGAGGAGCGCTGCGCGCTGGTGCTGGAGCACGCCCGGGCCCACGCGGAGTTCGTGGGGGACGCGCTGGGCGCGGTGCGATCCTTCCGTCGGCACCTGGCCTGGTACGCCCATGGCCTCAAGGGCGCCGCGCACTTCCGCTCGGAGGTGAACGGGCTGGACTCGCCCCAGGCGGTGGAGGACAGCGTGCGCCGCTTCTTCGCGGGCGCGGACACGGACCCCACGGCACCTCTAGAGGAGCCGGAAGTGGACTACCGCGCGGCGCTGGGCTGAGCGGCGACGGAAGCGGGCGGCACCAGCACGCGCCCGGTGGCCACCGCGCGGAAGTAGTCGCAGGCCGGGGTGGGCCGGCGCTCCAGCGTGTCGAAGTCGACGTGGTAGAGGCCGAAGCGCGGGCCCCAACCCTCCAGCCACTCGAAGTTGTCCAGCAGGCTCCAATAGAGGTAGCCCTGCACGTCCACGCCGGCCTCGCGCGCGGCCAGCACCTGACGCAGGTGCGCGTGGAGGTACTCCGGCCGCACCGTGCCTTTCCGGTCGTCGATGCCGTTCTCCGTCACCCACACCGGCTTGCCGTAGCGCTTCACCTCCTGGAGCAGCTGGAGGAAGCCCTCGGGGCGCTGCTCCCACCCGATGTCCGTGAGCCCGCGCGCGTCCGGGTCGCGGTACTTGAAGTCGATGAAGGGCGGGCGCGGCATGAAGCGCAGGTGCGCGCGCGTGTAGTAGTTGATGCCCACGAACTCCACCGAGTCGCGCGCCTCCGGGATGCGCACGTCCGTGGACGCCACGCCCGGCATGAACACGCGCAGGTGGCCGGACGACAGCGCCTCGTGGAACGCGTGGTTGTAGGCCGGGGCCGCCAGCCGCACCAGCGAGCGGTCCAGGGGATGCCACCAGCGGTCCGGCGCGAACGCGAGCATGTTCTGGGAGATGCCCAGCTCCACGCGGCCCAGGTGCTGGCCCAGCTCCTCTCGCGCGATGGCGTGCGCGCGCACCAGGTTCTCCAGCGCGGCCATCGTCTTCGCCCCATCCGTGATGCCCGGCGGCATCAGGCCCTGGAGGTAGCCGCCCAACAAGAGGACCATCGGTTCGTTGAAGGAGATGACGAGCGCGTCCAGCCCCTCCAACAGGGGCGCGCACCGGCGCACGTACTGGCGGAAGGCCTCCAGGCTCTCCGGAAGGTGCCAGGGGGTGGACGCGTGGAACCACGTGGGGTGGGTGAAGTGATGGAGCGTCACCACCGGCCGCAGGCCCTGCGCGCGAAGCTGCAAGAGCCGCTCGCGGTAGCCCTCCAGCGCCGCGCCATCGAACCGGCCGCGCTCGGGCTCGATGCGCGCCCACTCCAGCGACAGCCGGAACGCCGTGGCCCCCACCGCCTTCGCCAGGGCGTAGTCCTCCGCGTAGCGGTTCCAGTGGTCCACCGCGCGGCCGCAGCGCGCATGGGGCTCCTTCAACTTCCCCTGCCGCTCCCATTGGGCCCAGTCGTTCTCGATGCCGCCCTCCACCTGGTACGCGGACGTGGCGACGCCGAAGGTGAAGGACGCGGGGAAGGTCAGCGCGGTGGAGCTCATGCGGGCGGGCACCGTAGGCCGCCGACTCCACGACGGGAAGCGACGCGATGCGCGCGCGCCGGATGCACGGCAGCGGACATCCATACCTGTAGCGCGGACCCTCGAAATGCGTCCGGAGCCGGAAATTGGGCCCCGCACGCGACGCGCAGGACCCCCGAAATGACCGCCCACGAACGGTTCGAAGCGCCCGGAGGCCAAAAATCGGCCTCGCCGCGCACTGCAATACATCACCATGCGTTGACACACTGGCATGTCGCCCGTACCATTCATTTCAAGCACTCACGTTCAGTCCAAAGTGGGTGCAGGGCTCGCGTCCTCGCGGGCCTCAACACTGAACGGAGGATTCCGATGGCCGCGAAGAAGAAGACCGCGAAGAAGGCCGCGTCGAAGAAGACCGCGTCGAAGAAGACCGCCGCCCGCAAGGCCCCTGCCGCCAAGCGCGGTGCGGCCAAGAAGGCCCCGGCCAAGAAGGCCGCCGCGAAGAAGTCCGCGCGCAAGACGACCCGCAAGAGCGCCGGCAAGGCCGCTGCGGCCCCGGCGACGCCGGAAGCCTGAAGTAAAGCGTCATGACGGACGTCGGTTGACGTCCGGTGAACGGCTCGGCGAAACCCGCCGGGCCGTTTTTCTTTTGCGGGCCAGGGGTTGACGCCCCGGTGGTTCGCACCCGGGAGGGGCCATGTCGCTGCGTCCGGTGGAGTTTGGGGAGGTCGTGGCGGAGGCCGCGGCCCGGCTGGTGGGCGCGGTGGCCCAGAAGGCGTGGTGCCCGCTGCCCCGGCTGGCCTACCTGGAGCTGCGCGTCCCGGGCAGATCGGTGGTCCTGTGCCTGTGCGCCGAAGGGGAGCTGTCGCGCCTGTCCGTCGCGGAGGACCGCTTCCCCACGCCGGGCGAACCCGCCCCCTTCCAGCGCTGGCTGCGCCAGGAACTCACCGGCTTCAAGCTTCAGGCCGCGCACTACCTGGAGGAGAGCCGCGCCATCGTCCTGGAGTTCGAGCGCGAAGGCGTGCGCCGCAGGCTCGTCCTGGAGGTGGGCGCGCCGGGAGGCCTGCTCATCCTCAGCGACAACCACCGCGTGCTGATGCTCTCGGGCGAAGGCTTCGGCCCGCGGCGCAACCTCTATCCCGGAGCGCAGTGGTCGCCACCGGAGCCCGTGTCCCCGGAGGCGCTGGCGAAGGGACGCGCGCAGCCCTCGCGTCTGGAGCCGAAGGAAGAGGACACCCTCCCGAAGCTCCAGGCCGCCGAGCGGGTACTCGGGCAGAAGGACCGCACCAGCCGCGCGGACACCATCCGCCGCCGGCTCGCGCAGCCGTACCGGGCGCGGCTGAAGCGCTCCTCCCGCACGCTGGAGAAGGTGCGCGCGGAGGCCCAGCGTGGCCCGGAGGCGGAGAAGCACCGGGAGGTGGGCGAGCTGCTCGCGCAGAACCTGCACCGCCTCAAGCGCGGCGCGTCCCAGGTGACGCTCACCGCCTATACGGAGGCGGGCGTGGAGGAGGTCCAGGTGAAGCTGGACCCGAAGCGCACCCCGAAGGAGGAGGCGGACTGGCACTTCCACCAGTACCGGCGCCTCCTGCGCGGCGTGGAGCAGGCCCGCCACCGCGAGGCGGAGCTCGCGCGCGAGGTGGCCCACGCGCAGACGGCGCTCACGCAGATCGAGGCCATGGATGACGCCGCGCTGATGGCGCAGGCCGAAGTGCTCCAGGTGTCCCAGGGCGAGGAGGGCCCGAAGGGGGGCCTCCCCTTCAAGGAATACGTCGGCCACGGCGGCGCTCGCATCTGGGTGGGGCGCGGCTCGGAGGACAACGACCAGCTCACCTTCAAGGTGGCCCGGCCCTGGCACATGTGGCTGCACGCGCGGGGGCTTCCGGGCAGTCACGTGGTGGTGCCGCTGGAGAAGAACGCGGAGGTGTCCCAGGAGGTGCTGCTGGACGCGGCGCACCTCGCGCTGCACCACTCGGGGGCGAAGGGCGAGCCGCGCGGCGAGGTGAGCTACCTGCCGGTGAAGTTCGTGCGCAAGCTGAAGGGCGCTGCCCCCGGGCAGGTGACGTATGCCCGGGAGAAGACCTTCGTGGTGCGCATGGAGCCGGAGCGGCTGGAGCGGCTGCTCAAGTCGCGCCATGGAGACCCGGGCCTGCCCTGAAGGGCAGGGTCCGCCATGGGACGGAATCACCCCGGGGTGTCACGCTCGGCGTGTGGGCCAGGTCGACAGGCGGACGGGCGTCCAGCCCCTGGCCTTGAGCTTCGGGAAGTGCCGGGTACGATGCCCTCCGCGTGACCCCCGAAGCCATCCGCCAGATGTCCCTGTTCCCGCGTGGCGCGTCCGCGGAACGCGCCGCCGCTTCCGCGCAACGCGCGCCGGAAGGACCCGCGCCCCTGCCGCCGCGCAACCGCGTCGCGGAGGAGGCCCCGCGCGTCCTCACCGCGTCGCGCGAGGAGCTGTGGACGCGCGCGGAGTCACTCGCGTGGCGCTTGAGCGCGAACCTGGGCATGCCGGTGCGCCTGGCCGTGACGGACAACCGCTCCACCATGGTGTCCTTCCGCCGCGGCTCGCAGGTGCTCCAGCTGCGGCTGCACCACATGTTCCTGGACGCGCCCGAAGTGGTGGTGCGCGCGGTGGCGGACTACGCGGGCCGCGGGCACCGCGCCGCGGGCGCCCTGCTGGACGAGTACATCCGGGGCCAGCAGCCGCTCATCCGCCAGCTGCGGCGTGAGTCGGACGCGGAATTGAATCCGCTCGGCCGCTGCTTCGACCTGCGGGCGCTCTACAACGGCGTCAACGAGGCCTACTTCCAGAACGCCATCCAGGCCCGCATTGGCTGGGGCCGCATGCCTCCGCGCCGCCGCCGCAAGTCCATCCGCCTGGGCGTCTACGACCACCAGACGCGCGAAATCCGCATCCACCCCGCGCTGGACAAGCCGGACGTGCCCGCCTTCTTCGTGGAGTTCATCGTCTTCCACGAGATGCTCCACCAGCTGTTCCCCAGCAGCAATCGCACCGGGCGCCGCGTGCACCACCCGCGCGCCTTCCGCGAGCGCGAGCGCACGTACCCGCACTACGCCGCCGCGCTGCGTTGGGAGCGCGAGAACCTGGGCGCGCTGCTGCGCGGTTGAGCGCACGCCGAGCGGCCTGGACATTTACTGGTTTACCTGCTCGCTCGCGCTCTGTGACTCCTTGACCGAAACGCGGGGGTCCCGGATGTTCGCGCTCCTATGCGACGAGCAAAGATTGTCTGCACCCTCGGCCCTGCCAGTCAGACCCCGGAGATGTTGGAAGCGCTGCTGGAGGCCGGCATGGACGTGGCCCGGCTCAACTTCTCCCACGGCAGCCACGAGCAGCATCAGGCGAACATCGACATGCTGCGCGCGGCCTCGCTGAAGGTGCGCAAGGCGGTGGGCATCCTGGGGGACCTGCAGGGTCCCAAGATCCGCACCGGCCGCTTCATCACCGGCAGCACGGAGCTGAAGCACGGCGCCACCTTCCACATCACCACGGATGAGACGGTGAAGGGCACGGACGAAATCGTGTCCACCACGTACCCGCACCTGGCGGCGGACGTGAACCCGGGCGACCGCATCCTCCTGGACGACGGCCTCCTGGAGCTGCGCGTCGTGGAGACGGACAAGAAGCAGCTCATCAAGACGGAAGTCATCCACGGCGGCACGCTGAAGAACAACAAGGGCATCAACCTGCCCGGCGTCGCGGTGCGCGCGGACGCGCTCACGCCCAAGGACCGCGAGGACCTCATCTTCGGCCTCAAGGCGGGCGTGGACTACATCGCGCTGTCCTTCGTGCGCCAGCCGTCGGACCTGGACGCCGCCCGGCAGGCGATGGCGGAGGTGGGCCGCACGGTGCCCATCATCTCCAAGCTGGAGAAGCCGGAGGCCATCGCGCGCCTGGACGCCATCCTCGACAAAACGGACGGCGTGATGGTGGCCCGCGGCGACCTGGGCGTGGAGATTCCCCCCGAAGAGGTGCCGGCCGTCCAGAAGGACATCATCCGGCGCTCCAACCTGCGCGGCCTGCCCGTCATCGTGGCCACGCAGATGCTCAACTCGATGATCGACAACCCGCGCCCCACGCGCGCGGAGGCCAGCGACGTGGCCAACGCCGTGTACGACGGCGCGGACGCGCTGATGCTCTCGGGTGAGACGGCGAGCGGCAAGTTCCCCACGGACTCCGTGCAGATGATGGAGCGCATCATCCTGGCGGCCGAGTCCTCCTCCCGCTCCCAGCACCAGCCGCGCGTGATTGAAGCCCCGCTGGGCCTGCCGCTGCACTTCCCGGACGTCATCGCGCGCGTGGCGTGCGAGGCGGCCAAGGCCAGCGGCGCGTCGCTCATCGCGGCCTTCACGCTGTCGGGCGTGACGGCGCGGCTGCTCGCGCACTACCGCCCCACGGTGCCCATCGTCGCGTTCAGCCCGAACCAGGAGGTGCGCCGCCGCCTGTCGCTGCTCTGGGGCGTGGTGCCGCGCGTGCTGGAGCCCATCCAGGAGACGGAGACCATGCTCCGCCGCGTGGAGGAGGAGCTGGTGTCGCGAGGCCTCGCGCGCAGGGGCGACCGCATCGTGGTGGTGTTCGGAGCGCCGGTGGGGCAGCCCGGGAAAATCAACAGCCTCCGGCTGCACACCATCAGCGCCTGATGCCGTGTCCTACGCCGGGCTCTTCTTGAGGGCCCGGCGGGGAATCTCCGCCTCGACGAAGATGGCGAAGAGGTCCTTGTCCAGCTGTCCGGACCCCGCCTCCTTCTTGAGGATGTCCAACGCCAACGTGTGCGGCACGGCCTTCTTGTAGGGCCGGTCGCTCGCGGTGAGCGCGTCGTAGATGTCGCAGATGGACATCATCCGGGACTGCACCGGAATCTCCGGGACGGCGCGAGGGTAGCCCGTGCCATCCAGCTTCTCGTGGTGCGCGTACGCAATCTCAGGCACGCGGCGCAGCGCGCGAGTCCACGGAATCTGGGACAGGAAGCGGTACGTATGCTCGACGTGGCTCTCGATTTCGCGGCGCTCCTCCGGGGAGAGCGTGCCGCGGGTGATGGAGAGGGATTGGATTTCATGGGGCAAGAGCAGCGGCCGCCCATGGTCGTGCGCGTCCGTGTACGTGAGCTTGCCCAGCTCCAGCAGCCGCTCGAAGTTGCCCTGCGCCAGCACCGTGGGCTTGTTGCAGGTGAGCAGGAAGCCCATCACCTCATCCAGCTGGGCCAGCTCCTGGGCAAGCCGCGCATCCTCCTCCTGATGGATGGAGGGCAGGGCGGACAGGCCGCGAACCTCCACGGAGGCCAGCCGGCGCCGGGAGCTCTGCAGCTGCAGGTCCTTGCGAGCCAGCTGGAAGCGGGCGTGCAGCGTCTCCAGCTCATGCGGGTAGAGCTTCTCCGCCTTGACGAGCACGTTCTCGCGCACGCCCACCTTGCCGAAGTCGTGCAGGAGCGACGCGTACCGCAGCTCCTGCAGCTCCACGGCGGTGAAGCGCGTCTGGGCATACGGCCCGGTGGTGTGGTGCTCCAGCGCCCGGGCCAGGGACACGGTGAGGTCCGCGACGCGGCCGGAGTGGCCCGCGGTGGTGGGGTCGCGCGCCTCGATGGCGACGACGGACGCGGAGACGAAGCCCTCGAAGAGGCGGTTGATCTCCTCATGGAGGAGGGCGTTTTCAATGGCGCCGGCGGCCTGGGCGCCCAGGGCGAGCAGCAGCTCCTCGTCCTCGGCGTCGAACACGCGCCCGCCGCGCTTGTTGAGGGCCTGGATGACGCCCGTCACGTCCCCGTTGGCGTCGCGCATGGGGACGCAGAGGATGGTGTGGGTGCGGTAGCCGCTGGAGACGTCGAAGCTGCTGTTGAAGCGGGGGTCGGCGTAGGCGTCCGGGATGTTGATGACGGCGCCGGTGTGGGCGACCTGGCCGGCGATGCCGCTGCCCATGGGGAGGCGGATTTCGTTCTTGGAGCCCTGGGCCACCTTGCTCCACAGCTCCTCGCGCTCGCGGTCCAGGATGAAGAGCGAGCAGCGGTCCGACTCCACGACCTTGGTGGCCTCATAGAGGATGAGAGGCAGCAGCAGGTCGAGGTCCCGCTCGGCGCTCATCGCCTTGGCGACATCCAGGATGGACGTCAGCTTCGCGAGCCGGCGGGACAGGTTGGGGGAGGCGGGCACGGACTGGGGAAGCACCGGGGCGGGCTCCGTGGGATGCGGCGGGTGGCCGCGGGCGCGTCAGGTTGTAGCACGCAGCGTGTCTCGGCCGCCCGGCCCCCCCACCTGGTGGGTCCACCTCTGTCCGCAAGCCCGCTGTCCTGCCGGGCGAAGGTACCAGGGCAATCCGGAAGCGGTTATGAAGCGCCGCCATGACCCGCCCCGTTCGCATCTCCCCGTCGCTGCTCTCCTGTGACTTCAGCCGCCTGGGTGAGGAGGTCCGCGCCATCGAGGCGGACGGCGCAGACTGGATTCACGTGGATGTCATGGATGGCAGGTTCGTCCCCAACCTCACGTTGGGGCCGCCCATCGTGGAGGCCATCAAGCGGGTGGCGACGAAGCCGCTGGACGTGCACCTGATGATTGTCGAGCCGGAGAAGTACGTGGACGCGTTCGTGAAGGCGGGCGCGGACGTGCTGACGGTGCACCAGGAGGCGAGCCCCCATCTGCACCGCACGCTGCAAGCCATCCGTCACGCGGGGGCGAAGCCGGCGGTGGTGTTGAACCCGGGCACGCCGCTGGTGGCGATTGAGGAGGTGCTGGGGGACGTGGACATGGTGCTCTTGATGAGCGTGAACCCGGGGTTCGGGGGCCAGTCGTTCATCGAGTCCACGGTGGACAAGGTCCGCCGGCTGCGCGCGATGTTGGACGCGCGGGGGCTGGACGTGGACATCGAGGTGGACGGCGGCATCAACGCCGAGACGGCGAAGCGCGTGGTGGACGCGGGTGCGACGGTGCTGGTGGCGGGCAGCTACGTGTTTGGCGCGAAGGACCGTGCGGCGGCCATCCGTTCACTGCGGCCGTCGTGAGTCAGGCGGCTTCGGGCGAAGCGGGCGGGCGCACAGCGGCGGCGGCCATCCGGGCGATGCGGGCCATGAAGGTGGGGTCGCACGGCTTCACTTCGTAGTCGTCGGCGCCCAGCTCGAAGCACACGTGGCGGGTGAACTGGTCCTCCACGCCGCTGAGCATGATGACCTTGCTGTCGCGGGTGACGGGGTCCTTCTTCAGCTGCGCGAGGAGGTCCCGGCCGTCCTGGTGCTGGTTGATGTCCAGGATGATGACCGCGGGCCGGTGTTTGCGGGCCAGCTCCAGCACATGTTCGGAGGTGGTGTCGGACACGCAGACGAGGCCGGAGCGCTTGGCCTCCCGGGCGAGTGCGGACACGACGAGGGGCTCATCATCCGAGATGAGGACAGTGGGAGCAGTCATGGTCCTCTGTGGGGGGACAGGGGCGGATCAACGTGCAACACCTTGGAAGTACAGGAAGGTCCGGATGTTGTGAAGAGGGTGAACATTGTCCCGTCCTGAAGGGTAGGTAGGACAACAGTCGAGGGAGCTGGGGAGGCGGGG
>NZ_RAWK01000234.1 GCF_003612165.1 Corallococcus aberystwythensis | reverse complement strand
ACGCTGCTCACCGCGCGGCTGCTGACGCGCGACGAGGACGCGGCGGGCGTGGAGTGGCTCCAGCTGTCCCATGCATCGCTGCTGCGCACCTGGCCGGAGCTGGCGGAGTGGGCCCGCGCGGATCAGGAGCGGCTCCAGCACTTCCGCGAGCTGCAGTCCTGGGCGCACACGTGGCTGGCGCACCGGGGAGAGCCGGATGGCGGCGTGCCTTATCTGTTGTCCGGCAGCCGGTTGGGGTACGCGCAGGACATCCTGCGCCGCTACAGCGAGGAGCCCGGCGAGGACGTGCTCCAGCTCCTCGACGCCAGCATGGCCACGGCCGAGGCCCAGGACGCGTCCGCCCGGCGGCGCCTGAGGAGGTTGCTCGTGGGGGCGCTCGCGGTGGCGGGGGTGATGGCGGGGCTGGCGTGGAACGCGCGGCAGCTGGAGGCCCGGGCCCGGAGCGAGCGGCAGGAGGCGCAGCGCTACGCCCAGCGCGCCCGCGACCTGGTGTTGTTGGACGTCGCCCGGAAGCTGCGGCGTGACAATCCCACGCTCGCCCTGCTCATGCTGCGTGAGGTCCAACAGCCCGGGCAGCTCCAGGGCTGGGCCCAGGACGTGTCGGAGGTCCTCCAGGAGCCGCTGAGCCGCGCGGTGCTGCGGGGCCACACGCAGGCCGTGGTCCACGTGGAGGTCAGCCCGGACGGCCAACGCGTGGTGACGGCCTCGAAGGACGGCACGGCGCGGCTGTGGAGGACCGACGGAGAGGCGGAGCCCCGCGTGCTCGCGGGCCATGAGGGGCCCGTCTACCACGCCACCTTCAGCCCCTCCGGAGGGCTGAGCATCCTCACCTCCTCGCATGACGGGACGGCGCGGCTGTGGAGCACGGCCGACGGCACACTGCTGCGCACGTTCCGGCACCGCGGCGTGGTGCAGTGGGGCGCCATCAGCCCGGATGGCAAGTGGGTGGCCACCGCGTCGCGGGATGGGCTGGCGCGGCTGTGGCCGCTGGAGACGGCGGACAAGCCGCGCGAGGTGCCGCACCGGGGCTCCGTGCAGACCGTGGCCTTCAGCCCGGATGGGAAGCGGCTGGTGACCGCCTCGCAGGACGGCACCGCGCGCATCGTGTCCGTGCGGACGTTGGAACCGCCGCGCGAGCTGCCCCACCCCGCCCCCGTCACCTCCGCCACGTTCGACCCGGAGGGCACGCACGTGCTGACCGTGGCGCGCGACGGCATCGCCCGCGTCTGGCCCGTCAGCGGCGCGCAGGGGCCCGTGCTGCTGAAGGGGCACCAGGGCGAGCTCACCACCGCGCGCTTCAGTCCGGACGGGCAGTGGGTGGTGACCGCGTCCCTGGACAACACCGCGCGCCTCTGGCGGGCCGACGGACGGGGCGAGCCCCGGGTCCTGCGCGGCCACCAGGGCGCCGTGCGCATGGCGACTTTCGGCGGCCCGCTGGGAGAGTGGATCCTCACCGTGTCCTCGGACACGACGGCGCGGCTGTGGTCCACGCGGGAGGACGCGCCGCCCCGGCTCTTGCCCGGCCACCGCTCCACCGTCCTGTGGGGCGGCTTCGGTCCGGATGGAAAGCAGGCCGTCACCGCCTCCATCGACGCCACCGCGCGGGTGTGGCGGCTGGACGCGCCCCGGGACTCGCTTCCGCTACAGGAGCCGGGCGGCTTCGTCTGGTCCGTGGCCGTGGGCCCGGATGGGACGCAGGTGGCCACGGCATCTCAGGACGGCGCGGTGCGCCTCTGGTCGGAGGATGGCCGGCTCGTGCGCGTGCTCCGGGGCCACGCGCAGGACGTCCGCTCCGTGGTCTTCAGTCCGGATGGCAGGTGGCTGCTGACAGCGTCGCTGGACGGGACGGCGCGCCTGTGGCCCTCGGACGGGAGCGTGGAGGGCCGGCGCGTGCTGGCGGCCCAGCGCGAGCCCTTCTTCGGCGCCGCCTTCAGCCCGGACGGCCTGTGGGTGGCGCTCGCCTCCAGCCCGCGCGCCACCCGCATCCTCCGCGTGGACGGCACGCGGGCGCCCGTGCCGTTGGAGGGCCACGGCGACCAGGTCCGCTCCGTGGCCTTCAGCGCGGACGGCCGCCGCCTCATCACCGCGTCGCAGGACGGCACCGCGCGCATCTGGAGCGCGGAGGGGCGGCTGGTGGCCACGCTCTATGGCCATGACGACTGGGTCCTCTCCGCCGCCTTCCACCCGAAGGCCGAAGAGCAGGTGCTCACCTCCTCCCAGGACGGCACGGCGCGCATCTGGACCGTGGAGAACGGCCGGGTCCGCGGCGCGCACGCCCTCCTCCGGCACGAGTCCCCGGTGCCCTGGGCCGCCTGGAGCCCGGATGGCAGCCGGCTCGTCACCGCGTGCGCGGACGGGCGCGCCCGCGTGTGGCTCACGGCAGGTCCCCTGGAGCCGTACCTCGTCCTCTCCGCGCACGAGGGCGAGGTGACGTCGGCCGCGTTCAGCCCCCGCCCGGAGGAGCCCCGGCTCGTCACCGGCTCCACGGATGGCAGCGCCCGCGTGTGGCGTCCGCGCGAGCCGCTCCCCGTTGACCGGCTCCAGGAGAAGCTCCAGGCGGTCAGCTCCGCGTGCCTGACGCCCGGAGAGCGGCGCGGTCACCTGGGGGACCTGCCCGCGCGGGCCTGGGAGGCCACCGTGGAGTGCGAGCGCCGGCACGGGCGGACGCCGCTCCCTGAGGCTCCATGACGCGCCCTGAAACACTCACAACGCCCGGGGACCCGGCGTCTTCCAGGCATCCCACGCGACAGCCAAGGAGTCCCCCGGATGTCTTTCTTTGGTTTTGGTTCGAAGACCCCCAAGTCGAAACAGTCCGAAGCCTCCTCCGAAGCCGCCCCCAAGGAGACGTTCCAGGCGGTGACGGTGGAGCACCTGCGCACGCTCATGCCCCGGCTGGCCGGGGCGCGGTTGAAGGAGCTGCTGCCGCACCTGAACGACGCCATGTCCGAGGGCGGCATCAACACCCCGCGCCGCCAGGCCGCGTTCCTGGCGCAGATTGCCCACGAGAGCGCCGAGTTCCGCTACTTCGAGGAGCTGGCCTCGGGCCACGCCTACGAGCGCCGCAAGGACCTGGGCAACACCCAGCCGGGCGACGGCGCGCGCTACAAGGGCCGCGGCCCCATCCAGATCACCGGCCGCACCAACTACCGCGCGGCGGGCGAGGCGCTGGATCTCGACCTGGAGAACAACCCCACCCGCGCGGCGGACCCCGACGTGGGCTTCCGCACCGCCGTCTGGTTCTGGAACAGCCGCAACCTCAACAAGCACGCCGACAAGGGCGAGTTCGACGCCATCACCCGGCGCATCAACGGCGGCTACAACGGCAAGGCGTCCCGGGACTCGTACTACCAGCGGGCACTGCGGCTGCTGGCGAAGTGACGGTCTCACGCGAAGCCGCGTGCCCCTGAAACACGAAGAGCCCGCGGCCCGTCTTCCGGGGCCGCGGGCGGGACCGCGGGCTCGTTCGCGTCAGGGCTACTTCGCGGGCGTGCTCGACGCGTCCGCCGCCGGGGGCGCGCTTCCATCCGCCGCCGGCGTGGTGTCCCCCACCAGGTGCTTGCCGCCGGGCCGGAACAGCATGCGGACCGTGAGCTTGCTGGAGTCCTTGTCGTTGAGGTCGTGCAGGCGCGAATGGGTGAGCGGATCCTTCCTGCCGCCGCCGCCAAAGAGCGAGAACCAGCGCTTGGGCTGGGGCTTGTCCTCGGGGATGTCGCTGTCCTGCTCCGTCATCTCGAACTCGAAGCTGGCGGACACCTCCAGCTCCACCACGGAAAAGGAATAGTGCTTGCGGGCCGTCTCCTCCGCGATGTCGAGCGAGGATTGGACGGCCAGGATGAGGTCGTGGATGAGGACTTGGGCGTGGTCGGGCGTGGGATTGGGCTTTGCCATTGGGAAGGGATTGCAGGGCGAAGGGTGGCGGGCATGCCGTCGCCGCCAGTGCTCCGTCGCGGAGCACCGGCGGCGACGGGTCTGTTTCATCGCGTCTCAGCGAGGGGCGGACCTATCAGGCGGCCCCGCCACCACTGGCGCCCTGGGCGGCGAGCACGGCGGCGGGCTTGATGGTGCACTTCACCGTCAGGCCCATGTGCTCCTTGTAGTCGAGCGTGAGCTTCTCCTTGATGCTCATGCGCCAGACGTTGAGGGCAACGTCCGTCTCGCTCTTGATCTCGAAGTCGCTCGTGAGGTTCACCTCGAAGTAGTACTCGGCGATCGTCATCGGATCCATGCCGGACGACATGAGGCGCTGCGCGGTGCGCGCGGCACCGGCGAAGGCAATGATGTACGAGGAAAGCTGCGCGGCGGACTGCATGGGGGTGCTCCTGGGATTGGGTTGCCGGCGGACACGCCGGGCACTGCGTTTCCAGGACGGTGCACGGCCCTTGTGTGTGAATGACAACTCACACCGTCACGCGCCTCCGCGTCTCTTGCGGCAGGCCCCATTCACGGGCGCCTCGCGAAAGGCCCGCTCACGATGAGCACGGAGAACGTTGAACTGTTGTTGTCACATGCGGACTCACACCAGCCGGTGGCACCCGAAGGCCTGCCCGCGGAGGCCACGGCGAACCTTCCGCGCGGCGCTGACGCCCAGGCGCAGGAGGAGAACCACCTGTGGGACGACGGCGAGGATCCCAACTCGCTGCCCGCGCAGCGCTGGGGGCTGGTCGCGCCGGAGGGACCTGAAGGCGACCGGCTGCTCGCGCTCATCGAGCCGCTGCGCCGCCGCCGGCAGGAGCAGCAGGAGGGCCACCCCGTCCACGTCTACCGCGTGAAGCCGGAGCTGGCCCGCGAGTCCCGGAGCCTGGAGGACTTCGCGCGCTGGGTGCGCGTCGTCCTGGATGACGAGGCGGTGCCCGTGGCGGACCGGCCCCGCTACCTGCTCTTCCTCGGGGACTTCGATCAGGTGCCCTTCGAGCTGCAGCAGGCCGCGGCCACCAGCGCCTACGTGGGACGGCTGGCCTTCCGGCGCGAGCAGGACTACGCGGCCTATGCCGACAAGGTGCTCCGCTGGGAGCGCGCGCCCTCCCCCGAGGTCCAGGCCCGCTCGCTCTTCTTCACGGTCCATGACGGCACCGCGGCCACGCGGATGGGCTACCAGTCGCTGGTGGCCCCCGCCATCGCCTCGGCGCGGAATGCCCGGGAGCTGGGCCGCTTCCCCGCGCGGGAGGTGCTGGAGCTGGGCGTGCCGGGCGAGGCCGCCGCGAACGAGCTGCTGGAACACGCCGCGCTGCCACATCCCTCCCTCCTCTTCTCCATGAGCCACGGCCTGGGCAGTCCACGCGCGGGCTGGCGGAACACCGACACGAAGCTCGCGCTCCAGGGCGCGCTCAACCTGGGCGAGGGCCTGCACCTGGCCGGCGAGGCCCTGGCCGCGCGGCCCTTCCTGCCCGGCGGCATCTGGTTCCTCTTCGCCTGCTTTGGCGCGGGCACTCCGTCGCGGAGCGCCTTCCAGCACTGGCTGAAGCAGTTGCAGGCGGCAGGTCAGTTCAGCGGGAGGCTGGACTCCCTCACCGCGGCGCTGCCCCAGCCCGGCGAGCGCCCCTTCGTCGCCGCGCTGCCCCAGGCCGCGCTGGCCAATCCCCAGGGACCGCTGGCCGTCTTCGGACACGTGGACCTGGCGTGGACGTATGGCTTCCAGGACCGCGACAACCGCACCGGCAAGGTGTCCCGCTTCCTGGAACCGCTCCAGCAACTGGCGCGAGGCCGCCGCGCGGGCCTGGGCCTGAGCTGGCTCCTGCGCGGAGGCCACCAGGCCAACCTGGAGCTGACCACGCTGTACGACCAGGAGGAGCAGGCGCGGAGCGCTGGCCGCCCCGTGCAGGTGGACGCAGCCCGGCGCGCGCACCTCTGGATGCTGCGCCAGGACCTGGGGGGCTACGTCCTCTTGGGAGATCCCGCGGTGCGGCTGCCGCTGACGCCGCGCGCCTGACCCCAGGACGCACGAAGCCCCGGACGGCCAACGCGCCGTCCGGGGCTGGGGGCTGGAATACGGCGATGCTTTCAGCGGGAGCCGGGCCGCTCCATGCCGGGCAGCGTGAAACCCCGCAGGGTGTCATCGGCCAGCTCGAACAGGCGCGTCTGCGCCTTCAGCACCTGCTCACGCGCGGACTGCTCCAGCGCGTAGAGCGGCGCCAGGGCCTCCAGCGACTTGCGCAGCCACTCCTCGTGCTGCTCGCGCAGCGAGCGCACCACGCCCTCGCCCTCCACCAACTGCCGGGAGGATTCGAGCGCGGAGCGCTGGACGGCGACGGCCTGCTCCAGGAGGCCCCGCCCCAGGTCCAGCAGGTGGGCCTGCGTGTCGGTCTTCTTCGCTTCGGTCATGGTGTAGCTCCTTCTGGGGTTACGACAGGGGCACCTGGGTGTGGACTTCATCGCCTTCGACGCGGTGGATGAGGGCGGTTCCTCCGGCCTGCTCCGTGCCGTCATCGCTGAACGCCTGCGGCCCTCCCTCGGGAGCGGGCTGCGTCCACGGGCACGTCGCCAGGGCCCGCTGCATGTCGCGGTAGCCGTCCGCGCGGCGCTCCGCGATGGAGGCCCGGGAGAACTCGGCGTCGCTGCTGGAGAGCTGATGCTCGCCGCGCTGGTACGTGAGGTGGATGATGTCCAGCCGCGGCGTGGGCTTCGCCTCCGCCTCCTCACTGAAGGCCATGGGCGAGGACGCCGACGCGCGCCGCACCACCCGCGTCACCGCGCTGCGCAGGTTCCACACCTTCGCGAACTGCTCCAGGTGACTGGACGTCCGCCCCGCGTACTGGATGGACTTCATGCGCCAGCTCGCCTCATCCATGGCCGTGGGCAGCGGCGCCCGGGCATCGAACAGGTCGATCATGAAGACGACGGCGTGGCGCTTGGGCGGGTCGTCGAGGATGGCGTTGAGCGGCGTGTTGGTGACGCAGCCGCCATCCCAGTACAGCTCGCCGTCGATGAGGCTGGGCGGGAACGCGGGCGGCAGCGCGCCACTGGCGAGCACGTGCTCCGGACCCACGATGCCGCGGGTGTTGTCGAAGAACACCAGGTGGCCGTCGCTCACGCGGGTCGCGCCCAGGCTCAGCCGCGTCGCGCGGGAATTGATGTAGTCGAAGTCCACCAGCCGCCGCAGCGTCGAGCGCATGGGCCGCGTGCTGTAGAAGCTCAGCGCCTCCGGCGAGCCGGGGAACGCGAGGCTCGGCGGCACCAGCCTGGGGGAGTAGAAGCCGGGCTGGCCGAAGAGGAGGCTGGTCATGTGGCTGCCCAGGTTGAAGAGCTGGCGCATGCGCCCCTTCAACAGCGAGCCCCACTCGGTGCCGGGCCAGGACACCTCCTTCCAGAACGCCTCCAGCCGCTCCAGCCGCTTCTCCGGACGGTTGCCCGCGACCAGCGCCGCGGTGAAGGCGCCAATGGAGATGCCGGAGACCCAGTCCGGGTGGAGCCCGGCCTCCTCCAGGGCCTGATAGGCCCCCACGTGATAGGCCCCCAGGGCACCGCCGCCCTGGAAGACGACGATGACCTGCGGGCGATCCTGCGGTGCGTGTGGCTGTGTCATGGATGTCCTCTCGCGGATGCTGCGCGTGTGGTGCCGTCCCGCGGAGAGGAAGGCCGACGGTTCCCAATCCACCCTTCCCAGCGCCCCCCTCCACGGGACAGCCCTGAAGGGACGCGCGAGGACGCGTGGCTGTGAATCCACGCGTTCCCGCGCCCGGGCATTCACACCCGGGACGTGACGGCGTCCTTCAGGCGCAAACCCCAACCTGGAGGGAAGAACCATGAGTGGACGCGTGGCAGTGGTGACAGGAGGAACGCGCGGCATTGGCGCCGCGAGCGCCGATGCACTGAGGCAGCAGGGCTACCGCGTGGCGGTCACCTACAATGCGAACGAGCAGGCGGCGCAGGCCTTCACGAGCCGCACGGGCATCCCGGCGTTCCGCTTCGACGCGGCCAGCGCCGAGCAGTGCGCGGCGGGAGTGCAGAAGATCGTCGACTCGATTGGCCCCATCGAGGTGCTGGTGAACAACGCCGGCATCACCCGGGACGCCATGCTGCACAAGATGACGCATGACCAGTGGAACGAGGTCATCCAGACCAACCTCAGCTCCTGCTTCAACCTGTGCGTCGCGGTGGTGGGCCCCATGCGCGAGCGCGGCTTCGGCCGCATCATCAACATCGGCTCCATCAACGGGCAGACGGGCCAGCTGGGCCAGACGGCCTACGCGGCGGCCAAGGCGGGCATGCACGGCTTCACGCTGGCCCTGGCGCGCGAGGGCGCGGCCCGCGGCGTCACCGCCAACCTCATCGCGCCGGGCTACATCGACACGGACCTGCTGCACGCCGTGCCTCCTGACGAGCTGGTGAAGATCCGCGCCCGCATCCCCGTGGGCCGCCTGGGACGCAGCGACGAGATTGCCCGGGCCGTGACGTTCCTCGCCTCCGACCGGGCCGGCTTCATCACCGGCTCCACGCTCACCATCAATGGTGGGCAGCACATGTACTGAGGAGCGCACGATGGACGCATCCCTGGAGCCCATGCGGCGCGCCTTCCTGGAAGTCCTCCTCCGGCTGGCGATGGACCCCCAGCGGATGCTCGCGGCGGGAGCAGGCCTGTGGGAACGCTCAGCGCGCCTGGGCGTCCCACGAGGCCCCTCCCGCCCGGACGGGGATCGCCGCTTCCGCGATCCCGCCTGGCAGGAGCAGCCCTTCTTCGACTTCATGCGCCGCGCGTACCTGAGCGGCGCGGACTGGCTTCACGACCTGGTGGCGGAGGTCCCGGGCGTGGATCCCCACACGGCGCACCAGGCGCGCTTCTACACCCGCCAGCTCACGGAGGCGCTCGCGCCCTCCAACTTCCCCGCGCTCAACCCGGAGGTCTTGCGCGCCGCGAGGCAATCCGGTGGCCGCAGCCTGCTTGCGGGCATGGAGGCGCTGCTCACGGACCTGGCGCGCGGACAGGGCCGGCTCGCCCCCCGGATGTCGGAGCCACGGACCTTCCGGTTGGGAGAGAACCTGGCCACCACCCCGGGCGACGTCATCCACGAGGAGCGCCTGTTCCAGCTCCTCCAGTACCGGCCCACCACGCCCACCGTCCACCGGCGCCCGCTGCTCGTGGTGCCGCCGTGGATCAACAAGTTCTACATCCTGGATCTGCGTCCGGAGAACTCGTTCGTCCGCTGGGCCGTGGAGCGCGGTCACACCGTGTTCCTCGTGTCGTGGGTGAACCCGGACGAAAGCCACGCCGACGTGGAGCTGGAGGACTACCTGCTGCACGGGCTGCTCCCCGCGCTGGACGCCGTCACCCGCGCCACCGGCGAGCAGGAGGTCTCCGCGCTGGGCTACTGCATCGGCGGCACGCTGCTGGCCGCGGGGCTCGCGTGGCTCTCCGCGCAAGGAGACACGCGCGTGTCCAGCGCGACGCTGCTCACCACGCAGGTGGACTTCAGCGAGCCCGGGGACCTGGGTGCCTTCATCGACGCGCCCCAACTGGAGCGGCTGGAGGCCCACATGCGCCAGCGCGGCTACCTGGACGGGCTGGAGATGATGACCACCTTCAACCTGCTCCGCGCGAAGGACCTGGTCTGGTCCTTCGTGGTGAACAACTACCTGCTCGGCCGGGAGCCCGCGCCCAGCGACTTTCTCGCCTGGAGCTCGGATCCCACGCGGCTGCCCGCGCGCGCGCACGCGACGTACCTCCGCGAGCTGTACCTGCACAACCGCCTGGTCCAACCGGGGGCACTGTCCTTCGGAGGCGTCCCGCTGGACCTGGGCCAGGTGCGCGTCCCCCTCTACGTGCAGGCCTGCCGGGAGGATCACATCGCGCCGTTCCGTTCCGTGTACCGGGGCGCGCGGCACTACGCCGGCCCGGTGCGCTTCGTGCTCGCGGGCTCGGGCCATGTCGCGGGGGTGATCAACCCGCCAGCGGCGAACAAGTACCGTCACTGGGTGCCCGGCTCCGGGCCGCTGGCGCCGGACGCGGACGCGTGGCTGACGGGCGCGGAGGAGCGCCCCGGCTCGTGGTGGACGGACTGGGAAGCCTGGCAGTCCGCGCGCTCGACAGAGCGCGTCCCCGCGCGCATCCCTGGCGACGGGGCGCTGCGCTGCGTGGAACCGGCGCCGGGCCGCTACGTCCTGCCCCGCCTTCTTCCGGAGTGAGCAGCGGCAGCAGGCCCTCTACTCAACGCGAGTGGAGGGCCTGCGGCACCGTGGCGCGGAGGATGCCGTACGCGAGTTGGATGCGTTTGCGCACGTTGCAGTGAGTCAATCTCAACTGCGCGGCGATGTCGGCATAGGACATATCCTGAAGGTAGCGCATCACCAGGGGACCTCTCAGGTTGGGTGGTAGCGCCTGGATGCACCTGCGGATCGCCTCGGCGTCCTCGCGCTGGAGCAGTCCCGCGTCGGGCAGTGGCTCGTGGGACTCCGGCTCCACGGGCTCCATGTCGTCCATCCGCCCCTCGGCCTCGCCCCGGCGCTGCCGCTCGCGATGGATGTCCATGCAGATGTTGTGGAGGATGCGGCTCAGCCAGGCTCGCTCGTTGAGGATCTTCCCGGGGGGCGACGAAAACTTCTGGAGCGCGCGGAGCATCGTGGTGTTCACCGCGTCCTCCGCATCCGCGACATTGCCTCCCATCAGTCGAAGAGCCTGCTGGAACAGATGCTCCTTCTGCTGCTGCCAGACCCGCCAGAAGGGAGACTGAGTCGAAGTTGTGCTCACGGTATCCAGTGCTCAAAAAAGTGCCCCTGGAAACGGTGCAGCGCGGTCTTTGTGAAAAACCTCTTACTCGCTCAATAACCGCCGACGCCGAAATCGAGGCAAATCACAACGCGCGCGGCCGGACGTCTTCATGGGAACCACCCCCGACGCATGGCGGAGCCCATGAGCGCGCACGACGAAGAGCCGGACACCCTCGAGGAGGAGCACCCGCTGAAGGAGCACCTCGCGCTCATCTGGAGCAGGCAGGCGGGCGCGAGCTTCCCGAAGCTGTGGGTCGGTCATCTGGAGGGAGACGAGCGCGGCGTCTTCGCGAACGCCGACATCGCGCCCGATGAGGTGGTGCTCCAGGTGCCGCGAGCGTGTCTGATGACGCTCGACGAGGCGCGCGCCTCCGACGTGGGACGCCTCATCGAAGCCCATGCACCCGGCACGAGCGAGGAGTCCTATCTGGCGGCCTTCCTCCTCCAGGAGCGCGAGCGGGATGACTCCCCCTGGAAGCCCTACCTGGACGTGCTGCCGCGCGCCTTCCCGCACCTGCCCCTGTTCTTCGATGCGCGCGAGCTGTCGCTGCTGAGGGGCTCGTCCACGCTGCGCGAGGTCGCGCGGTGGAAGGAGCTGATGCTGACCCGGTACGCGGAGCTGGCCGCGAGCGTGCCTGGCTTCACGCGCTTCACGCCCGACGCGTTCCTGTGGGCGCAGCACGTGTTGATCAGCCGCAGCTTCGGCCTGACGGTGGAGGGCCGGCTGATCCGGTGTGTCGTGCCCGTGGCGGACATGCTCAACCACCGCGCTTCGCCCAGGGTCGTGTGGGGGAACACGGAGGACGGGGCCTTCGTGTTGAGGGCCCGGGAGCCCGTGGCCCGGGGCGAGGAGCTGCACATCAGCTATGGCATCAAGCCAAGCTATAGGTTCCTGCTGAACTACGGGTTCGTGCCCGAGGACAACCCGGACGACACGCTGGTGCTCTATCTGGGCGTCCCGGAGGACGTGCCCCACGCGGAGCAAAAGCGGGAGCTGCTCTCGCTGCCGACCCCGGCGTCACGGCGCCGCTTCGAGGTGCCCCTGCACTACGGCCACTCCTCGACGGTGGCGATGTTCTCCTTCCTGCGCGTGGCCTGCGCGGACGCGGAGGAGTTGGACCGGCTCGCGGCCGAGGCCCGTGACGAGCAGGGGCTGGGCCCGGTGGCCCCGCTGAGTTCACGCACGGAGGCGCGGGTCCTCCAGCACCTGAGCGACCTCTGCGAGGCGCGGCTCGCGGGCTTCGACACGACCTTGGAGGAGGACGAGCAGCTGCTGCGCGAAGCGGACCTGTCGCGCAACGAGCGCAACTGCGTGCTGTTGCGGCGCGGGGAGAAGCAGCTGCTCCACGCGTACGCGGGCCTTGCGCGAGCCTTCCGGCCATCCAGCAGCGCCCGGGACGAGAGGACATGACCATGAGCAAGAAGATCATCGCGGTGGTGGGAGCAACGGGAGAGGAAGGAGGCGGGCTCGCGAGGGCCATCCTCGCGGACCCTCAAGGCGGATTCACGGTGCGCGCGCTCACGCGCAAGCCGGGCTCGGAGCTGGCGCGCAAGCTGGCGAAGCTGGGCGCGGAGGTCGTCGCCGCGGACGTGAACGACCCCAAGAGCCTGCGCGCGGCGTTCACGGGAGCGCACGGCGCCTTCTGTGTCACGAGCTCCTGGGAGCAGACCGCGCCGGAGCGGGAGCTCACGCAGGCGCGAGCGATGGCGCACGCCGCGAAGGAAGCGGGCGTGGCGCACGTCCTCTGGTCCACGCAGGAGGACACGCGGCGCTTCATGCCGCCTGGGGACGCGCGGATGCCCACGCTCAAGGGGAAGTACAAGGTCCCGCAGTTCGACGTGAAGGGTGAGAGCGACGCCGCCTTCACGGACCTGGGCGTGCCGGTGACGTTCGTGCGCACGTCGCTGCCCTGGGAGACGCTGCTGTTGTTCGGCATGGGGTCGAAGCGCAACGCGGACGGAACGCTCGACTTCGTGTTGCCCACGGAGGACCAGAAGCTGCCGGGCCTGGCCATGGAGGACCTGGGCGGCTGTCTCCACGGCATCTTCCAGCGGGGGCCAGAGGGCGTGGCCAGGACGGTGGGCCTGGCCAGCGAGCACCTGTCGGGCGCGGAGATCGCGAGCACGCTGAAGCAGGTGCTCGGGCAGGAGGTGGTCTACCAATCGATGTCGCCGGAGGTGTACCGGACGTTCAACTTCCCCGGCGCCGCGGAGCTGGCGAACATGTTCCACTTCATGCGGGACTTCGCCACGGAGTACTGCGCCGCCAGGGATCCGGTGCTCACGCGGGAGCTGAACCCCCAGGCGCAATCCCTGGCCCAGTGGATCGAGCGCAACAAGGCCCGCTTCCTGCGGGCGGCCTGAGCGGCCCTGGCACCGCCCCCCAGGCAGGCATTCCACCGCGAGTGTGTGAACGAACTGGCGGCAGGTAGGCAGAAGTCGCGCGCCGCCACTTGCTATCGTGCGCGCCCATGAATGAGCCCACGGCCGTTTCGGACCCCCGCATCGGCTCGGTGTTGCAGGAGCGCTACCGCATCATCGAGCGGCTCGCCGCGGGTGGCATGGGCATGGTGTACCGGGGCGAGCGGCTGGAGGTGGGCAAGCCCGTCGCCATCAAGTTCCTCCACGCCTGGGCGGCCCGGGACGACGACTTCCGCAAGCGCTTCCAGGTGGAGGCGCGCGCCACGAGCCGCCTCACCCATCCCTGCTGCGTGTCGGTCATCGACTTCGGCGTGGATCAGGAATCGCCGTACATGGTGATGGACTTCGTCACCGGCGAGACGCTGCGGGCGCTCTTGCGCGACGGCCCGCTGCCGCCGGCCCGGGCCCTGAGCGCCGTGCGGCAGGTGCTCGCCGGCCTGGCCCACGCGCACGACCAGGGCATCATCCACCGGGACATCAAGCCCGAGAACATCATCGTCACGCATGCCGTCGGACTCGGTGAGCAGGTGCGCATCCTCGACTTCGGGCTGGCCAAGCTGCGCGACGAGGTGACGAGCATCACTTCGGGGATGATGCTCGGGACTCCGTCGTACATGGCCCCGGAGCAGATCCACGGCGAGCCGGTGGGCCCGCCCACGGACCTGTACGCCACCGGCGTGCTGCTCTACGAGCTGCTCACCGGGAAGAAGCCCTTCAACGCCACCAGCAACGCGGAGCTGCTGCGCATGCAGCGCGAGGTGACACCGCCCCGGTTGCGCGACGCCGCCCCTGACGCGGGCTTCTCCGCGGAGCTGGAAGCGACGCTGGCGAAGGCGATGGAGAAGGCCCCGGGGGATCGCTTCCAGTCCGCCACGGAGTTCCTGGCCGCGCTCGAAGGGGCCGGGGCGGGTCCGGCGGTGTTCCCCATGGCGCCCGTGGCAGGCGATGCACCGGTGGCGCCGCGCTCCTCCTCGCCCACGCCGTCACGTCCCAGGGAGGAAGTGCTCGCGACCCGGAACGCCCGGGCGCAGCCCCGCGCGACGCCGGTGGGCATTGAGGCCGAAGCCCGCGCTCCGGCCCCTCTGCCGGTGACTCCGACGGAGGCCGTGGCCAGGAAGGAGGAGTCCGAGGCCACGGTCCGGTCTGGCCCCATCACGCCCCTGCCCGCCCGGAGCCGCTCGCGCCGCGTGGTGGGAGGCGCGGTGGTGTTCTCCCTGGCCGCGGTGGGCCTTGGCTGGTGGGCGTTGGCATCAAGGTCCGCGAGCCCGGCGCCTGTGTCCTCGGAGCGCCCGTCCCCCAAGGTCCCCGAGGGAGAGGAAGCACGGGCGGAGGCACCGGCGGGCGCCACGGCCTGGGAGCCCGTCGTGGAGCAGCTCCCGGGCATCGACGAGGTCCATCGGTTGATCAAGGCGCAGCGACGGGACGCGGCCCTGGCGGCGTTGAAGAAGCTGGCAGCGAAGTACCCGGCGAGCGCCTACGTCCGCTACCTGGAGGGGAACGTCGACTTCGACAACCTCCGGTGGGTGGATGGCGTGGCGGCCTACCGGGCGGCACTGCGCAATGAAGCCGCGTACCGCAACGCGCCGGTCGTCATCCAGAACGCCATCCGTTGCCTCGTCAGTGACCGGTTCCACGGCACCTGCGAGGATTTCCTCCGCAAGGACCTGGGCGAGGCCGCGGTGTCCTCGCTGGAGGATGCGGCCCGCGAGCACCCCATGGCCAGCGTGCGGATCCGGGCCGCGGCGCTGCTCCGCCAGCGTGACCGCGATGCCACGGAGCGCTCACGCTGAGCCCCGGTCGGATTGCCCACGCTCAAGGGCAAGTACAAGGTCCCGCGGTCCGCTGTTCAGAGGGAGTCGATGTCGATGTCCGAGCCGTCGTCATCGTCGTTCGCGCGCACGACGTTCGCGGGCGCGACGTACTTCTCGCATCTCAGCTTGAAGGCACGCACCACCTTGGGATCGAACTTCTTCGGATTCTTGATGTAGGGGTAGGGATTCTCCAGCAGGGCCCTGACCTTCTTGTCCATCACGCCCGGGTCCGGATCCTTGAAGTAGAGGTTCCAGTCCTGGGGGGAGATGGCGTTGCATGAGCCGAACACCCAGAGGACATCCTCCAGCAGCGCCTCATTTCCCTTCTGCAAGTACCACTGGACCTCTTTCGACGTGTGGCAGTTCGGCTTGAACGTCAGGATGTTCTGGGGGACCAGGAAGACCACCTGGAAGCCATGGTCATGCAGGGCGGGCAGGAAGACCGTGTGATTGCCCGCGGAGATGGCCTGCCTCGCCAGCCTGGAGCACTCTCCCGCGGCGTCCGCGTAATGCATCACATACGGCAGCGTGGCGCAGAGGACGCGGTAGGGACAGACAGGCCAGTCCTCCGTGAGCCCCAGCTGGACGATTCGATCCCCCTCGCGGTGGTGGCGGAACTCCGGCAGCCAGGCCAGGTAGTCCACGAAGCTGATGACACCGCCCTGCCCGTCACCGTTGACGCAGTGGTGGAAGATCTTCTCCGCGTGAGGCGCCAGGTCGCTGCTGAGGAGCCAGTCGAGCGCGTCCCGGTTCTCGATGACAGGAGGGATGCGGGCCATCTGCTTCCCCTCTTGCCTCTCCTGGTATGCGATTGCTCGCGCCTTCGCGTCCTTCTTCTTGGGCATGCGTACCGTCCTGGCCTTTTCCGCCGGCTGTGTCGGTCCATTCTACCGCGAGTGCTACTCTCCCCGCCCGGTTCCCCTC
>NZ_RAWK01000233.1 GCF_003612165.1 Corallococcus aberystwythensis | reverse complement strand
GAAGGGCTCCTCTATCACGCGACGCTCGCCTACCGCGAAGGGGAGGGGAAAGCTTCCCGGAACAGGCGGCGGGCGTTCTCGGTCGTCCGCTGGGCGAGCACCTCCACCGGCTCCCCCAGGACGTGCGCCATGCCCGCGAGGATGTGGGGCAGGTAGCCGGGTTCCGAGCGCTGGCCCCGGAAGGGCGTGGGCGCCTGGTCCGGCGAGTCCGTCTCCGCCACCAGCCGGTCCGCCGGAATCACGCGCAGGGCGTCCAGCGGCTTGCGCGCCTCCGCCCACGTCACCGGGCCCGCGAAGGAGAAGTGGCAGCCCTTCTGGATGTAGAAGCGCGCCAGCTCCGCGCCGCCGCTGTAGCTGTGCATCAGGATGCCGGCCTCCGGCCAGGCCTCCTCCTTCAGGAGTTCCATCATCGCCGGGTGCAGCCGGTGGCAGTGCATCAGCACCGGCAGCCCGTGCTTGCGCGCCAGGGCCAGGTGTCCGCGCAGCACCGCCAACTGCCGCTCCAGCGGGGCGCCAGGGAGGGTGGGGCCATCGAGTCCGCACTCGCCCACCGCGACCGCGCCGCCCTGGCCCAGGAGCGCGTCCAGCCGCTCCAGGTGCTCGCCGTCGTCCTCCGGCCGCAGGTCCGGCAGGAACTGGGGATGGATGCCCAGCCCCACCTGGATGCGCGCGTCCTTGCGCGGCAGCTCCAGCAGGGGCTCCCACGTCTCCGGTCCCACCGCGGGGATGAGGATGCCGTGCAGCCCCGCCGCCCAGGCGCGTGTGACAACGCTGTCGCGGTCCGGGTCGAAGCGCGAGGCGTCCAGATGGCAGTGCGTGTCGATCATTGAGCACCCTTCTTCCCAGAGCCGTTCAATCACTGACAAGGCCGGATGACGTGCCCTTCAAGGCGTCCCGCCATCCGTGAACGCGAAGCTATGACGCGCCCCCTGACTTTGGAGGCCACAAGAATGACCAAGCGAGTGGTGTGGGGCGCGCTGTTCGGGGCACTGACGATGCTGGCCACGGGCTGTGGCGACGAATGCGTCGACCAGTTCGACTGCCGGGACAAGGGCGTGGCGCCCGAGGGCCAGCAGTGGACCTGCAACGCCGACAACAAGTGCGAGCTGCGCAACCTCACCCCCGAGCCGGAAGTGGACGCGGGCACGGAGGTCGACGCGGGCACGGAGGTCGACGCCGGCACCGAGGTCGACGCGGGCACTGACGCGGGCACGGAGGTCGATGCCGGCACCGACGCGGGCACGGAGATGGACGCCGGCACCGACGCGGGCATGAACGTGGCCAAGGGCGGCGCGTGCACCGCGTCCTCGGACTGCATGGCGGGCCTGCGCTGCGAGGCCGCCACCTGCCAGTCGCTCTACATCGCCGTGACGGGCAACGACGGCGGCACGCGCGCGCTGGTGACGGCCTACGACGTGCCGGGCATGACGTCGCTGAGCGCTGACGGCGTCGCCAGCGCCTACCCGCGCTTCGGTCCGGGCGGCACCCAGGTGGCCTTCGTGCAGGGAGAGGTCACGACCCCCGCGGCGGTGATCGCGATGCGCCCGGTGCCGCTCACGGCCGCCGCACCCACCGCGCTGACGACGGCCCCCGCCCTTGCCCGCATCCGCTACATGGAGTGGGAGCCGGGCAACCTCATCGCCTGGGTGCGCGGCAGCACGGGCATCTCCACCGTCTCGACGGCGGGCGTGGAAACGGAGGTCACCCAGAACGGCACGTTCCCGGACTGGGCGCCCAACGGCACGGACTTCGCGTACAGCGCCGCGGGCACGGGCATCTTCGTGTCCACGGGCGGTACGGTGACCCCGCTGAAGGACACGCCCGACACCGGTGAGCAGCCGCACTACAACCGCGTCACCTCGCAGCTGCTCTTCCTGGCCAACCCGGAAGGCGAAACCGCGACCTTCGGCACGGACGTCACCCCGGTGCTCAAGCTGTACTCGCTGCCGCTGACGGGGGGCGGCACGCCCGAGCTGCTCGCGAAGAAGGAGTCCGTCTCCGTCACGGGCGGCACCGTGGACTCGTACATCGCGAACCCGAACTGGGCGCCGGACGGCAGCTGGGTGGCGTACGTGCGCGCCTACTACCAGAACGTCGCTGGCGCGGCCACGCTGTGCGGCAACGCCGCCGCCACGCTGTGCGGTACCCAGGAGGGTAACGTCATCTTCCTGCAGCGCGTGGACACCACCACGGGCAAGGCCGACGGCGCACCCGTGGAGTTCGTGAAGGGCGCCACGCTGCCGTCGTTCTCCCCGGACGGCCGCCTCCTGGCCTACATCCTGGGCGGCGAGCTCCGGGTGCAGCCCCTCGACCCGGCCACCGGTCAGCCCACCGGCACGCGCATCGACCACCCGAAGACCACCTACACGGTGCTGACGAGCGAGGGCGACGACCACCGCCCGCGCTGGCAGCCCCGCTAGCCACCGCTGCTCCAAGCCCCGGTCTCCGGGGCTTCCCGGCCCGCTTTCCCCGTTTCACCGGGGAGTGCGGGCCGTCGTGTTTCCAGGTGCGAAGCGCATGGCTCATCCCGCGCGAAGTGACGAACGCGGGCAGTCCAGGGTCCGGATGAACCCGCGCGCGGATCCATTACCCGGTCCAGCGGATCCAGGTTCCGGGACGAAAAAGTGGAAGGAGGGCTCCACCCGCGCTCACGTGAAACGCGGCACCTGGTGGAGGACGGCTGACAAACGTGTCGCGACGGCCAGCGCGCCCGCGCGCTTCCGTTTCCAGAAGCACGGCCTGGGCTTCAGGGGCCGGGACGCGGGCTGCTTTCAGCCCACGACGACGATGCGGCGGCCCAGCGCGCGGGTCATCTGCGGAGAGGTGACGAGCTCCAGCACACCGTTCATCTCGCCGCCCGCGGTGTCGAACGCCGCCGCGATGACCTCGCCCACGGTGAGCTGGGCCTTCTGGGCCGCCACCCGCGCGCGCTTCGCCGTGCGACGCAGCGCGGGCATCACCCGCCGACCCTGCCGCCGCACCGTGCCACCCTTCGTCTTGCCTGCGGTCCGCTTCGCCATGGTTCCTCCCGCCACTTCGTGCCACGCGGGTGAGTACCTCGTCGGTCTGACACCATGCAGGCGAGGTGCCAGGGCTCAGCCTCCCCGTCAGGTTCGTGATTCCGGGGGTTTTCCTTGCGGATAGCGGGTTTCCGTGGGGCCGAAGGGCCTTCCTTTTTTCAGCCCTTCAGGGTCGTTCCTCGTTCTGTCGAGTTTTTCGTTCAGCCACAGAGGTGATTTCCACGCATCGTTCAATGGCGCGCAACTCGTTCAATCCCGTGCGACCACAAGGGGCTGGGTCGGGTGTCACCCCCTGGCCACAGCCCTGCGGCCAGGGAACCACGGTGGGGTTGGGGCGCGGCGGGGATTCGGGGTAGAGGGCGGACGCCCATGCGAGTCCAGGTCCTCTTCCACGACAACTGCTTCGACGGCGCGGCCAGCGCCGCGGTCTTCACGCGCTTCTACCGGGAGCGCGTGCGCGCGGACGCGACGTTCAGCTACCGGGGCCTGGCCCACAAGCCGGGCGCGGAGGGCATCGACCCGGCCGTGTTCACCGGGGACGAGAACGTCATCGTCGACTTCCGCTACAGCCAGGACGCGCGGCTCACCTGGTGGTTCGACCACCACGCCTCCGCCTTCCAGCAGCCCGGCGACGAGCCCCACTTCCAGCGCGACACCAGCGGCCAGAAGTTCCACGACCCGCATCGCAAGAGCTGCACGCTGTACCTGGCGGACGTGGCGCGCGAGCGCTTCGGCTGGGACGCGTCCCCGCTGAAGGACCTCTTGCACTGGGCGGAGATCATCGACGGCGCCCAGTTCCCCAGCCCCCAGATGGCGGTGGCGCTGGAGGAGCCCGCGCTGCGCATCATGACGGTGCTGGAGGCGACGAAGGACGACACGCTCATCCCGGAGGTCATCCGGCGCATGCAGACGGACTCGCTGGCGGACATCGCCGCGTCGCCGCTCATCTCCGCCCCGCTGGAGCCGCTGCTCTTCCGGCACCAGCGCAACATCGACCTCGTGCGTGAGAAGGCCCGGTACGAGAATGGCGTCGTCCACTTCGACCTGGTGGACGAGGGCGTGGACAGCCTCAACAAGTTCATCGCGTACGCGCTCTACCCGGACGCGCGCTACACGCTGTGGGTGGGCAAGGGCGCGTCGCGCGCCAAGGTGTCGCTGGGCTCCAACCCGTGGAAGCCCGAGACGCGAAAGCACGACCTGTCCGCCATCGCCGGCCGCTACGGCGGGGGCGGCCACCCGGTGGTGGCGGCGGTGAGCTTCAAGGCGGACCAGTCCGACAAGGCCCGCGCCGCGTACCAGGAGATCCTCGCGGAGCTGTCCAGCGCGGGGTGACGGGACTTCAGGGACGGGCGAAGAGGTCGAAGCCCGCCTGCCGCAACAGCCGCACCACGGACAGCATGGGCAGTCCCTGCACGTTGGTGCGGTCGCCCTCCAGCTTCTGGAGCAGCGCCTGCCCCCGGCCCTCCACGCGGTAGCTGCCCGCGCAGCCCTCCCACTCGCCGGTATCCAGGTAGCGCTCCAGCTCCTCCGGCGGGACGGCGAAGAACGTCAGGCGCGTATCCTCCACGGTCTCCGAGTGGTGGCCCCCCGGCCCCAGCAGGCACACGGCGGTGTGGATGACGTGGGTCTGCCCCAGCAGGCGCTGAAGCTGCGCGCGCGCCGCGTCCCGGTCCTGGGGCTTGCCCAGCACCTCGTGGCCCACCTCCACCAGTTGATCCGCGCCCAGCACCCAGGCGTCCGGATGGCGCTCCTGCACCGCGCGGGCCTTGCGCACGGCGAGCATCCGCACGGCCTCCTCGGCGGACAGGCCCGCGGCGACATGTTCGTCCACGCCGGGGGCTTCGGTGCGGTAGGGCAGGCCCAGCCCGTCCATCAGGGCCCGGCGCGCGCTGGAGGTGGATGCCAGGATGAGTTCGCTCATGGGAGGCCGGAGGATAATGCAGCCGGGGAGGGCAGGGGCCCCTTCAGGCGGGCAGGCACGTCCCCGCTTCCTGTGCATGGGGCGGATGCCATAGCCTCCCCGCCCATGTCGCGGCGCGGTCTGCTCGCTGTCTGTCTCCTCCTGCTCGCCTCCTGCAAACGCAACCCTCCGGCGGACGCCGACGCGGGGACGGATGCGGGCGTGGCGGCCACCGCCGTGGGGGCCGACGCGGGGGCGCTCGCGGAGGTCCTCCCCGACGCGGGCGGCAGTGCTTCCGTGAAGCGCCCGGACGACGCGGTGGCGGAGGTGCGCCCGCTGGCGGTGTGCGACGCGCGGGGTGGGGAGCCCCTGGACGCGGCTCGCGACTACTACGACGCGGCCCACTACGCGGAAGCGCTCTCCTGCGCCGCGCAGGCCGCCGCGCTGGAGCCGGACCTCGCCGCCGCCCACGCGGAACGGGGCGCCGCCCTGGCCGCGCTCAACCGCGAGCCGGAAGCGCAGCTCGCCTACGCCCGCGCGCTGGCCATCGACCCGGGGGACGCGGACGCGCTCCTGGGCGCCGCGCACCTGTACGCGGTGCAGCTGCCCTCCACGCGTGAGCGCGACGAACTGGGCGCACTCTACGCCGAGCGCGGCCTGTCCCAGCCCTCCACGCCCCCGGAGCTCGTGCCCTCCCTGGCGCTGGTGGCCGCCATGGCCTTCAACGACCTGGGGCAGGCGGACCAGGCGCTGGACCGGGCCGCCATCGTCCTCGCCCGCGAGCCGGGCAACCACGAGGCGAAGTACGAGAAGGCCCTGGCCCTCTTCGAGCTGTGCCGCTTCCGTGAGGCGAAGGCCGCCTTCGCGTCGCTCTTGAAGGACAAGGAGCGCGCGGCGCACGCGCACCAGCACCTGGGCCTCCTCCTGGAGCGCGAGGGCCAGTGGGCCAGGGCGGACGAACACTTCCAGAAGGCCCGCGCGCTGGAGCCCGGGGACTTCCCCCCGCCGCCCCTGCCGTCGCCGGACGAGTTCAAGGCCCAGCTGACGCGGGCGCTGGCGGACCTGCCCGCGGACATGCGCCGCGACCTGGAGGGCGTACCGGTGGCCGCGGAGGAGATCCCCTCCGAGGACGACCTGCTCGCTAACCAGCCGCCCCTGTCGCCCACCATCCTGGGCCTGTTCCGGGGGCCCTCCCTCCAGGAGCCGTGCGACGGCTCGGAGACGCCCTGCCGCTCGGTGGCCCTCTACCGGCGCAACCTGGCCCGCGCGGTGCGCACGCCCGAGGAGCTGCGCGAACAGATTCGCGTGACACTGCTCCATGAAATCGGGCATCTGCGCGGGGAAGACGACGAGGAACTGGCCGCGCGCGGCCTGGAGTGAAACCGCACATGCCTTCCCTTCCCACCGCCCGGGTCAGCCTCAAGGGCGCCAAGACGCTGCGTCGCGGCACCCCCTGGGTGTACCGCACGGAGCTCACCGAGCCCCCCGCCACCGACACGCCGGGCGCGGTGGTGGCGGTGGTGGATCCGCAGGGCAACCCCATCGGACAGGCGCTCTACGCCCGCCGCTCCCCGCTCGCACTGCGGCTGCTCACGCGCAAGGGCCCCAACGAGGAGAAGGTGGACGACGCCTTCTTCATCCGCCGCGTGGAGGCCGCGCTCGCCCGCCGCGCGGTGCTGCCGGGGCGTGACGGCCTGCGCCTGGTGCACGGCGAGGCGGACCTCTTGCCCGGCTTCTTCGTGGACCGCTACGGCCAGGGCCTCACCATACAGACGCTGTCGGAAGGCATGGACGCGCGCAAGGAGATGCTCGCGCGCGCGCTGGTGGAGCGGACGGGCGCAAGCCACGTGGTGTGCCGCGACGACGCCTCCGGCCGCGACTTCGAGAGCCTGCCCCGCGAGGTGCGCCTGCTGCACGGCGAGGGTGCCGCGCGCTTCACCTACCACGAGGGCGACAACCGCTTCGACGTGGACCTCCTGGGCGACATGAAGACGGGCGCGTTCCTGGACCAGGTGGACAACCACTTGCGCGCGGGCGAGCTCGGCCGCGGAGACGCGCTGGACTGCTTCAGCTACCACGGCGGCTTCGCGCTCGCGCTCGCGAAGCACTGCACGTCGGTGCTCGCGGTGGAGCAGGACGCGAAGGCCGCTGCTCGCATCCAGACGAACGCGGAGGCCAACGGCCGCGCCAACGTGAAGGTGGAGAACGGCAACGCGTTCGACGTGCTGCGCCGCTTCGACCAGGAGGGCCGCCGCTTCGACACCATCGTCCTGGACCCGCCGGGCCTGGCCAAGCGCCGCGAGGGCATGGCCACCGCCCTGCGCGCCTACCACGAGCTCAACCTGCGCGCCCTGCGCTGCCTCAAGCCGGACGGCCTGCTGGTGACGTGCTCGTGCTCGGGGAAGCTGGACCGGCAGGGCTTCGAGTCCATGGTGCTGGACGCCGCCGCGGACGCGAAGCGCCCGGTGCAGATTCTCGAGCGGCGCGGCGCCGGGTTGGACCACCCGGTGCTCGCGGGCCTCACGGAGACGGAGTACCTCAAGGCCCTCTACGTGCGCGCCCTCTAAGCGCGCGCGGTAGGGCAGGGAGCCGGGCTGCTACGGGATGCCCAGCTCCTTGCGCAGCCGGCCCACGACCTTGAAGTACTCCGTGCGGCTGAAGCCCACGTTGAGGATATGGAAGTCCTTCTTGGACAGCCCCACGCACCCGAAGCAGTAGTTGCAGTCCTGCAGGTTCTTGCTCATCAGCACGTAGGCGCTGCTGGAGCAGTTCTCGCTCTGCACGCAGTAGGCGCACGCGTGGCAGTTCTTGCACTCCACGCAGTGCGAGCAGTTGGTGCACAGCTCGCACCGCGTGCAGTGCGTGCACTGGTGGCAGCTGTCGCAGTCCTTGCAGAACATGCAGTTGGCGCAGCGCTGGCAGCCCTCGCACGCGTAGGAGCCGGGGTTGCCCGGGTCCACCGAGTAGCTCTTGGACAGCTTCTGGAACTGCTCCATGAACTCGCGCTTGCCCAGGGACGACACGCCCAGGCGCGCCGCCTTCTCCTGCTCCGCCAGCTCCTGGGTCGTCTGGGGCCGCGACCCCTTGTCCTTCACCGCCACAAACGCTCCTTGAACACTTGAGTCACTGCAGCCGGGCCAGCCCGGCCAGGTCGATGCCGCGCGCCACCCGCCGCACCTCCACGGTGCTGGGGAAGCCACGGCTGGTGACGGCCACCACGAACCGGTCACCCACCAGGAGGTTCGCCTCCGCGACGGCCTCCTCCGCGTCATAGCGCACGAAGCCCACGGCCTCCTTCCACTGGATGGGCGCCGTCGGGTCGCTCGCTGCCCGGCCGCGCGCCTTCTGCGCCGCCTCGCGGATGGCCTGCCCCAGCTTCAGCCCCATGGTGGTGTCCACGATGCGCACCTTCACCTCGCGGCCCTCGCCCCGGGTGTAGGTGCGCTCCGCCTCCGACACGGACACCTCGCCGTACTTCCCCGTGGAGCCCGCGGTGGAACCCACCGTGAACCCCTCCAGCGACTCCGGCAGGAACGGCGCCAGGTCCTTGAAGTACACGCACGGTGCGGCGGTCGTCACCACGTCGCGCGGGGTGGGAGATGTCGTGCGCCGGTCGTCAAGGCATCCGCCGCCCACGCAGAGCGCGAGAGAGGCGATGGCCAGCCGGAGGAAATAGTCGCGCACGGACGAATCAAAGGGTATCCCTGCCCCGCGCGCAATGGACCTTTCGAAGCTCAATCCTCCTCAGCGCGAGGCCGTCGAGACGCTCCAGGGCCCGCTGCTCGTGCTGGCGGGCGCGGGCAGTGGAAAGACGCGGGTCATCACCCACCGCATCGTCCACCTGCTCAACGAGCGGCCGAACCACATCATGGCCCGCAACATCCTGGCGGTGACCTTCACCAACAAGGCCGCCACGGAGATGAAGGAGCGGCTCATCCACATGGCCGGGCCGCGCGCCCAGGGCGTGCTGGTGTGCACCTTCCACGCGTTCGGCGCGGAGGTGCTTCGTGAGGACATCCACCGGCTGGGCTGGCCCCGGAAGTTCGCCATCGCGGACATGGGCGACCAGCTGTCCATCATCCGCCGCGCCATGCGCGAGAAGCGCATCGACGACCGCGCCTTCGACGCGCGCAAGGTCCTCACCCTCATCTCCAAGGCGAAGAACTCCGGCGAGACGCCGCAGCCCAAGCCGGAGGGGATGGGGGACGACTACGACCTCATCACCTCCATGGTGTTCGCGGACTACCAGCTCGCGCTCAAGGCGCAGGGCTCGGTGGACTTCGACGACCTGCTGGTGCTGCCCGCGCGCCTCCTGCGCGAGCACCCGGACCTGCACCGCAAGTACACGGCCCGCTTCCAGTACCTCCTGGTGGACGAGTTCCAGGACACCAACCACGCCCAGCTGGACCTGCTCAAGCTGCTGGCGGGCACGTCCAAGAACGTGTGCGCGGTGGGCGACGACGACCAGTGCATCTACTCCTGGCGCGGCGCGGAGGTGCGCAACATCCTGGACTTCGACCGGCACTTCCCGGGCGGCAAGGAGGTGCGGCTGGAGCAGAACTACCGCTCCTCCCAGCGCGTGCTGGACGCGGCCAACGCCGTCATCGCGAAGAACCCGGAGCGCAAGGACAAGCGCATGTGGACCGACCGCAAGGGCGGTCCGCTGTTGAAGGTCGTGGCGTGTCCCAATGACGAGGAGGAGGCGCGCTTCATCGCGCACGAAATCCAGAAGCACATCTCGCTGGGCGTCCCCGCGGACGACATCGCGGTGCTCTACCGCACCAACGGCCAGGCCCACCCGGTGGAGGAGATGCTGCGCGAGAAGAACATCGCCTACGAAGTCGTGGGCGGCAGCGAGTTCTTCGACCGCAGCGAAGTGAAGGACGTCATCGCGTACTTCAAGGTCCTGGCGAACAAGCTGGACGAAATCTCCCTCATGCGCATCGTCAACGTGCCCTCGCGCGGCATCGGGGACGTGACCATGGAGCGGCTGCACGCGCACTCGCGCGCGGAGGGCGTGACGCTCTGGACGGTGATGCGCCGCGCGGACACCTACGACGACCTGCCCGCGGGCGCGGGCGGCAAGGTGCTGGAGTTCGTGGAGATGGTGGAGCGCTACCGCGACGCCTTCGCCCAGACGCCGCGCCTGTCGGAAGCCACGCACAAGCTGCTGGAGGAGATTGGCTTCCGGGAAGCCACCCGCGCCAAGGCCGTCTCCGGCACCGCCGCGGACAAGAAGCTCAAGGGCGTGGACGGGGTGCTCGCGTCACTGGAGAAGTTCGAGAAGCGCGAGGGCCCCAAGGCCAGCCTCCTCACGTACCTGAACCGCCTCAGCCTGGACACGCGCCAGGAGGAGGAAGAGGTGCCGGGGCAGAACAAGCGCGTGACGCTGATGTCCCTGCACGCCTCCAAGGGCCTGGAGTACCGGCTCGTCTTCTTCATTGGCATGGAGGAGGACCTGATGCCCCACGGCGGCATGCAGGGCGAGGCGCAGAACCTCGAGGAGGAGCGCCGCCTCTGCTACGTGGGCATCACCCGCGCCAAGGAATTGCTCTACCTCACCCGCTCCACCGTGCGCGTGAAGCGCGGCAAGGAGGTCCCCCGCACGCCCTCGCGCTTCCTGGAGGACCTGCCCCCGGACGCCTTCGAGGTCGTGGATATGGACGCGCCGCGTCAGGGCCCCCCGGACGAGAAGGAGAAGAACTTCTTCGCCAACCTGAAGGAGCGCTTCAAGAAGCCCGCCGCCGGCAGCCCGGGCCCTGGCACCCCCGGCAGGGCGCCCTGACGGCCCCCCCTGTACGCCCAACCTTGACTTGATCCCGGCGTCCGACTAGGAGGGTCAGCCTTTCCGGGCTTCTGTCGGAGTTTAGGCGGAGGACCCGCGGTTGGTATCGCACGAGCACGCGGCCCCTGGCATGCACCTGGGCGCCGCGCCGAAGTCTGGAGTGCACGAAATGTCGCAGAAGACCTACAGCGCCAAGGCTGGGGACATCAAGCGCCAGTGGCACGTCATTGACGTGTCCGACAAGGTGCTTGGTCGCGCCGCCAGTCAGATCGCCACCCTCCTGAAGGGCAAGCACAAGCCCACGTACACCCCGTCCATCGACACGGGTGACCACGTCATCGTCATCAACGCCGACAAGGTGAAGGTGACGGGCACGAAGGAGACGGACAAGCTGTACTACCGTCACCCGTACGCCGGTTTCCCGGGCGCCCTGAAGATCACCAACCTCCAGAAGCTGCGCCAGCGCCACCCTGAGGACGTCATCCTCAACGCCGTGCGCCGCATGCTGCCCCGCAGCGCCCTGGGCCGTCAGATGATGACGAAGCTCAAGGTGTATGCTGGTGACACCCATCCGCACACCGCGCAGCAGCCGGTGGCGTACAAGGTCGAGGCGTAAGGAACAACCATGGCGATCAATCCTGAACTCGGTTTCTACGCCACGGGCCGCCGCAAGGAGGCCACCGCTCGCGTCTGGGTGCGTCCTGGCAACGGCGCTGTCGTCATCAACGGCCGCGACATCAACGAGTACTTCGGCCGTGAGACGTCGAAGATGGTGCTCAACCAGCCGCTGGAGATCCTGGAGCAGAAGGGCAAGCTCGACGTCACGGTCAACGTGCGCGGCGGCGGCCTCTCTGGCCAGGCCGGTGCCATCCGTCACGGCATCGCGCGCGCGCTGTGCGCCTTCAACCCGGAGTTCCGTCCGGCGCTGAAGAAGGCCGGCTTCCTCACCCGCGATGCCCGCGCGGTCGAGCGCAAGAAGTACGGCCAGCCCGGCGCCCGTCGTCGGTTCCAGTTCTCCAAGCGCTAATCACGCTTGCCGGCCAGCTGTCCGGCCGCTCTTCGGCGGGGGTTTCCTTCGGGAAGCCTCCGCCGTCGTGCTTTGCGGGCAAGCGGGTAGGCCGCGCCCCGTCGCGGTGGGCGCGAGCGTTCTGCTACCATCCGGGCCCTCCCATGGAACTCAACGAAATCCTGCAGATCGCCCTGCGCGGCGGAGCCTCCGACATCCACCTGAAGGCGGGCCTGCCGCCCATGTTCCGCGTGGACGGTTCGCTGGTGCCGCTCAAGGACGGCCGCCGCCTGCCTCCGGAAGAGGTGGCGCGCATGGCGTTCGGCATCATGAACGAGTTCCAGAAGGAGAAGTTCAAGGTCAGCAACGAGGTGGACCTGGCCTACGGAGTGCCGGGCCTGGGCCGCTTCCGCGTGAACGTCTTCCAGCAGCGCGGCACGGTGGGCGCGGTGCTGCGCGTCATCCCCTTCAAGGTGATGACGATGAAGGACCTGCTCCTGCCCCCGGTGCTGGAGAAGGTGTGCGGCGAGGAGCGCGGCCTGGTGCTGGTGACGGGCACCACGGGCTCCGGCAAGTCCACGACGTTGGCGGCGATGATCGACTTCATCAACTCCAACGAAACCAACCACATCATGACCATCGAGGACCCCATCGAGTTCCTCATCCGCGACAAGCGCTCCATCGTGAACCAGCGCGAAGTGGGTGTGGACACGATGAGCTTCTCGCAGGCCTTGAAGAGCGCGCTGCGCCAGGACCCGGACGTCATCCTGGTGGGCGAAATGCGCGACCACGAAACCATTGAAACGGCGCTCCACGCCGCGGAGACGGGCCACCTGGTGATGTCCACGCTGCACACGCTGGACGCCACGGAGACCATCAACCGCATCGTGTCCGCGTTCCCCCCGCACCAGCAGAAGCAGGTGCGCCTGCAGCTCTCCAGCGTGCTGCGCGGCGTGGTGAGCCAGCGCCTCGTGCCGCGCGCGGACGGCAAGGGCCGCGTGGCCGCGGTGGAGGTGCTGCGCGTCACCGCGCGCGTGCGCGAGCTGATTGAAGACAAGGACCGCACGAAGGAGATCCACGACGCCATCTCGCAGGGCACGGACTCCTACGGGATGCAGACCTTCGACCAGTCGCTGATGAGCCTGGTGCGCAACGGCCTGGTCACCTACGACGAGGCCCACCGCCAGGCCAGCAACCCGGACGACTTCGCGCTGCGCTTCTCCGGCATCAGCGGCACGTCCGACTCGAAGTGGGACAACTTCGACGCCAAGGCCGGCGACGAGCGGCCCATCCCGGGCTCGGCGTCCTTCGCGCAGAAGGGCGCTCCCGCCCAGGCGGCCCCCGCGGCGCCCACGCCCGCGCCGGTGGCCCAGGCCCCGCGTCCTGGTGCGCCCATGGCCGCCCGTCCGATGACGCCGCCGCCCGGTGTCGGGGCGCCGCGTCCCGCCACGCCGCCGCCCGGCGTCGTGCAGGGCCGGCCCCTGCCTCCGCAGGTGGCGGCCCGTCCGCCCACGCCCGCACCGGTGGCCGCGCCCGCTCCGGCGGCCGGGGGCGACGACGACTTCCAGATCGAACGCTTCTAGGAACGCAGGGTGCGAAGGGGGAGGGCGCCGCTCAGGCGTCGTCGTCCCCCAGCTGCGCGCGCAGCCGGGTGAGGCGCATCGGGCCAATGAGCCCCTGGTGCGCCAGCGTCTGGAGCAGCGACACGGTGGCGCGCACGCGCGCGTCCTGCGCCTCGTCGGACTCCTGGAGGACCTCGTTGTCGAGCAGCGTCTCCAGGTGCTCCGGATTGATGGACGTGGGCCCTTCCGCCCACGCGATGTCGAACAGCGCCCGCGCCATGTGCTCGCGCGCCTTGCGGTCCGCGTCGTTGGGCGCGGCCTTGGCGAACGCGAGGAACAGCGCGTCCACGGACTCCTTGGACAGCGCGGCCAGGGCGGGCACCTCCCCCAGGGACTCCTTCACGTAGTCCGCGTCGAAGCTGTCCACGTCCTGCTCGTACCCGAAGGCCTCCTCCAGCAGGATGGACGCGAGGAAGGCGTCCGACTCCTCGTCGCTCGCGCCTTCTTCCTTCAGCGCCTCGCGCGCCTTCTGCGTCGCGGCGGCGAGGGCCTCGTCCTCCCGGAGCGCGCGCGCGGCGCCGTGCGCGGCCAGCAGCACCAGCGCGGCCTGGGCATCGGAGGACAGCGCGCGGCCGCTCACGCCCAGCAGCATGGCCTTCTGCTTGGGGTTGGCGTCCGCGGCGGCCACGAAGTGCTGCTCCTCCGGAGTCAGCGGTTCACCCGCCGTCTCCTTGCGGAGCGTCTCCCGGGCGGCGTCGGCGGTGAGGAAGCGGGCGAGGATGGGGTGCATGGCGAAGGCCTGTTACCACATGGTAGGGACTCCGCGATGGTTGACGAGCCCGAAGGCCCCGAGGCTGTCCAGCGCGCCACCGACGCCTGCCTTCGCCTGCTCAAGGCGCGTGGCCGAAGCCGGCACGAACTGACGCTCGCCCTGGAGCGCAAGGGCTTCCCCGCTTCCGTGCGCGACGCGGTGCTCGCCCGCCTTTCGGAGTGGGGCTACCTGGACGACGCGAAGTTCGCGCGCGAACGCGCCCAGGCCCTGCTGGGCAAGGGGAAGCTGGGACCGCGCGCCGTCCTCCAGCGGCTCCAGGCCCACGGGCTGGAGGGCACGGAGGCGCGGCGGGCGCTGTCGGACGCGAAGGAGGCGGTGGGCTTCGATGCGCTGGAGGCCGCCCGGCAGGTGCTGGAGCGCCGGCGCCTGGCAGGCCGCCCGCTGGATGCGAAGGAGCAGGCGCGAGCGGGGCGGCTGCTCTTGAGCCGGGGTTTCGCGCCGGACATCGTGACCCGGCTGGTGGGCGAACCTTCGCTGGACCCCTCCGGGCAGGACGAATAGTTTGGAGGCGTGATGCGCTCCGCCGTCCTCGTCCTGTCCGCCCTGCTGTTGTCCTCCTGTGCCGCCCTCTCCGCGGGGCCCGCGGGCGAACCCGACTACGCGACCCAGGCGGCGGAGAACCTGGCGCTGGGCGAGGCCGCGCTGGAGGACAAGGACTACCTCAAGGCGGAGAAGTACTTCGACCACGTCCGCGCCAAGTTCCCCTACCTGGAGGCGGCCCGCGAGGCGGAGCTGAAGCTGGCGGACCTGGACTTCGCCCGGGAGATGTTCCCGGAGGCGCGCGAGAAGTTCGACTCCTTCATGCGGCTGCACCCCACCCACCCCAAGGTGGACTACGCCGCCTACCGCGCGGCGCTCTCCTACGTGGAGGAGTTCCCCTCGGAGTTCTTCGCCCTGCCGCCTTCCTACGAGAAGGAGCAGAAGCCCATGTACGACGCGCTCCGGGCCATGAACGTCTTCCTGCGCCAGTACCCGGATTCGCAGTACGTGAAGGACGCCACGGCGCACCGGGATGACGCCCGCCAGCGCCTGGCGCGCCACGAGCTGTACGTCGCGTCCTTCTACGCGAAGCGCGAGCGCTGGAAGGCCGTGGCCCAGCGCCTGGAGGGGCTGCTCAAGGACTACCCGGGCACGCCGCTGGAGGAGGAGGCCCTCTTCGACCTGCACAACGCCTACGTGAAGCTCAACGACACGGAGCGCGCGCAGAACACGCTGAAGGAAGTCCTCAAGCGCCTGCCGGGCACGCCCGCCGCCCAGCGCGCCCAGAAGATGCTGGGGTCGTGAGGCGCCTGGAGGACTGGGGGCGGCTGGGGGGCATCGGCATCGCCGTGCTCGCGGTCGCCGGTGTCCTCCTGTTCCTGGGGCCGCGCCTCCTGGGCTTCGCGGCCGGGCCCGAAGCCGAAATCGTCACCGCGCTGAAGGAAGCCGAGCACGACGGCATGTCGCTCGCCGTGCCGGGCGCGGCGGCGCCGCTCGTCTCACAAAAGCTCCAGTACGCCCGCATCACGGTGTCCGTCGCGCCGGATGGACAGCGCGCGGAGGCCTTCGCCACGCTGGACTTCGAGGGCGTGCTGGGCGCCACCACGGTCAGCACCGCGGGCGTGGAGGCCGTGCCCTTCACCCGCGAGTCCGGCCGGTGGAGGCCCGTGTCCTCGCTGGCGCCCCGGCTGGTGGCGGTGGTGTCCGCGCTGGAGGCGCGGCGCCGGGCCCTGGCGGAGGGCCGGCCGGACGCGCTGTCACGCCTGGCGGGCC